>CALVMP010000007.1 GCA_944346655.1 uncultured Clostridia bacterium
TCGATGAGCTGTGCGCCCTTTGCGCGTTTATATATCGTCTCGTCCAAATAAACATTCTCTTTTTCGGGCTCCGCGGCTTTAAAGGTCGTTTACGGCATCGATTGCGAGCGTAAAGCCGTTGCCCGCAACATAGAATTTTTGCAGAGAGCGGGTTATGATATTGTGTCTGACGGTGCCGGTTGCTACCTTGCCGGGCGCAAGTTTGAAAAGGGAGAGCTGCGCCTTCTGATAGATTCCGTGCTTGCAAACCGCAATATATGCAAGCCGCACACAAAGGAACTTGTTACCAAGCTCGCTGCCGAGGGCGGAAAATATTTCAAAAACTACGCCCGCCATGTCGTCAACCTCGACGACTGGCAGAAGGACGAGCGCCGCGATTATTTTTACAATATAGAGCTTTTGTGCGAGGCGATAGAAAAGAGCGTAAAAGTAAAGTTTATCTATAATGTATTCGGTGCGGATAAAAAACTTCACCCCAAGCGCGAGGAGCCGTCGCTTATAAGTCCCTATCAGCTCTTTTTAAAGAACGGACATTATTATCTTGCCTGCAATTACGATAAATACAACAACCTTTCATATTGCCGCGTGGACAGAATTACCGATATTGTCCTCACCGAGGAGGCGGCAAAGCCATGTACGCAAGTTGAGGGGTGCGAAAACGGCCTAAACCTGGGCAATATGACCAACAGACTGCCGTATCTTTATGAAGATAAGCCTGAACGTATAGAGTTTGTAACGGCGAACGGCGCCGAAAATATGATAAATTACGTCCTTGACTGGTTCGGCGGCGACGTGCAGATAAGTGATATAGGCGACGGGAACTATAAGTTTTCGCTTGTTGCAAGTCCGCGCGCCATGCGGTTCTGGATACTGCAGTTCGGGCGATATGTAAAGGTGCTTTCGCCGCAGTCGCTCGTAAATAAAATCAAGGAGGATGTCACCTGCATGGGTGCACTGTATGAATAAGAATTTTATCGTGGTTGCGCTGGAAATTTCTGACCCGTTCACCGATAGCAGACCGCCCGACCTTAATAAGGATCTCCCTATAGAGCTTGCCGCAGTAAAGGTAAAAGACGGGCGCATTTGCGACACGTTTTCGTCTTTCATAGGCGGCGAGGGGGACGATAGTCGGGGCATATTCCTGGACGAATGGGTTACGGCTCGCACGGGCATCACTGATTTTCACCTTCTGAATGCGCCGGTTGCACCACGAGTATTTGCTTCGTTTAAGGCGTTTGTCGGCGATAATAAAATTATCGTGCGCAACGTTGCCGACCGCAGGGCGTTACTCGGGTTTATGATTAAGTACTGCGGCGTGGTAAACAACGAGGTTGTCCGCATATATGATTGCGCCCTTTCATGCGGTAATACTGATCATGTTCCTGCAATAAGCGGGGAAAAGTATTTTTCACTGCCCGAAGATAAAAGGATTATGGTTGTGGGCAGGTCGGCAAACGGCTGGAGTATGCCAAAATACAGTCAAACCGACTGTGAGGGCAAATGGTTTCCTTACGGATTGAGATGGGTTTACGAAAGCGGGAACTTCTGCGCCGATGAGTCGGACCATAAGCCGTCGGTAACTCATTCAAAGTTTTGGCAGTTTATAAGATATAAACTTGTAGACGAGGGCTTTGACAAGGCTTATTTTCCGACTACATAGTGTGGAGCAAACTCTATAAAATTTCTCCCGAAAGCGACAGCAACCCAAACGATGAAATCTGCGAAAAAACTTATGGTTTAATGGACGAAATTTTATGCGAAGAGCTGAAGTTTTACAAACCCCGAAAGGTGTGGTTTATAACAGAGCCGTATAAAAAAATTTTTGGCGATAGGATGTTTTGGAAGTATGAAAATGGTACCACATTCAAAAATACGCGCAACCATATCAAGGACAATAAAATAGAGGCAAAACTCTTTTCAAGACCCGAACGCCGCAAATTTGATGATATAATAAAAAATGCGGAATGGATTAAATGATTTAAGATATTTTTAGGGTGATGCGTGTTAAAAATATAAATTATCTGTAGTCAAACGCTTGACATAGCTAAATAACAGTGTTATAATAACAATGTTATTTAAAGATTGCGGAGTGGAGTAAGTGAAGATAAAGGACGAGAGCATAAACGAAAAGTTGCTCGCCTGTGCCAAGGCGGAGTTTATGGAGAAAGGCTTCGCAGAAAGTTCTATGCGCACCATTGCCGAGCGCGCGGGAGTAACGACGGGTATGCTATACAGCCGCTTTGCCGACAAGGACGAGATGTTTTCCTGCCTTGTAAAGGAGGGCGCGGAAAAGCTGTACACATATTTTTCCAACGTGCAGGAGGACTTCGCCGCCTACCCTGCCGAGCGGCAGAAGGGGGAGATGCACACCTACACCTCGGGCAAGATGCGCGTGATGATGGACATAATTTACGACTATTTCGATAGTTTCAAGCTCATTGTCTGCCACAGCGCGGGTTCGAGCTATGAGCACTACATCGACCGCATGATAGAGTACGAAACGGACAGCACCGAAAGATTTATGCGCGTTCTCCGCGAAAGCGGTGCACCCGTCAAGACGGTCAGGCGCGACATAAACCACATGCTTGCCAGCGCGCTCTTCAACGGCGTGTTCGAGGTGGTTGCGCATGACTTTCCCAAGGAGGACGCGCTCGAATATGTTGAGGCCGTCTGTGAATTTTTCTATGCCGGCTGGGATAGGTTGATGGGAATTTCACGTTAACGCAAATCCCGCCTTGGGGCGGCTTGCGATTTGCCGTTATTTGAGGGCGTTGCCCTCGTGGGCGCAATCTTATTTAGCGCTACATTTATATAATTGCGCCCACTTCACCTACTGAGGCGCAAGGATGCGCAAATTGAGTTGCGCTGCGCAAAAGCGTGGTTTTGCTTGCGCCGTAATTTAATAGATAACCTTATTTTAATAAAAATACAGGGGCGACTTGCCCCACTTTTTAAGGATAATAGTTCGCATAAGCGAACCAAATGGGTGCGGCATTTGAAATGTCGGGCTATAAATTTTGTCAATAAGTTCGCATAAGCGAACTATAAATATAGAAAGGAGAATTTTTATGTCAAAAGGCAGAAAAAGGAGGGGCAACCTCTCCGTGTTGACGGGTTATGCCGCGCGGCACAGGGTTTTGACCTATCTTTCGTGGGTGTTCTCTGGAATAAGCGCCATGCTTGCGCTTGCGCCGTTCATCTTTGTGTGGCTCATCGTCCGCGACGTAATAGAGGCGGACGGTAATTTTTCACAGGTTTCGCATCTTGCATTCTACGGCTGGATGGCGGTGGGCAGTGCGCTGCTTTCAATGCTCATTTACTTTGGCGGGCTCATGTGTTCGCACGTTGCCGCATTCCGCGTGGCGAGCAATATGAGAAAGCGCACAATGCGCCATATCGCCTCTCTCCCCGTGGGGTTCATGAGCGAACTTGGCAGCGGCAGGGTGAGGCGCATTGTAAATGAAAGCAGCGGTGCAACCGAAACCTACCTTGCGCACCAGCTGCCCGACATGGTGGGCGCGTTTGCAACGCCCGTCGGTATGCTCGTGTTGCTGCTTGTATTCGACTGGCGGCTGGGACTTTTAAGCCTCATTCCCACCGCATTGGGCTTTATAATAATGAGCAAAATGACGGGCAAGGACATGGCTCAAAAGATGAAGGAGTACCAGAACTCGCTCGAGGACATGAACAACGAGGCGGTAGAATATGTGCGCGGCGTGCCCGTAGTAAAGACGTTCGGACAGACGGTGTTCTCCTTCAAGCGTTTCAAGGGTTCGATAGACAGTTACAGCAAGTGGGTAATCGCCTACACAAAGAGTCTCGTGTGGCCAATGGTCGCCTTCACCACGGCGATAAACTGCGTGTTTGTGCCCCTCATCATTGCGGCGCTGTGCTTTACGGCGGGTGGGGTGGAACCGCAGTTTTTGCTCAACCTCATATTCTACATAATCTTCACGCCCATAATTTCAGTGACGCTGATGAAGGTCATGTTCATGAGCGAAAACAACATGATAGTCGGCGACGCGATAGCGCGCATAGACGGGCTGCTCTCCATAAAGCCCCTGCCTGGAACGGCTACGCCGCAGGAACCGCGCGATAATTCCATTGAGTTTGAAAAAGTCGCCTTTGCCTATGACGGAGCCGGGCGCAACGCCATAGACGGCATATCGTTTAAGGTGGAGGCGGGGCAGACTGTAGCGCTCGTCGGTCCCTCGGGAGGAGGAAAGACGACGGCGGCGGGACTTGTCGCCCGCTTCTGGGACGCGCAGAAGGGCGCTGTAAAGGTAGGCGGCGTGAATGTAAACTACATTGCAAAACAAAAGCTCAATGACACCGTAGCTTATGTATTTCAGGATAGCAGGCTGTTAAAGACTTCTATCTTTGAAAACGTGCGCATGGGCAGACCGGGCGCCACGCGGGCGGAGGTGCTTGTCGCCCTGCACAACGCGCAATGCGACGACATTATTTCAAAGTTCCCGAACGGCATTGACACGGTGATAGGCTCAAAGGGCGTATATCTCTCGGGCGGAGAGCAGCAGCGCATAGCAATCGCCCGCGTAATGCTCAAAGACGCACCAATAATCGTTTTGGACGAGGCGACGGCATTCGCCGACCCCGAAAACGAGTCTGCCGTTCAGCGCGCATTTGAAAGGCTTGCGGAGGGCAAAACGGTGGTGATGATAGCGCACAGGCTTACCACCGTGCAAAATGCCGATTGCATATACGTTTTAAAGGACGGCAAGATTGCCGAGAGCGGCACGCATAGAGAGCTTATGCAAAGGCGCGGGCTCTACAATGAAATGTATAATGAATATCGCAGTTCAATCAGCTGGAAAGTTGGAGGTAAGTCATGATAAATTATTTAATGAAGAAGTACGCCCTGTCGCGGCAGGGCGCAAAGGATTTAATAATCGCCACCATTTCGTGCGTGGTGCACAATTTAATGCTCATACTGCCCGTAAGCCTTCTGTATCTGCTCGTCTCAGACTTAATGGCGGGCGGCGTTCCGCAGGGCAGGCTGTGGATATATACCGTCGGCATGATAGCGGGGGTGCTTTTAATAATGTTCTCTTATCGCTGGGTGTACGGCACGACCTACTTTGCAACCTACAAGGAGAGCGCTGTAAGGAGAGTTTCACTTGCAGAAAAGCTAAGAAAACTACCCCTGTCGTTCTTCGGCAAGAAAGATTTGTCCGACCTCACCACGACCATTATGGGCGACTGCACCACGCTCGAGCAGGCGTTCTCGCACTGGATACCCGAGTTCTTCGGCTCTATGATCTCCACCTGCATAATCGCCGTGTGCCTGTTCATATTCGACTGGCGGCTTGCGCTTGCCGCGCTGTGGGTGCTGCCCATATCGCTTGCAATCGTCGCCTTTTCGGGCAGGGTGCAGAACTACTTTTCGCGCAGACAGGCAGAGGCAAAATTAGAGGTTGCCGACGGCATTCAGGAGTGCCTCGAGAGCATGCGCGACTTGAAGTCCAACAATGCCGAGGGCAAATACCTCGACGGTCTGGATAAAAAGATAGATAAAATGGAGGGCAGAATGATCAAGGCGGAGCTCGGGCTCGCCATGTTCGTGGTGCCCGCAAGTATGCTGTTAAAGCTGGGCATAGGCACGGTCGCCCTCGTCGGCGGCATACTTCTCGCCCAAAATTTGCTGTCCGTTCTCACCTTCTTTATGTATCTTTTGGTCGTGTCCCGCCTGTATGACCCGCTCGGTTCGTCGCTGCAAAATTTAGCGGCGATAATCTCCACCAATATCCCCATAGAGCGCATGAACGAGATAGAAAATTACCCCGTCCAGCCGGGCACCGCGGAACTCAAGACGAACGGATATGATATTGTGTTCAACAATGTTTCATTCGCATATACTACGGGGGAAACGGTCTTAAACGGCGTGTCGTTCACGGCAAAACAGGGCGAAGTTACCGCCCTCATCGGTCCTTCGGGAGGCGGCAAATCTACGGCGGCGCGACTCGCTGCAAGGTTCTGGGACGTGAGCGGCGGCAAAATAACTCTTGGCGGCACTGATATAAATACTGTCGACCCCGAAAAATTGCTTTCGGCATACTCCATAGTATTTCAGGAGGTCACTCTTTTCAACAATACGGTTATGGAAAATATCCGCATCGGCAGGCAGGGCGCAACCGACGGGGAGGTGCTCGCCGCCGCTCGCGAGGCTCAGTGCGACGAGTTTGTGCAAAAGCTCCCGCAGGGCTACAACACCATGATCGGCGAAAACGGCTCGGCGCTCTCGGGCGGGGAACGGCAACGCATTTCAATCGCCCGCGCCCTCTTAAAAGACTCGCCCGTAATACTTCTGGACGAAGCGACCGCCTCTTTGGACGCCGAAAACGAAACGCTCATTCAGCGCGCAATTTCCCGCCTTGTAAAGGGTAAAACGGTGCTTATCATCGCCCACCGCATGCGCACGGTGGAGGGCGCGGATAAACTCGTTTTGTTAAAGGACGGCATGGTTGCCGAACAGGGCACGCCCGGAGAGCTGTATGCGAAGGGCGGCTTGTACACAAAGATGTGCTATCTTCAGCAGCAGTCGGGCGAATGGAAGTTATAGCGGCGTTTGAAAATTTGTGCCGCCAAACTGTTGACAAAAGGTGACTTGATGCGTATAATAATATATAAGTTCGCGTATGCGAACTTATATTAAAAAGAATGGTTCGCATAAGCGAACTTAAAAAGGAGTAAGTATTTGAGCGCGGCGGAGTACACGATAGGCAGGCATTGCGGCATAACCTTTGCAGGGCTAAAACCTGCAAGCCTCGTCAGCATTGAAAAAGCTGAGAGAGGAGTGCTTGCCCGACTTTCGAAAAAGTTTAAAAATAAGGGGTTCAACTTCGTCGTGCTCGGCGGGTGCCAAAGAAAGCTGATTGTCTACGTCTATCATGCTGAGAAGTTGAAAAAAATGCTCTTTTCGCAGCAAGTAAGGAATTTCTTACATTCCCGCGGCTATGAATATGGCAGCGTGGAGGAGGCGATAGACCGGCTAAGAGCAAAAATGGAAGGTGATTTCCCGCACGAGATCGGCGTATTTCTCGGCTATCCCCTCTCCGACGTGCGCGGGTTCATTGCAAATCCCAACGGCTGCATAATGTGCGGCTGCTGGAAGGTGTATTCCAACGTGCAGGAGGCTGCAAAAACATTCGAGCGGTTCAACCGCTGTTCGTCGTGTATATGCAGGCACATGGACAGGGGAAAGTCACTCACACAGATATTTAATGTAGGATAAAACAAAATTTTCGGAGGTATTTTATGAAAATTTCAATAGTGTATTGGTCCGGTACGGGCAATACTGAGGCTATGGCAAATGCTGTTGCGGAGGGTGCAAAGAACGCAGGCGCGGAAGTTGAACTTCTGCCCGTTGCAATGGCTGACGATGGCGTACTTGCAAGCGATGCAATTCTTCTGGGTTGCCCCGCAATGGGTGCCGAACAGCTTGAGGAGAGCGAGTTTGAACCCTTCTTCTCGTCGATAGAGGGCAAACTCGGCGGCAAAAAGGTGGGGCTGTTCGGCTCATACGACTGGGGCGACGGCGAATGGATGCGCACCTGGCAGGAGCGCATAGTTACCGCGGGCGGCAATATGATTTCGGACGGCGTAATCGCAAACAACGCCCCCGACGGCGATGCCCTTTCAGCCTGCAAATCTTTGGGCGAAAGCGCGGCAAAGTGAGGGAGTATGATAAAAGTTACGTTAGAGGTTGAAGGAATGCACTGCGGCATGTGTGAAACGCACGTAAACGACGTAGTCCGCCGCGTGGAGGGGGTCAAAAAGGTCACCTCCTCGCACGCAAAGGGCAGGACGGAGGTCATTGCCGAGGACGGCGTAAATACGGCGCTCATAAAAGAGGCTATTGCAAAGCAGGGCTACGGCGTGGGCAGAATAGATACGGTTTCTTACGAAAAGCGCGGTCTGTTTTCACGAAAGAGGTGATTGCCTGTTTTTCCTTTACTTTTTGTTAAATAGAGGGTATAATCTATTCAGACAAGCAAGGGGGAAGGGTTATGGCAATAAAGAGGACGCGCGAATCAGAGGAGATGTATCTTGAAACGATTTTGCTTCTTCATAAAAACAGCGCCAACGTGCGCGCCGTCGACGTGTGCGAGGAGCTGGGGTATGTAAAGTCGAGCGTTTCGCGCGGCATAAACCTTTTAAAGGACAAGGGGTTTATTACCATCGACCACGCCACGGGCAACATTTCCTTCACCGAAGAGGGAAAGAAGAAGGCGGAGGGCATTTACGAAAGGCACCAGACGCTCACAAAGGTTCTCATAAAAGTGGGCGCAGATAAGGAGCTTGCCGAAGAGAACGCCTGCCGCATAGAACACGTCGTCTCCGACGAGATGATGGACGTGTTCAGAAAGTTTATTTCTAAATAATCTATAATGTAAGTAAAAAGTGAGCGCACATGTGCTCTCTTTTTATATATAAAATAAATTCACCATAGTTAATTTATTTGACATTGCCGGGCTGCTCTGTTATAATGCTTTATGTTCGCAAATGCGAACTAATTTTTTAAGGGAAGGTTCGGTATAGCGAACTTTAGTGCTATGCAAAAGACAGCAAAAGAGTTTAAGGCGTGGGAGAGGGAGAAGAGGCTCATTCCCAAAATGATTAAAATGTACTGCCGCGGAAAGCATGGGTGCAGGGGCGAGGTGTGCGCAGAGTGCAGAAAGCTAACCGACTATGCCCTCTTCCGCCTTGAAAAGTGCCCGTTTAAGAAAAACAAGCAGTTTTGCTCGTTCTGCAAGGTGCACTGCTACAAGCCCGATATGCGGGAGAGAATAAAGGAAGTTATGAAGTATTCGGGTCCGCGCATGATACTTTCACACCCCTTGTTCGCATTCAAACACGTCTTTCAGATGATAGCATATAAAAGGAAATTGAAGAAGGAAGCAGGCAAAAAGCAATGTTAGATAAACAGCTGTTTAAGCTATTGGGCGGCAATAAAAAATATGTAGTTTACACCGTGCTTTTAATGGTTGCGGGCATGCTCGCCAATGTAGGAATCACGGCGAGCGTGTGTTGGGCGGTGTATATTTTAATTGAAGATTTGCCGCCGTTGACCTATATATATCCCGCAATCACCGCGGTCCTGGCAATAATCGTGCGGTATATCGCCAGCCGCTCCACGGGCAATTTAAAGGATATGCTCGGCCGCAGGGTGAAGAAGGACCTGCGCGAGAGGACTTACGACAAAATTTTAAAGCTCGGTGTGCGTTCAACCGACGGAATGAGTATGGCGGGGCTTACGCAGGTGAGTATGGAGGGCATTGAACAGCTCGATTTATACTACTCCACCTATCTTCCGCAGTTCTTCTTTTCAATGCTGGCACCCGTAATACTCTTTTGCATCTGCGTCGGCATAGATTGGCGCACCTCGCTCGTGCTGTTTGCCTGCGTGCCGCTTATCCCTGTGTCCATTGTGGCTGTTTCAAAGTACGCAAAGAAGGTGTTTGCAAAATATTGGGGCAAATACACCTCGATGGGCGACGGCTTTTTAGACAGCGTGCAGGGCTTAAAGGAATTAAAGATTTTCAAGGCAGACGCAGCCCGTCATAAAAAGATGAATAAAAGCGCGGAGGAGTTCAGAAAAATCACCATGAAGGTGCTCGTCATGCAGCTTGCCAGCACCACTATTATGGACTTGGTTGCCTACGGAGGCGCGGGCGCAGGCATTGCCCTTGCGGCGGTCGGACTTATGAACGGCTGGCTTGCTCCCGCGGCGGCGCTCTTTTTAGTGCTCGTGGCGGTGGAATTTTTCCTTCCGCTCCGCTCTTTAGGCTCTGCCTTCCACGTAGCAATGAATGGCGCAAGCGCAGGCAAAAAGATAATCTCCCTTTTGAATATGCCCGATCCAACCTGGGGCGAAGGTGAAGTAACGGGCACGGAATTAAAGCTGAACGGCGTTACCTTCTCGTACGACGGCAGGAGGAACGTGCTGAAAAACGTAAATATGGTATTCCCCGAAAAAGGCATGACTGCCGTCGTCGGCGAGAGCGGCTGCGGAAAGTCCACCGTAGTAAATATGCTTGTCGGTGCGTACCGCCCCGCGGCGGGCGCAGTTACCGTCGGCGGCGATACTTTGGAGAGCGTTGCGCGCAAATCTTACTATTCCCGCCTCGCCTGTGTTTCGTACAACACCTATATCTTCAACGACAGCGTGCGTTCAAACTTTGAGCTTGCAAAGAAAGACGTTACCGACGGGGAGATTTGGGCGGTACTCAAAAAGGTAAATCTTGCCGAATTTATTGAGGAAAACGGCGGCTTGGATAAGGTAATTACCGAGGACGCGGCAAACGTGTCGGGCGGGCAAAAACAGCGGCTTGCCCTCGCCGTAAATCTCGTTGCCGACAAGGACATATATATCTTCGACGAGGCGACGAGCAATATCGACATCGAGAGCGAGGGTATAATCATGGACAATATCAGGGCGATGAGCAAAAATAAGAGCGTAATCGTAATTTCACACCGCCTTGCAAACGTCGTGCCTGCGGACAATATCTATTACATGGAAGAGGGAGAAGTTAAGGAGAGCGGAAGCCATATAAGTCTCATGCAAAGGCAGGGCGGATATGCACAGCTTTACACCACCCAAAAGCAATTGGAAGAGGGATATATGGGGGTCAATTCATGAAAAAGAGCAAACTTCGCCGCTGTGGCGCAAAAATCATGGCAAGCCTTATTGTGCTCTTGGGGAGCCTCTCATATATAATGGTGCTCGCAGTCATAAATGGTTCTTTAGGCTTTATCGCCGCAATGGGCGTAACAGTTTCGGGTGCGGCAGCCGTTGCAAAGGCGCTCGGCATAATGGGCTTATGTGCGGGCGTATCCCTCCCGTGGGGCGCAATTATAGGCATTGCCGTCGGGTGCGGCGTAATCCGCGGGGGACTGAGGTATTTGGAACAGTATTCCAATCACTATATCGCATTCAAACTGTTGGCGGTATTGCGCGATAAAATTTTCGCAGCTCTCCGTGTGCTCTGCCCCGCCAAGCTCGAAAGCAAGCAAAAGGGCAGCATTATCGCAATGATTACCTCCGACATTGAAACATTAGAGGTGTTCTATGCCCACACCATTTCGCCCGTCTGCATTGCGGTTTTAGTGTCGCTCGCCGTCTTTCTCTTTGTCGGCTTTGTATCTTCGTGGTACCTCGCGATAGTTGCAATGGCGGCATATATAGTTATCGGCATAGTTGTTCCCCTCATCTCGTCGGGCAGGCTCAAGGCGGCGGGCGTAAACTACCGCAGGGAATTTGCAAGTTTCAACGCCTACTTCCTCGATTCAATCAAGGGCATTAAGGATATTGTTCTCAATAATGCTGAAAAGGACAGGGAGGGGGAAGTCAACCGTCTCTCGGGCATTCTTTTAAAAGAGACCAGGAAAATGAAAAGCGGCATAACGCGCTCTGGCGCGGCGACAGAACTTATTGTGTCCGTATTCGTCGTGCTGGCAATAGCCGTCGGCATACTTCTCGTTGGGTTTGCCTCGCTCGATATGGGCACGATGATAATAGGCATTGTGGCAATCTCTTCAAGTTTTGGACCCGTACTCGCGGTGTCCGCCCTGCCGGGCAATCTTACACAGACCTTTGCCGGCGGCGACCGCGTTTTAAATCTCTTGCAGGAAAAGCCCGCGGTATATCCCGTGACGAACGGCAAAAATTTTGAGTATGAAGAGCTTGAAGTCAATGACCTATCGTTTGAGTATGAGGCGGGCGCGCCCGTTTTAAAAGATATATGTATGCACGCGCAAAAGGGCGAAATTATCGGCATAGTAGGAGAAAGCGGCTGCGGCAAATCTACCTTTTTAAAACTTCTCTTAAGATTCTGGCAAAAGGGCAGCGGCGAAATACACTACAACGGTATAGACATAGACAATATCAACTCGGACAATCTTTTGGATAACGTAACCATGGTGTCGCAGAGCACATACCTTTTTGACGAGAGCATAGAGGAAAATTTGCGCATTGCAAAGCCTGACGCCTCGCAGGAGGAGATAGAGGCTGCCTGCAAAATGGCGTCCGTGCACGATTTTATCATATCTCTGCCCGAAGGGTACGCCACTCAGGTGGGCGCCATGGGCGACAACCTCTCCGCGGGCGAAAAACAGCGCATAGGTCTTGCCCGCGCCTTTTTAAAGGGCAGCCAATTAATTCTTTTGGACGAGCCTACGAGCAATGTCGACAGCATAAACGAGGGCATAATTCTCAAGTCGCTCGCCGGACAAAAGAGCAAAAAGAGCATTATACTTGTATCTCACAGGGAGTCGACAATGGCGATTGCCGACAGGATATATCGCGTTGAATGCGGAAAAATGGCAGAGGTGAAGTAAGTGGAAAACAATATTATAAATGCCGACGTCGCCGCGCTCGTTGAAAATACCAGGGAGATGCAGGAGGCGGTAGCGCCAAAACAGGCGGCGTATGAAGACAAACTCAAAAAGCGTGAGACGAGGGACATGGACGAGAGCAAAATGTTCCGCCGCTTTAAGATAAAGGACATAGTATTTCTCGCCATAATCACGGCGTGCACTTTAGTTACAAGCGCAATAATGCCGCTGCTTATTCACGTTCCCGTGTTCGGCATAATTCAGCTCGGGCTGGGGCTGCAATTTTCAATCTTTCCCGTAATCGGACTCATGAAGGTGCGAAAGGCAGGTTCCATGACGATAATGGGCATATTTATTGCTCTCTTTTTACTCATGATGTTCCCGCCCATGGCGCTCATTGCCGTGTGCGCGGTGGCGGTAGAGCTTTTAGTTTTTGCCATATTCCGCAGCTATAAAAACGACTGGGCGTGCGTTATGGCTGGCACGCTGTATATGCCTCTCACCGTGCCCCTTTTGTATGCCTATTACAACGTAAACTATACTGTTACGGGCGCGGAGAACGAGGCTGTTTCCATGTTTCTCGGCGGCACCAACCCGTGGGTGATAGTCGGCATGACGGCGGCAATCGTCGCGCTCTGTTTTATCGGCTCGGTGGCAGGCATGATAATTTCGCGCGAATTGAAGAGGGCGGGGGTATTGAAGAAGTGACTTTTTTAAGATTCAAATCAAAACTCTATCCGCTCTTTGCGATTGTCGGGGCGCTGTTTGTAATAATCTTCGGGCTGGTAATGGCGCGAAGTGAGAATTTGTGCTGGTATCTGCTGGGCGCGCTCGTATGGGTGTGCCTGTTCGGGTGCGTAAAGGGTTGCCTTAAAATGCTGCCCGCGTTCGCAGTATTCGGCGGAGCGTTCGCAGGTATAGCCTACGCCTCTGCGGGCGGCGATTCTTTCGCTGCGCTTGCAATGTTAAACCGCTTCGGCGCTCTATTCTTGGGCGTTGCAATCTCTATGTCAATCTCCGCCGTGAGAATGACGAGGAGCCTTTCGCAGGCGCATATGCCGCGGGCAATAACATTGGGCATGTTAATTTCTATGTCGTTCGTGCCCATGCTGCGGGGCGAAATAGGCAGAGTGCGGGAGGCAATGAAGACGCGCGGCGCAGGCAGCATACTCAATCCCAAAATATTATACCGCGCCTTTTTAGTGCCCTTTGTAATGCGGCTGGTGAATATCTCCGATACGCTCGCGTTGTCGGTAGAAACCCGCGGCTTTACTCTGGGCGGCTCGCTGTATTCAATCTATAAAAGAGAATATCCCGCCCTGTCCGACGTCATCTTCGCGCTCGGAATAGTTGCGGGCGCAGTTTTGGTAATAGTATTATGAGCGCGATTGCACTTAAAGATATAAATTTTTCCTACGACGGAAACACTAAGATACTTGAAAACGCCAATTTTACGGCGGAGTATGGCGAGGTGACTTTGCTCTCCGGTCACTCGGGCGAGGGCAAGTCAACGCTCATGTATATAATAAGCGGCATAATACCTAACGTCAATTCGGGCGAGCTCACGGGACAGGTGCTTATAGACGGCGAGGATATGAAGGGCAAAAAGCTCGGGCATATCTGCCGTAAGGTGGGTGTGGTGTTGCAGAACGCCGACGAGCAGATTATTCAAAAGGTAGTGGAGGATGAAGTCGCCTTCGCCTGCGAAAATCTCGCTTACCCGTCTGAAAAAATACAAAAACAGATAGATATAGTCTGCCGCCTTATGAAGCTCGAAAAAGGGTGGAAGTGCCGCACCCTCTCCGGCGGGCAGAAACAGCGGCTTATAACGGCAAGTACGCTCGCAATGGGTCAGAAAATTATAATTCTGGACGAGCCGCTCGCAAACTTGGATAAGGACGGCGGCGCAATGCTCATGGGAGTCTTGCGTTCTCTCGCACAGGCGGGTTACTGCGTCGTCGTTATAGAGCACAGGCTGGATATGGTTCTGCCCTTTGTCGATACCGTGTGGCACGCGGGAAATAAAGGTGTGCATAAGGTGCAAAACAAGCATGAATACCTGCTTGAACAGACGGCAAAAATGGGGGATAGTTGCCCCGTTTATACAGAACAATCTCCGCTGTTTGAGCTTCAGGACGTAAAGTTTTCTGTAAAGGAGCGGGCGATATTAAAGGGCGTCACACTTCAAATTCCCAAGGGAGGAAGGGTTGTTTTGCTCGGTGAAAACGGCTGCGGCAAGACAACGCTGTTGCGCCTTATTGCGCGGTTGTACAAACCTACAGGAGGCAGTATAACCCAATATATAGACCTAAAATTTAAGCAGAAGAGCAGAGGCAGCCGCGCATGGTATAAAAGAGTGGGAGTTGTCTATCAGAACCCCGACTATCAGCTGTTTATGCCCACCGTGCGGCAGGAAATTTCTTTCGGCGCAAAGAGCGAAGAATATGCTGCGGAAATTGCCGAATTGTTCGGCGTAAAGCACCTTTGGAACAGACACCCGCAGTCTCTCTCCGAAGGACAAAAGAGGCGCGTTTCCATCGCGGCGGTCGCCGCGTGCCGACCCGAAGTTTTGCTTTTGGACGAACCAACCGTCGGGCAGGACTACGACGGCTTAAAACAGATGGTGGATATTTTAAATAGGCTCCACGCGCAGTCGGGCAATACAATGATAACTATTACGCACGACGTGCGCTGTGCCGAAGCCCTTTGCGACGTGGCATATCTTATCGAAGACGGCGTGGTCTCTGCCCGCGGCGGCAAGGATCTCGTGCGGCAGTATTTTAACCAATGATTTTTATTCTGCGGGTATTTTAATGCAGCATGTTTTTAAATCAAAGGCGTGCAGATATCCATTCGAGGTTAATTATAAATACACGTATGTAAAAATTTTTGCAAAAATCGACACGAAAATATTGACAATCGGGGGTGCGTGATATAAACTTGAAATAAAAATACATGTGCGTACGGAGGAAAAAATTGAAGGACAGCCCGACGAAAACACTGCTCATAATCTGCATAACAATCGCCGTGCTCGCCGCCGTGGGTTTCGGGCTGGGCGCATGGTACGTTTCGGGTCAGTCCGAATATACCTTCACGGGCAACGTCTCGGTGGAGGGTGTGGCAGGCGGCGGGGTGAGCATAACCGTTCCCGACGACCAGCTCAGCCAAAGCGTTGTGTACGGTTCTCCCAAAGAGGCGGTGAACGGCGGGAGCTGGCTGTATTCCGACGGCGAAATGAGCGAAAACCTCAGGCTTGTATACGACGTTACTTTCAGCGGTGCAACTGAAAACGTATCGTTCGCGCTCACGGTAACAGCCACGGACGAAAAGGAGGACGACGCGACCCCGTTCATCGGACCGAGGACGGGCAGGGACTTCGGCGCGGCGACCTATAAAAACGCGGTGGAGGGCGGATATATAGCGGGCAACGACGGTACAGAGATTGCATTTGATGTAATATCGGGAGGAGAAAACCTGAGTTACCAGCAGGACGGCGGAAACCATATAATAAACCTTTCCTCGGGCGGGGACAGTACCGCGCGGCTGACCGTAACCTTTTCATGGGGAGAAAAGTTCGGCGGAGTCAATCCGTATGAATATTACACAGCCTTTACCGAGGACAACGTAGAGGACTTTGAAAACTTCAAGCGGGAGGCAGCCGACACGCTCGAATATCTTTCCCGCTGCATGGAGGGGGTCGCCTATAAGGTATCCTTCACCCGCACCGCATAAATTGTTTTGAAATTGTTGCTTATATCAAAAAATATTCCCGCTGATGCGGGGCGGCAAATGTACGCACATTGATCAGATAACGAAAAGACATGTTCGCGCTTTTAGTTGCAATTATTTATTTATGTTTCATAAGTTTGGGTCTGCCCGACTCTCTCCTCGGTGCGGCGTGGCCCGTTATGCGAATAGAGTTTGACTCGCCCGACAGCTTTGCAAGCATTATCTCCATAATAATAGGCTTGGGCACTATAACTTCCAGCCTTTTGAGCGACAGGCTTACAAAGAGGTTCGGCGCGGGGCTTGTTACTGCCGTGAGCACGGCAATGACCGCCGTCGCTCTGTTTTTATTTTCAATCAGCACGCAGTTCTGGATGCTCGCCGTGTTTGCCGTACCATACGGTTTAGGCGCGGGAGGAGTGGACGCGGCTTTAAATAACTACGTCGCCCTGCATTTAAAGAGCCGCCACATGAGCTGGCTGCACTGCATGTGGGGAGTGGGTGCGTCGGTGAGCCCGTATATAATGAGTTATGCCCTTTCGGGCGGCACAGGCTGGAACCGGGGTTACTTTATTGTCGCTGTAATACAGATTGTGCTTACCGCAGTAATTTTTTTCAGTCTGCCTCTCTGGGAAAAGGCACAGAGCAATATTTACAAAAACGGAGCGTCTCCCGCGGAGCGCGAAAAGGCGCTGCCTTTGAAGCAGGTTTTCAGAATAAAAGGCGCCGCGGCGTGTTTTTTGTGCTTTTTCTGCTACTGCGCGTTGGAGCAGACCTCCATGCTCTGGGCTTCGAGCTATATGGTTTCGCACAACGGCTTTTCGGAGGATATGGCGGCGATGTTTGCCAGCCTGTTCTTTATCGGCATAACTGTCGGCAGGGGATTAAACGGCTTCCTCACTTTTAAATTTTCGGACAAAGCTCTCATAAGGGCGGGATATTCAATAATCTGTATCGGCGTAGCGCTCATAGCCGTTCCCTCGGTCGACTGGCTGACGATAGCAGGCTTTATAATTTTGGGGCTGGGCTGTGCGCCTGTGTATCCCAGCATAATTCACTCCACGCCCGCCCATTTCGGTGTGGAAAATTCCCAGGCGATGATTGGCGTGCAGATGGCGTTTGCGTACATAGGCGGGCTCGCCTCTCCGCTGTTCGGTGTGCTGGCGGATGCAATTACCCCCAACATATTGCCCGTTTACATAGCTTTATTCCTTGTGATAATGATTGTCATGCACGAGGTTATGGTGCGGCGGACAGAGCAAAGAAAACAGGCGGTTTAAAACAAGCGGGGCGAAATTTTAGTTGCGGTCGGCACGGGGAAGCAATATTATAAACTTGTTTTCGGGTGTCTTGCATAAATTTTTTTGAAATTGTTGCCTATATCAAAAAATATTCCCGCGGCGGGACTGACGCGGTGCGCAAACTAAAAACTTACCGCGCCTGCGGGGCAAGCCTTATGGCGCTCGACATAGCCATGTGTGCGGCTGTAACCCAGATGGTCCTCTCCGAGCGGACGGTGGTGCACGAGGGCGTGATGATCTTCGTGTCGGCAATGTACACCTTTTACAAAGCCATAACGGCGGTTACAAATCTTGTGAAGGCGCGCAACGTTAACGATCCCATAGTGCAGTCGCTGCGCAATGTAAACATTGCCGACGCGTTAATTTCGGTAATCAGTCTCGAGACGGCTATGCTCGCCTCCTTCGGTCAGGGGGAGGATTTAAAAGCTCTTCAGGCGTTGACGGGTTTCGCCGTGTGCGCCATCACTGTCGCCATAGGGATAATAATGATAATCAGGGCAAATTCGCGGCTCAAAAAACTCTCCGCCAAGCCCCCCCCGGGGACCAACCGTAAACGCAAAAATAAATTTTTCGGTATTGCATTGCTCAGCCGCTTGTGATAAAATAAACGTGAAAATTTTTAACGGCGGTGACCGCAATGGACGAGTTCGGAGAAAGACTCAAAAAATTAAGAAAGCAGGCGGGCATAACCCAGCAGGAGCTGGCTGAAATACTCAACGTTCATCCGCAGACCGTATCCAAGTGGGAGAGGGGTATATCCGAGCCCGACATGGCAATGTACGGTCAGCTCGCAGACGTCCTCGGCGTATCCCTTGAGGAGCTCTTCGGCACAGAGGGCTGCGGCGGGCGGAGCGAAGGCAGATTCGATATCGCCGGTCTCGGTTCAGCCATTCTTGCGGCAAGAAAAAAATGCGGCGAAAGCCAGGGCGACGCGGCAAGGGCTCTGGGCGTCGCCGCGGGCACGGTCTCCAAATGGGAGAGGGGAATTATCTGCCCCGACATCAAAAACCTGCTTGCCCTTTCAAAGCATTTCGGCGTCGCTCCTTCGGCTCTCTATTACAGCGCTCAGCCCGTTCCGTCTCCCGAAGTCTCCGCCGGGTCCCCCGGTGCTGTAATAGCGGAGCGCAAGGGCGGGTTCAGGCTGTATGCAATTATTTTCGCGGCGTTTCTCATAATGCTTGCCGCCGCGCTCATTTTGTGGCTTGTGCCCGACTGGAACTTTAACGTCACCTCCGCCGAAGAAGATCTGCCCGCTCACACGCATTCATATTCCGCAGAGGTAATATCGCCCACATGCACGACGGGCGGCTATACCATATATACCTGCGGCGAATGTAACGAAGGTTACGTCGGCGACTATACCGCCGCGACGGGTCATGCCGCGGGCGGGTGGTCCGTATACAGTTCAGCCACCTGCACGGAGCAGGGCGAGGAGAGAAGATACTGTTCGGACTGCGGCACTCTGCTCGAAAGCCGCGCGACAGCCGCCCTTGAGCATAGTTTCAGTGCCGAAGTCACGGCTCCTACATGTTCCGCGCAGGGCTTTACCACCTTCGGATGCGACATGTGCGGCTACAGCTACGCCGCCGGGTATACCGCCGCGACGGGTCATGCCGCGGGCGAGCGGTTCGTCGTCTCTTCCCCCACCTGCACACGCGCGGGGGAAAACAGAAGGTGCTGCAAAGTCTGCGGCGCGGTTGTCGAAAGCCGCACGGTTGCAAAGCTTGAACACGACTACCTTTCAACCATAGTACAGCCCGCGAACGGCGACATGGGGTATACCCTGCACGAGTGTAAAAACTGCGATTCTGCGTACAGGGACAACTTTTTTACCTGCGCGTTCAGCGAAGGGCTCGAATACTCTCCCGCAAACGGCGGATATTCGGTTGCGGGCATGGGAAACTGCACCGATACAAACATAATAATTCCCGAATATATCGACGGCAACCCCGTCGTCGCCATAGAGAACGGAGCATTTAAAAACTGCACGTCGCTGAAAAGCGTCGAGCTTCCCCAAACAATTGCAAGCATAGGCGCGGAGGCGTTCTTCGGATGCGCAATCCTCACCGAGATAGAGCTGCCCGATTCGCTTGCGGAGATAGGCGCTTCGGCTTTTGCCTCGTGCGGGATTGAAAGCATACGGATACCCTGCGGCGTGGAGGAGGTCTCCGAGAGGGCGTTTACCGACTGCGCATTTTTGGAGAGCGTAACATTCGAATACGGCGTGAAGAGCATAAATTATATGGCGTTCTACAGGTGCGAATCTCTCGTCTCCCTCAACCTGCCCGACAGCATTACATTTATTGACGACGAGGCATTTTGCGGCTGCCGCAGCCTGACTTCCGTAGAGCTGCCCTCGCACATTGCCAAGATAGGTTACAGCACCTTTTCCGACTGCGTCAGCCTTCAGAGCGTCGCTGTTCCCGAAGGCGTTACGATAATCGACGACCTCGCGTTCAACAACTGCCGCAGCCTTTCTGTCGTAACCCTCCCCCGAAGTCTTAAAACGATAGGCGGCTACGCCTTCAACGGCAATTACAGTCTCAGGAGCATAGTCATTCCCGCAAGCGTGGAGAATATAGGCGACAACGCATTCCTCTCGTGTTCCTCCCTTGAAGATGTGATCTTCGCCGACGCCGCCCTGTGGCATGCCGACGGCGCCGGCATTTCGGAAGAGGAGCTCTTAAACCCCGCTTCTGCCGCCTGTCTGCTCACCTCCTCATACGCAAAAGCCATGTGGAAGAAGTATTAAATATAATAGGCAACAAAAATTTTATCAAAAATAAAAATACTGACACCCCCGTGTCAGTATTTTTTATGATTTTAATTTTACAAAATGATATAATTGTTTTATAGTCTACCAGTCAATATAATAATTTTTAAAGGTCGCGGAAGATTTTAATAAAATTCTCCGCGGCTGAGTTTTTATTGTCGGCGATACGTTTTAACGGGAGTTGCGTGGTAAAGTTTAACTATAAATTATAAAACTAAGCGAGATTTGCCATAAAATTGGCAAACGCGGCTGAACACAAACGGGCTGAAAGGTTGTATAATAGAGCCGTAAACAAAGGAAATATTTCTTTAAAGACGGCGCCGTCTGCAAATTACAAAAGGATGCAGACGAACATGAAAATTCAAACAATTCTTCTGTTGTACGACGCGCTCATGCGCGGCGAAACTCTCTCACGTACGGAATTTTGCGCGTTGCATAAAATATCGGAGCGTACATTCTACCGCTACATGCGCGAAATCTCACGGTTTCTGCGGCAGTACAGACCGGATTGTATCGTCGATATAATGCGCGACGAGGGTAAATATTTTTTAAAAAAGTAAATACTGACAGAAATTGTCGGTAAATTGCTTGTCAAAAAAGCAAAACAATTTTAAACTAATATGTAATGTATGGCGCCGCTAAACTGCGCGGCACCTAAAAAATAAACCCAAGGAGGAAAATTTATGCAGTGCGTTTATTGCGGGACCGAAAATCCCCAAACCGCCGTGTTTTGCAAAAAATGCGGCAAGCGGCTGGACGGAATGGCGCTGTGCCCAAGCTGCGGAAAGCTGACCCCTGCGGACGGCGAGTTCTGCGTCAACTGCGGCTCGAACAGGAACGCCCCTGTCTATCTCATGCCCGTGCGTTTTGCCGAAGCCGCCGAAAAGGCTGCCCCGCTGGTAAAAAAAGAGAAAAAAAGCGAGGGTGTTTCCACCTTCCCTCCGGAAAGAGTTGAGGTCACTGCCCGCGCGGCTACGAAAAAGAGCAGGATTTTAAGCCTCATATCATTAATCTGCGGCAGCGTCGCCGCGCTCATCGGCATGATCTTTGTCTTTCTGATAGGCAGTGCGGCCTACGTAAGCACGGGCGGGGTAAGCGCGGGAGGCGTAGCGGGTTACGATATCTTCTACTTCTTCGGCACAGCGTTCGAAATGCTTACGGGCGACAGCCAGACTTTGGCATATTCGGCAAACTATACGGGCGCGGTAATCGGCGCTCTTTGCAGTGCAGTCGGGCTCGCTGGCACGCTGGCATGTTTTGTTTTTACCGTCGTGCGCTTTATAAAAATTCTGCTCGGGAAAACGCAAAAGAGCATTCTCCCCATGGCGGCTGCAACATATTTTGCATATCTCTTCTCCATTATGCTTTTCTCCCTCTGCATGGCGCAGAGTGTTGATATGGAGACCATGAGCACGGGCATGGCGGCAAACGCCATAACCGTTACGGGAATAGTGCTCGGCGCGATATTGCTCGTTGCCTCCATAGTTTTAAACGAGTGCGCATGCGGTATAGAGGGCGGCGTGCGCGGCTACATACTCAACCTTGCGGCGAAAATTGTCCCCGTAATTTTGGTTTGCGTCGCCCTCGGCATGGTGGGCACTGGCATTGCGTTCATAAGCCAGGAGTCCGAAATAATCTCCTCGAGCACCACTTACGGCATAAGCTCATACTTTAACTGGATAGCCTCGGTCGGCGGATTTACCAGCCTCGATGTTTCGCCCGCCGCAGATCTGTACAACATGTCGGTTGTAAACGTTCTCCTCATGGTTGTCGCCGCCGTCGCATTTGCCGTCACTGCCGTTTTGGCGGTCATGGATTCTCTCGGCAGCGTCGGAAAGATTACGGGCAAGCGCGGCAACATACTCATGGGCGTTGCAGGCGTGTGCGCCGTTGTATGCGGCATATTCATGTGCGTGGCTTCGTATAACTATATCGACCAGGTTGCGAACGAGGCATATTCCATGGCTGCGGCTGTGCCCGTCGTCACCATAGTAGCCGGCGCCCTCGTCTGCGTCGCCGTGGCGGTTTTCGGCATACTGCAGAAAAAGAAGAGCGCATAACCCTGAATTTATACATTCTCCTTAAAATTGCTCCATAAACCCCTTCCCCCAGAGTAGCCGGGGGAAGGGAATTTTGTTAATTGAAATAAAAGGGGTTTTTAAAGTAATGTATCGGATAAAGAACGACTACGCCCGCCGCGCCCCGCCGAAGGCCTTGACAAAATCTGCGCGTGCGGTTATGATATAGAAAATAAAACAGAGAGGATAATTCAATGGGCAAGAGGGTAATAGCGCTCATTGCGCACGACGGAAAAAAGGACGAGATGGTGGAGTGGGCTTTAAAGAACAGGGAGAAGCTGAAAAACTTCGAGCTCTGCGGCACGGGCAACACTTCGCGCAGGGTGGCGGAAGCCACGGGATTGGCGGTAAGAAGCTTCCTTTCGGGACCGCTCGGCGGCGACCAACAGATAGGCGCGCAGGTAGCCGAGGGCAAAATCGACGGCATAATCTTTTTCTGCGATCCGTTAACGGCGCAGCCGCACGACCCCGATGTCCGCGCCCTTCTCCGCATAGCCGTCGTGTACGACGTGCCAATCGCCACAAACAAGTCGACAGCCGACTGTATTATAAAATGACCCATTCCCGCTCGCGGCGATTGCGCCGCGGGCGGAAAATTTTTTTAGAAAAAAAGTTAAAAAATTGCTTGCTCGTTACGCCGCGTAATGAATTATAATGAGGAAGGAGGTGAAAATCATGGCAAATTACAGGGCAATTCCCAAGGGATATATGACGGTCGGCGAAGCCGCAAAAAAGATGGGCGTTACCGTCCGCACCCTTCAGTACTACGACAGGGAGGGGCTTCTCTCTCCCTCGGCTCTCAGCGAGGGCGGGCGCAGGCGGTACACCGACAAGGATATAATAAAACTGCATCAGATACTGTCTTTAAAATCTTTGGGCTTTTCCATAGACGGAATAAAAAACAGACTTACCTCGATAGATACTCCCGAAGAGGTTGCAGCCGCGCTCGCCGAACAGGGCAGGGCGATAGAGGAGAGAATATCGGCGCTTACGCAGTCGCTTAAGGATATTAAAGCGCTCGAAAGCGAGGTCCTTAAAATGCAGTCCGTCGACTATTCAAAGTATGCTGACATAATTGTCAACCTGCAAATGGGCAACGACAACTATTGGCTGATTAAATATTTCGACGACGACACCCTCAACTTTCTCAGGTCCAGGTTCGACAGGGAGAGCGGGCTCTCCTTCATAAAGAGATTCAATTTCCTGCGCGATCAGGCGGTGCGGTTCGCAAACTCGGGGGTGCTTCCCGAAAGCGAGGAGGGTCAGGCGTTCGCACGGGAGTTCTGGGGGCTCATCGCAGAGTTTACCGGCGGCGACATGACCATGCTGCCCAAGCTTTTAAAAATGGGCGAAATGGTAGACGGCGCCGCCGAGTGGCGGCAGACGCAGTAGAGCGCCAACTCGTTCATAGGACCCGCGCTCGAAGTCATGTTCAAAAATTCGGGCGTAAACCCGTTCGGGGGCGAAAATGGTTGAAGCTTTGGAGGTGAGGGGACTAAAGAAGAGCTACGCAAAGAACCACGTGCTTAAAGGGGTGGACTTCACCGTGCACAAGGGTGAAATCTTTGCCCTGCTCGGCGTGAACGGAGCGGGCAAAACGACGGCTTTAGAGTGCATAGAGGGTCTGCGCCCGTACGACGGCGGCGAAATTATAATCGGCGGCAAAATCGGAATACAGCTCCAGTCGGCGACCTTGCAGGCATGCATAAAGCCGCTCGAGGCGGTCAACCTGTTCGCAGGCTGGAACAGGGTTAAACCGAACAGGGATATGCTCGAATCGCTCGGAATATACGCGCTTGCAAAAAGGAGATATTCCGAACTCTCCACGGGGCAAAAGCGCAGGCTGCATCTCGCTCTCGCGCTGATTGCCGACCCCGATATAATTTTCCTCGACGAGCCCTCCGCGGGGCTGGACGTCGGGGCGAGGCACGCGTTGCACGAACATATCAGAGCGCTGAGGGAGCGGGGCAAAACAATTATTCTTGCCAGTCACGATATGGCTGAAGTTGAAGCGCTGTGCGACCGCATAGCCATTTTAAAGGACGGAAAAATCGCCTTTGCGGGAAGCACGGGCGAACTGACTGCAACCCTCGGCAGACGGTACAAAATACGCATTACCACCTCCTCGGGGCAACAGAGCTATGATACGGATAACCTGACCGTTGCTTTGCTCGAAAAGGTTGGGGAATACAAAAACAAGGGCGTGGAAATTTTAGATATACGAACGGACCGCGGCACGCTCGAGGAGCATTTTATTTACATAGCGGAGGAGGGAAAATGAAGGCTTTTTTGTATGGCGTGCGGCTTCAGTTCATAATGGATATCCGCAGCAGGACCATGCTTGTCACCTGCTACCTTGTACCGCTCGTATTCTATTTTTTTATGGGCGGCGTGTTCACTTCGGTCATGCCTTCGGCAGTCGAAACCCTCATTCCTTCCATGTCGGTGTTTGTAATAGCTATGAGTGCCTTAATGGGGTTGCCGCCCTCCCTCGGCGAGGTCTACGGCGGAGGGATCAAAAAGATTTATAAGGCAAACGGAGTGCCGGTTTGTCTGGGCGTTATAACGCAGTTTATCTCCGCATTTTTGCATACTTTAATAGTCTGCCTAATAATCTTCGCCACGGCTCCCGCCGTGTTCGGGGCTGAGCTGCCCGAAAATCTCCCCCTGTATTTCTGTTCGCTGGTCATATATCTTTGCGTAATGCTCGCGCTGGGCTGCGTGCTCGGGCTGGCGGTGGGCGCGCAGGCAAAGCAGACCATGGTCGCAATGGTAATATTTCTGCCCTCCGTAATTCTGTCGGGCATCATGTTCCCTGCCTCGATGCTGCCCGACATTTTGCAGTACATATCCTATATCTTCCCCTCAACGATAGCCTTTTCGTCCATGACGGCGTTTGAAGTCTGGCATCTTCCCGTTCTCTGTGCGGTCTTTGTCGTCCTCGCGGGAATAGTCGCGCTGCTGCTTTTACGCAAATCGGCGGATTGACTGCAATGCCCCCGGGGCATAACGGGCGATAAAAAATAAGCATTTTACATTTTCGCTGCGCTGTGTTATAATATATTAAAACAGGGAAAAGGTTTTTAAATTACCCTGTAAAATAGGTTAATTCAATGATATATAGGGGGCAATTATGCAAAACACAAAAAAATTGGTGGCATATTTTTCATGTAGCGGAGTGACCGCACGGGTTGCTCACGCGCTCGCGCAGGTTGCGGGGGCTGACCTCTTCGAAATCAAACCGTCGGTGCCCTACACGGCTGCCGATCTCAACTGGATGGATAAAACCAGCCGCTCTACCATAGAGATGAACGACAAGTCAAGCCGTCCCGCCATAGCCGAAAGGGTGGCAAACATGGACGATTATTCGGTGGTTTTTGTCGGCTTCCCCATATGGTGGTACGTTGCGCCGAGGATTATCGAAACCTTTTTGGAAAGTTACGACTTCTCCGGCAAAACCGTAGTTCCCTTCTGCACTTCGGGCGGAAGCGGCGTCGGCAAGACGGACGAAATTCTCCGCAAGCTCTGCCCGCCGTCGGTTAACTGGAAGCCCTGCAAAAGGCTCAGCGCGGCGGCTTCGCGCGAAGAACTTTCAAACTGGCTCGCTTCCCTCAACTTACAATAATAACCTTCTACAAAATAACACTGCGCGGAAGATTTTCTTCCGCGCAGTGTTTTTTATTTGGTGGCGTCGGTAGTTCTTCAGCGGTGCAGGTTATGAGCATTATCTTTGACAATGCGGGCAGAAAACCGAACTTCTTCCGCCGAGGTCGAGGCGCTGTAAAGTTTCTCCGCAGACGGGGCAGGGTTCGCCGCCCTTGCCGTAAACGCGCAGATAAGGGGTGTTGCGGTAGTCTTTGCCCTTGCTGATTGTGTATTCCTCAAAGCTGATTGCGTTCTTTTCTATGAAGTAGCTTAATCTTCGGGAATGACCGCAGCAAGGCGTTCAAAATCGCTCTCTGTGAGCGTATTGCACAACCTGTCGGGGCGAATATGTGCGGCGAACAGTATTTCGTCCGAATAGATATTGCCTATGCCAGCCACGATGCTCTGGTCGAGCAGCGTAGTTTTTACAGGTTTCTTGCTGTTTTTGCAATTGCCCCGCAGATATGCCGCGTTCAATGCGCCGTCAAACGGTTCAATGCCCAGCTCTTTTGCGCCGCTTATATCCTCTTCGCCGCACCTTATGAACCACATTTTGCCCAGGCGTCGCACGTCCTCATAGCGCAGTTCGCCGTCATCGAGGGTAAGAATAACGTGCGTGTGCTTTTCAGTCGGCGCGGTCTGCGGCTCTACGGTAAGGCAACCCGTCATGCGCAGGTGAACGGTAAGGCTGTCGCCGCTGTCAAACAGCAGCCGCAAAAACTTTCCGCGCCGCGCAAAAGCGGCAATGCTCTGACCCGCCACGCCTTCGGCAAACTGTTCGGGGAAGGGGAGGCTATGATCTGCGCGTTATGTATGCGTACTCCTGTAATTTTCTTATTTGAAAGGTGCGGTTCAAGTACCCGCCGCACGGTCTCCACTTCGGGCAGTTCGGGCATAAAATCACCTCTTTTGTGCTGATTTTTTGATTTGGCTGTGGTAAAAATAATTGACTATTACGGGCGGCGCATCAAACGGGCGGCGCATGGTGTCGTCGTTGGTCACATATTCAAGTACGATTTGGTTTGCATACGCACGCAATTCCCCGTCCAGCCATTGCCAGTAGCCGTTGTCGCCGCGTGTATATATGTCGCGGTAAAGCGGCACAAGGTCGGGATATTTTTGGGCGATATATTCCATTATCCGCGGCTTGAAGGTGCCGCGCAGGTTTAAATTTTCCAGCCAGATAAGGTTGCAATAATCCTTCGCCCGCTTAATTATAGCCTTCACGTCGGTGATTTCGGGGAAAATGGGGGAGATAAAGCAGGTGGTGCGCACGCCCGCATCGTGAAAGGTTTTCATGGCGGCGAGCCTGCGCTCGATAGAAACTGCATTGTCCATATCATTTTTAAAATGCTCGTCCAGCGTGTTTACCGACCACGAAACGCGGGCATTCGGGAATGTCCTTATTAAGTCGAGGTCGCGCAACACAAGGTCTGATTTTGTGGCTATGGATAGCTTTGCCCCGCTGCCTTTAAGCTCTTCCAAAACGGCGCGGGTGCGCCTGTACTTTTCCTCGCACGGCTGGTAGGGGTCGGTGACCGAGCCTATAAATATCTCCTTGCCGGCGTACTTTTCGGGGCGGGCAATCGGCTTCCAATACTTCACGTCGATAAATTCGCCCCATTTTTCATCGTGCCCCGTAAACCGTTTCATAAAGCATGCATAACAGTATCTGCACCCGTGTTCGCACCCCACATAGGGGTTGAGTGAATAGTCGCACACGGGCAGGTTTGACTTTGTTATAACGTCCTTTACGGCAATTTCTCTTATTATCATTTCCATCTTCCGAAGCGTATCTGTTTGTCAACGTCGGGGTGATATTGCTCCAACACATGCTCTTCGGGGTCGGCGTAGCCTATGCCGATAAACACGGGTATCATATAGGTGGGCGGAACCTTCAGCTTTGCCTTGACTATGTCGTGCTCCTGATTGAGCGGTATCCTCATCGAGCAGGAAAGCCCTTCGGCGGTCGCCGCCAGAAAGATATTCTCTATCACGCACCAGATGGTGGCGAAGGGGTTGAGTTTGGAAACATATTCGCCGTTAAGCTGCTTTGATTTGAACAGAGGGATAATGACATAGGGCGCGTCTTTGAGCATGGTGAACTGCCTCGGCATGGCGTAGCCGTACATCTTTTGCCCAAGCGTAATGGGGTAGGGGCGCGGCATATTAAGGTATCTGTCGGCGTCGAACTTGTCGGCAATCTTCTTCGCCTCAGAAAATGAGTAGTCCTTTTCCTCGTCTGTTCTGAGAATAATGTACTGCCAGTTGCGGTTGTGGTCCCACGTCGGCGCCTTGTTGCCCGCCTCTAAAATTCTTTTAATTGCTTCAAAGTCAACTTCCTTTTGTAAGAACTGCCTTGTCGTCCTTCTGTTGTTTACTGCCTCGTAAAATTCCATTTATTTGTTCTCCTTAAGGAGTGAAAATTGCTTTTCCATGCTCTCCGTCAACCTCGTCGTAAGGTCGACAAGTTCGGTCAGATTTTCCAGACCGAGTTCCGCCATTGCAACATTCTCCGCCTCGGCAGCGGGAGGGATAATGGATGCGGCATATTCCTTTCCCGCCTCGGTAAGGCGTATGCGCTTGTTGCGCCTGTCCTCCATAACTTCTTCGAAGTATATGTATCCTTTCTTCCAGAATCGGGTTATGATTGCCGCAACAGTCTGTTTGTTGGAAGAGAGCCGCTCGCAGATCTCCTTCTGCGTACATCCCTCGGGCGCAAACCAAAGAATATCTAAAACGAACAGTTCGTTGGTGGTCAGACCATGCCGCTTTGCGCACTTGCTGTACACGGCGAGCTGTCTGTCGCGCAACCTGCAATAGGCGTTTACAAGCTCATTTATCTCATTACTTGCTTTCATTACAACCTCCGCATTTAGTCTGTTATCATAAAGTATTATATCATACTAATGGACTGTTTGCAACAGTTTGACGCAAACTTTTATTTGCATAATTTTAAATTTAAAGAACCCCGAATGCTCGGGGTTCTCTTGTTTGTTAAATGGGTGCTTTATGGATGAAAGGGGCATCGGTTTTTAAGGCACTGTGCGTTTTTCGGATAGAAGTCGCAGACTATGTTGTCGCACTCCATCTCAATGCCGTATCTATCTTTAACGAATTGCACTCCGTAAGAGAGGGAGAGGAAGGCATTGCGTTTGCAGCACCTCGCGCCGCCTATATCTGCCATTTTTGAAATTACCGCGGAGGTGTATTTCATATTGTCGGCGTAGTATTTATCCGTGCTCAATGGTCCCGTGCCGTGAATTACCGAAAGAGCCGCCCCGACCGAGGCAACCGAGCCGCACACGCCCCAATGCCCGCACATTGCGCCAGGCATTTTGATTGTGCGCTTGGCAAGTTCTTCAAGGCATATTGCCGGGTCAATGCCGCCGCCTGCGTTTCTGTATGCCATAATAAAGGCGGCGCCGTCCAAAAAGTGGTGCTCGGGTCCGTGAATGCTTACAAAGTCATTCTTCATAATTTCCCGCGCTATTTCAACGGGATTTTTAGAATATGCTTCAAGCACTTTCTGTTTTATGAGCCGGTATTTCTGCTCAAACGTATACTCCATCACTTGCCCTCTCCTTCAAACCGCTTTTTCAGCACGCGGTAGTGGTTTTCGTTGGACTTATCCCCGCCGTTGTCGGGGAACAGGCAGTAGGGCAGGCTGTCGGTCAAACGGTGCTTTGTAACGCAGTCGCAGCATATTCCGTGGTTTTTACAGCTTACTTTGGGGCACATACACTCCGTAACGTTGGGGCATTGCATAACTTTTTCCTCTGTACGTTTATTTCCTTAAATTATATGTAAAATATAAAAAGCTGTCAACCGTCAGCCGGCTGATTTTAAAATAACGCCCCGCAATGCCGGACATGCTTAATATTTTTTTGACAGGGGTTGACATATCTTTTGCGCGGTGGTAGAATATGTGGGAAGGATACCACAGTTATGCAGATAAAAGATATCGCCGCGCTCGCGGGCGTGGGGCATTCAACCGTTTCCCGCTATTTAAACGGCGGGTACGTCAGCGAAGAGAAGCGCGAAAGAATAAGAAAGGTTATAGAAGAGACGGGTTACGTTCCCTCCAAACAGGCGCAGTCCCTCCGCAGCAAGGTCACCCGCCAGATAGGCGTAATAATTCCCAAACTCAATTCCGACTCGATCTCCCGCATGATATCGGGCGTGTCCTCCGTGCTCAACGGCAGGGGATACTATCTGTTGCTTGCCAACGTCGACAACGACGAGCGGGCTGAATTAAAATATCTCAACCTCTTCACGGGTTCAAAAATCGTCGACGGAATAATTCTTGTCGGTTCGGTGTTCACGCCCGAACACGAAAGAATCATGCGCGACATCGACCTTCCGTTCGTAATCCTTGCCCAGTGCCACGAGGGGTTTTCCTGCGTGTATCACAACAACGTCGCCGCCGCGGAAGGCATTGCAAGGGAGGTTATAAAGGGCGCCGCCCACCCCGCCGTTATAGGCACCCGCCCCGATGACCTTTCTACGGGCAGGGACAGGAGAGAGGGCTTTACCCGCGCCGTATGCGGGGGGCAGTTCAATGAAGAGGTGAGCAACTATAATATGTCGGGCGGGTTTGAAGCCTGCAAAAGACTCATGGAGGCGCACCCCGAAACGGACGCCATATTCTGCGCGACCGACCACATAGCGGTGGGGGCGCTCGAGTACTTGAAGTCCTCGGGCAAACGCGTTCCGCAGGACGTTTCGCTCGGCTGCGTGGGCGGCACGGAGATAATCGACGTGTGCTCGCCCAAAATTTCCTGCGCCAACCTCGACTATTTCGGCAGCGGCTGCGCCGCGGCAAAACTGTTGCTCGAAAAAATAGAGGGAGGAGCTTTCGTGCGGCAGGTGCAGACAAGTTTTGAAATCGAGATAAAACAAACTACAAGATAAACTGATTTTCGTCCCCGAAAGAGGGGACGATTTTTTTAATTTAAATCGAAAAAATTTTATCGATTGTGAAAATATAAAATTTTTTGAACTTTTTTATCATAAAGTGTTGACAAACCCCTTTGGCGGTGTTACAATATCTGCGGATATGGGAACGATACCATATCTTTGTGTGGGAACGATACCGCAAATGCCACGTGATTATTACGGATTTTTGCGGTATACTAATAAATATAATAAGGGGGAGACCGGTATGGACTACAACAAAATTGCCGTCGGAATTCTTGAAAACATCGGCGGCGGACAAAATGTCGTCTCGGCGGCGCACTGCGCCACGAGGCTTCGCCTTGTAATTGCAGACAATTCGCTCATCAACAAAGCCGCGCTTGAAAACGTGGACGGCGTAAAGGGCGTATTCATCGCGAGCGGACAGTTGCAGATAATAATCGGCACGGGCACCGTAAATAAGGTGTATGATGAGTTTTTAAAGGAAGGGCACATCGAGGCTGCCACCAAGGAACAGGTAAAGCAGGCGGCAACGAACAGACAGAACATCTTCGTGCGCCTCATCAAAACGCTGGGCGACGTGTTCGTGCCCATAATCCCCGCCATAGTTGCCTGCGGCATACTCATGGGACTTTTGGAGGGACTTGCGCAGATCCCCGCCTTAGAGGGCATGACCGAGAACAACTTCTATGTGTTCGTTCACGCCATTTCTAATGCGGCGTTTGCCTTCCTGCCCGTACTTATCGCCGTTTCGGCAAGCAAGGTCTTTAAGTGTAACACCCTGCTCGCCGCCGTAATGGGCATAATAATGGTTCACCCCGACTTTGTAAACGCCTGGAACGTCGGCTCTACCGATATGTCCCAGTACATTCTGTTCTCTATCGGCGACTTCCACATTCAGCTCGTGGGGCTTCAGGGCCACGTAATACCCGTCGTCCTCTCCATATGGATAATGTCCCTGCTCGAAAAGGGTCTGCACAAGGTCGTTCCCGAGGTCATCGATCTCTTCGTAACCCCTCTTGTAACCCTTCTCGTCACGGCGTTTGCAACCATGCTCGTCATCGGTCCCATATTCGGCACGGTCGAAAACTGGGTGCTCGACGCCTGCGAATGGTTCATAAATATCCCCTACGGCTTCGGCGGGCTTATAATCGGCGCCGTGTATGCTCTCACCGTCGTGTGCGGTCTGCATCACATGTACAACGCAATAGAGGCGGGTCTGCTCTCCTCCACGGGCTACAACCCCTGGATGCCCATCGCAACCTGCGTAAACACCGCCCAGGGTGCCGCCTGCCTTGCCGTTGCCCTCAAAACCAAGGATAAAAAGCTCAAGTCGGTTGCCATTCCCGCCGCGCTGTCGGCATACCTCGGCATTACCGAGCCCGCCATCTTCGGCGTCAACCTCCGCTTCAGGAAGCCCTTAATTGCAGGCTGCATAGGCGGCGCTGTCGGCGGCTGGCTGGTCGCCCTCCTCGGCGTAAAGGCAAACGCTTACGGCGTGACGGGCATATTCGGCATACTCATCACCATGTTTGACTGGCGCAACCTTCTCTTGTATCTGCTCGGCATAGTAGTTGCTTCCGCCGTCGCGTTTGCCGTATCCTTTGTTCTCCACCACGACATGCAGCCACTCAGCGAAAACGAAATCGCCGCCCCCATAAAGGGCAAGGCGGTAAAGCTTTCGGAGGTAAAGGACGAAACCTTCTCGCAGGGCGTGCTCGGCAGGGGCATGGCAATTATTCCCCGCATGAATATCTTTACGGGTAACGCCACGGTCTACGCGCCCTTCGACGGTGAAATCTCCACCCTGTTCGAAACCCACCACGCTATAGGCATAACGGGCAACGGAGTCGAACTGCTCGTGCACATAGGCGTAAATACCGTCGAACTCGGCGGAAAATACTTTACTCCCCTCGTAAAGGAGGGCGAAAAAGTGGTGCGCGGTCAGCCGCTCATCAGGTTCAACGCCCGCAAGATAAAGAAGGCGGGGTACGATATCACCACCCCCGTAATCGTAACCAACTCCGACGACTTCGCCGAAGTAGAGATGCAGAAGTCGCGCTATACCCAACTCGAATCCAAATGTCTGGTATGTACAAAACAAGCTTAAAACCTACCGCGCACATAGTCCCAGACAGGGGCTGGCTCAACGATCCCAACGGGCTGTGCCTCTTCAGGGGCGTGCGGCATATATTCTTTCAGTACGCCCCCGAATATCCCGCTCCCGGACCCAAGGGCTGGGGACACTATGCAACGCGCGACTATAAAAATTACATCTTCTACGGCATGGCGCTTTCGCCCGACAACGAGCTCGATAAAAACGGCGTGTACTCGGGCGGGGCGATAGAAAAGGAGGGTATTCTGCACCTCTTTTACACGGGCAACGTAAAGCTTGAAGGCGACTACGATTATATCTCGTCGGGCAGGCTCGCCACCGTCTTTTCGGTCACGACGGAGGACGGCGTGCACCTTTCGCCCAAGCGCGTGCTGTTGAAGAATGAGGACTATCCCCCGTACTATTCCTGCCACGTACGCGACCCCAAGGTGTGGAGGGAGGGGGACGAATACTTCATGCTCCTCGGCGGCAGAACGCGGGACGATAAAGGCGCGCTCCTTATTTACCGCTCAACTGACCTTGAAAACTGGAGTTTTTATAAGGATGAAATTTTCCCGGGCTTCGGCTACATGCTCGAGTGCCCCGACCGCATCTCTCTCGGCGGCAAAACTGTGTGGTCCTTCTGTCCGCAGGGGGTGAAGGAGGAGGGTGAAAACTTCCGCAATCTCTTCTCCTCGGGCTATTGCATAGGGGATATATGCCGTTCAAACTACGTCGAGTGGGATAAGGGGTACGACTTCTACGCCCCCCAGACCTATGTCGACGGCGGACGCGTGGTTCTCGTCGGCTGGGCGGGAATTGCCGACGAAAAACTGCCCTATACCTACGATTGCTCCCTCAAGGAGGGGTGGATTCACTGCCTCACGACCTTCCGCGAGCTGACTTTGAAAAACGGCAAAATTTATTGCTTCCCCGTACGCGAAATTTTGTCGCTCGCCAAGGGATATTCCCGCGTCAATCGCACTTCGCTTTCAACCTGCTTTGCAAAAATCGCTTCAAAGCCCGGCACAAAGGTCACCCTCGGCGGCTGCTTTGAGATATGCGTCGGGGCGGACGGGATAAATTTTGCCTTTATAAGGGACGGTTTCGGCAGGCAGCCGCGAAAGCTCTCGGTAAAAGCGGAGGAGCTGTTTATATTCCTTGATAACTCCATTGCCGAAATCTATATAAACGGCGGGGAGTATGTGTTCACTGCCCGCATATTTTCGGGCGGGGGCGGACTTTTGTGCGAAGGCGCCGCCGAGTGCCTGATAAGCGGGGTAGAGGAGTTCAACTATGAAAAAGCTGATGGCGATAGGTGAGGCTCTCATCGATATGATAGGCTCCGAACATGGGTATGAGGTAAAGGACGCGAAGAGCTTTATTCCCAAGGTGGGCGGTGCTCCCGCCAACGTGTGCGGAGCGTTCGTAAAGCTGGGCGGTGCTGCCTCGCTCATAACCATGCTCGGAGAGGACGCCTTCGGCGACAAGATTTATGAATATCTCTGCTCGGTCGGCATAGACTGTTCGCACGTGCTGCGCACTCCGCAGGCAAACACCTCGCTCGCCTTCGTCTCGAGGGATAAGAGCGGCAACCGTTCCTTCTCCTTCTACCGCAACCCCGGGGCTGATATGCTCCTCGGCGCGGGGGATATAAGGGAGGAGTGGTTTGCCGACTGCTACTGCCTGCACTTCTGCTCGGTCTCCCTGGGCGACTTCCCCATGAAGGAGGCGCACAAAAAAGCCATAGAGTACGCAAGGCGGGCGGGGGCGATAATTTCCTTCGACCCCAACCTGCGGCTCAACCTGTGGGACAGCCCCGAAAAACTCCGCCGTGCCGTAAAAGAGTTTCTGCCCCTCTGCGACATACTTAAAATTTCCGACGAAGAGCTTGAATTCATTACGGGCAAAAAGGATATCTGCGACGCCGCGGACGATCTTTTGAAGGGCAACGTAAAACTTCTCGTCTACACCAAGGGCAATGCGGGCGCCATGGCGTTCAACGCCGCGGGCTCGGCTTCCTCGCTCGCCGTGGAGGCGAATGTTGTGGACACCACGGGCGCGGGCGACGCGTTCATAGGTAGTTTTCTCTTTTCGCTCTGCTCCGATCACGTCCGCGCGGAGGAGCTTTCAAAGCTCGATTCGCGCAGACTTTTAAGGTATCTTAACTTTTCCAACGGCTACTGCGCAAAGTCCGTCGGGCGGGAGGGCGCCATAGATTCTTACCCCACCGCAGCCGAAATGGGTCTGCGCGGACAATAATTTTAAAAAAGGCAAATAATAATTGCATAAGGAGATTGAAATAATGAAAAGCTTTAACTATGTAATCACCGATCCCGTAGGAGTGCACGCCCGCCCCGCAGGCGTAATTGTCAGCGTTGCAAAGGGTTTTGCGTGCTCCGTCACCGTTTCAAAGGCAGGCAAGGCGCCTGCAGACGCAAAGCGCATATTCGGTCTCATGGGGCTGGGCATTAAGCACGGTGAGGAGGTCACCGTCACCTGCGACGGCGCCGACGAGGACAAGGCAATTTCAGAGCTTGAAAAAGTATTTAAAGAAAACCTTTAAAAAAAGGACGGGGAGAAATGATAGAATATCTCGGCAAAGCGGTATACGAAAGCATAGCCATAGGCCCCGTATGCCTGCTTGAAAAAAAGAAAAAGCGCATCACCGACGCAAGGGCGGAGAGCGTCGGAGAGGAAGCGGAAAAATTCAATGCCGCCCGCGCCGCCGCCAAGGCGGACCTTGAAAAGCTGTACGAAAGCACCCTTAAAAGGGCGGGCGTTTCGCAGGCCGAAATTTTTCAGATACACATAATGATGGTCGACGACCTCGACTTCGAGGACGCCGTCATGGCAAAGATAAACGAAGGCTTCAACGCCGCATACGCCGTCTCAACCGCGGCGGAAGAGCTCGCTTCGATGTTTTCAGCCATGGACGACGAGTACATGCAGGGCAGGGCTAACGACGTGATGGATATCTCGGGCAGAATAACCGACCATATCTGCGGCGTAACGGGCGGCGTGTCGCTCGATTCCCCCGCTATCGTCGTCGCCGAGGACGTAAACCCCTCCGAAATCGTCGGTTTTGAAAGCGGCAAGCTGTTGGGGCTGGTAACTTCCAAGGGCTCGGTCTCCTCGCACATGGCGATAATCGCCCGCTCCATGTCGCTGTCCTGCGTGGTTGCGACGGGGGTGAAGATGGATAAAAGCTACGAGGGCAAAACGGCTATAATCGACGGCTACGAGGGCAAAATAATAATCGACCCCACCGAAAAGCAGCTCAAGGACTACACCCGAAGGCTGGAAAAACAGCGTGCCGACGAGGCGTTCAGAAGGAGCCTTATAGGCAGGGAGAATGTGAGCGCCGACGGGAAGAGAATGGAGATATACTGCAACATAGGCAAGTCCAAGGACGTGTCAGCCGCGCTCGAAAACGACGCGCACGGCATAGGGCTGATGCGCAGCGAATTTTTGTATCTCGACTCCTCCGACTACCCCTCCGAGGACTATCAGTTCAACGAGTACCGCGCCACCCTCGAGGCAATGGCTGGCAAGCCCGTAATCATACGTACCATGGATATCGGCGCCGACAAAAAGGTGGACTACTTCAACCTGCCCGAGGAGGAGAACCCCGCCATGGGGCTGCGCTCGGTGCGCATCTGCTTCGAGCGCCCCGAGATAATGAAGACCCAGCTCCGCGCCCTCTACCGCGCCTCGGTGTACGGCAAACTCAAAATCATGGTGCCCATGATAATTTCCGTCGACGAGGTCCGCTGGGTCAAGAAGATGGCGTTCGAAGTGCGCAACGAACTCAAAGCCGAGGGAATTCCCTTCGACGACAAGGTCGAAATTGGCATAATGGTCGAAACGCCCGCCGCGGCTGTAATTTCGGACGAACTTGCCGAAATCGCCGACTTCTTCTCCATAGGCAGCAACGACTTAACGCAGTACACCCTCGCCATAGACAGGCAGAACAGCAGGCTCGAAAACCTCTTCGACCCCAGGCACAAGGCGGTGCTCAGGCTCATAAAGACGGTTGTCGACAACGCCCACGCCAAAGGCAAGTGGGTGGGGCTGTGCGGCGAACTCGGCAAAAATACCGAGCTCACGGAATTCTTCCTCGCAATAGGGCTCGACGAAGTTTCCGTCTCCGCGCCCTATGTATTGAAGGTCCGCGAAAAACTGCTCTCCATCGACTCCTCAAATATCGATATTTCAAAATATATATAATATAAAACAATTGACCGCAGTCTGCGGTCAATTGTTTTATAAGCTTGCAATTTTTATCGGGGCGTGGTATGATTATTGGGAACAGTATTTTCGGAGGGGAAATTTGTACGATTATTTAATCGTCGGCAGCGGCTTATACGGCGCCGTATGCGCACACGAACTAAGTAATAGGGGCAAAAAAGTTCTCGTTATAGACAGGCGCCCCCACATCGCCGGCAACGTTTACACCCAAAAGGTCGAGGGCATAAACGTTCACGTGTACGGGGCTCATATTTTCCATACCTCATATAAGGACGTATGGGAGTATGTAAACAGGTTTGCCGAATTCAACAACTTTGTCAACTGTCCCGTGGCTAGGTATAAGGACGAGTGCTACAACCTGCCCTTCAACATGAACACCTTCACCAAGCTCTGGCGCGACGTGTTCACCCCGGAGGAGGCGGCAAGGAGAATTGCAGAGGAAATCGGCGAAAGCTACGTCGAAAACCCTGCCAACTTAGAGGAGCAGGCAATAAATCTCGTCGGCAAGACGATATATAATAAGCTTGTAAAGGGCTACACTGAAAAGCAGTGGGGGAGGGACTGCAAAGAGCTTCCCGCATTCATAATAAAAAGGCTGCCCGTAAGGTACACCTTCGATAACAACTACTTCAACGACCGCTATCAGGGTATACCCGTGGGCGGTTACACCAAGATGGTTGAAAATATGCTCAAAGGCGTCGAATTAAAGCTTGACTGCGACTTTTTAAAGTGCAGGGAGGAGCTTGAAAAACTGGCGGAAAAAATAATCTACACGGGCGCGATAGACGAATACTTCGGCTATATATACGGTCCATTGGAGTATCGCTCGGTGCGCTTTGAAAACGAAGTTCTGGATATTCCCAACTTTCAGGGCAACGCCGCCGTCAACTACACCGACCGCGAAATCCCGTGGACGAGGATAATCGAGCATAAGTGGTTCGAGTTCGGCAAGGACGAAGAGGGGAGGGACCTTGAAAAGACGGTCATCTCCCGCGAGTACAGTTCGGAGTGGAAGAAGGGCGACGAACCGTATTATCCCGTAAACGATAAAAAGAACGGCGAACTTTACGAAAGGTATAAAGCGCTTGCCGAAAAGGAGAAAAAGGTAATCTTCGGCGGCAGGCTGGGCAGCTATAAGTACTACGACATGGACGACGTAATAAAGGCGGCTCTTACAATGCTTCAATCCATATAATAACATAACCGCCGCGGCACAGCCGCGGTGGTTTTAAATAAAAATAAAAATTCTTGCGGGCGCAATTAATTGTATTTATTTTTTATGGGTAATATAATCTGCTACGGAGAAATATCATGACAAAAGTTTTAAAGGGTGCGGCAGCCTTTGTGCGGAGGGAGCTTGTGCTCTGCATAGCCGTATTGCTTGCAATAATTTCCGCCTTCTTCGTTCCTCCGAGCGGTGAGTATTTGGGCTACATAGACTGGGACACGCTCTGCCAGCTCTTTGCGCTCATGGCGGTAATGAAGGGTTTTCAGTCGGCGGGGCTGTTCTCCTTTCTTGCCGAAAAACTTTTAAAGCGGGCGCACACCACCCGCAGAATAATGTTCGTGCTCGTCTTTCTGCCCTTTGTCATGAGCATGGTAATCACCAACGACGTGGCTCTCATCACCTTTGTGCCGTTTGCGCTCACCGTGCTTTCGCTTTCGGGAAATGACCGCCTTGCGGTGCCGCTCGTCATTCTTCAGACCATAGCGGCGAACCTCGGCAGCATGTTCACCCCCATCGGCAATCCGCAGAATTTATATCTCTTTGCCCGCTCGGGCATGAGCTTCGGCGGCATGCTCCTTTTAATGTTGCCCTATGTTCTCCTTTCGGCGGCCGGGCTGGCGGGGATAATAATGTGCTTCAAAAGCAGCCCCGTTTTGTGCGAACTGCCGCGGACTAAACTTGCGGGAGCTTTCCCGCTGACGTGGCCCGCCGTCTTTTTCGTGCTCTGCCTTCTGGGGCTCTTCAACGTGCTGCCCCCTGCATATGTGGCAGCCATTGTGTTTGCCTTCCTCGTTATCTTTGCCCGCCCCGTGCTTAAAAAGATAGATTACTCCCTCCTTTTAACCTTTTTCGCCCTCTTTATCTTTACGGGCAACCTCGGCGCCCTGCCCGCCTTCAAGTCGGCGCTCTCCTCCGTAATTTCCGGCAACGAAGTCCTCGTCGCCGTGCTCGCAAGCCAGGTCATTTCAAACGTTCCCGCGGCGCTCCTTTTGTCGGGCTTCACAAATAACTACTCCGCGCTCATAGTGGGATGCAACATAGGCGGACTGGGTACGCTCATCGCTTCCATGGCTTCGCTCATTTCCTTTAAAGAATACGCCCGCGCGCATGCGGAGGGGAGGGGCAAATATCTTTTGCAGTTCACGCTGTATAACCTTGCTTTCCTCGTCGCGCTTATCGCTCTCTATTTTTTGTTAATTAACATAATTTAACATTTTTTTGACCGTAAAACAGCTGTTTGCCGCCATGCAAATAGTTATTTTTTTATTTATTAACATTTTTTGTTAAACGCTAACAAATTTTGTTGACATAGTTTACAACGCCGTGTATAATGGCTATCGTGGGAATATGCGGAAAAGCAAATTTTTTTCCACGATAAGGGGAATTCAAAAATGAAAATCAAGCTCAAAAGGTTTCTCGCCCTTGTTGCAGCCGCGGCTACGGCGTTATCCTTTGCCGGTTGCGTTTCAAACAACGGCGGCACCCCGTCGGACGATGATTCTTCCGACGGACCCGAAATAATCGGCGGCGAAAACCACACTCACAGCTGGTCGTCCGTTTATGAAAGCGACGCCGAAGGGCATTGGAAGGAATGCTCGGGTTGCGACGAAAAGGAGGAAGAGGCAGCTCACACCTTCGGGAATTGGCAGGTCGAAAAGGCTGCCACAGAAAGCGAGGGCGGAAGGGAGTACAGGGAGTGCAACCTCTGCGGCTATACCGAATACCGCGATACGGTTGCCATACCTCACGAACATGCCTGGGCTTCGGCATGGTCTTCGGACGATGATTATCATTGGCATGAATGCGCCACCT
>CALVMP010000008.1 GCA_944346655.1 uncultured Clostridia bacterium
GGTACGCAAAAACTGACTTTATCAAGCGTAAATTCAGGATATACTTTCGTCAATCCCTTTACTTCAAGCGCATTCATTTTTACTCTTCATCTTCCTTTTTAACATGATTGACAGCATTCCAAAACGATTCAACATAGGAAAACGGCTGCAAGGCAATACCTTGTCCCTTGTCCGCCATCAAGACTAAAGAATCGCCTGGATTCAGCGAAAACATATCCCGCACCTCTTTGGGGATGACGATTTGCCCTTTAGGACCAATCTTTACTGTAGCCAAAAACTTACCTTCGGGAAAATTCTCCATTAATTGCTCCTTGTAGTATAATTAGTATTACTTTTCTTACTTATTATACCTACTGATTACAAATAAGTCAAGAAAAATTTTTAATTTCTACATATTACAATATATACAAAAATACCACTGACCAATTTCCGCGGTTATATTTCAATATTAAGGAGTTTGAAGGTTCCGGACATGAAATAAGGCTTGCAGACCTGAAACACTCTGCAAGCCTTATTTTATTTCATTTTCTGTTGTTTTACTTTGTGGTCGATTATGTGGCGCTTCGCAAGCTCGTCAATCACATTCTTTGGCTCTATACCCATTTCAACCATTAAAACCATCACATGATAGTAAAGGTCGGCAATCTCGTATGTAGTTTCGTCCTTTTCGCCGCCCTTGCCGGCAACTATTACTTCGGTGCTCTCCTCTCCCACCTTCTTCAAAATTTTATCTATGCCCTGCTCAAAGAGGTACGTTGTGTACGAGCCCTGCGGCTTATCCTTCTTTCTCCCTTCAAGCAATTCATATAGTCCCTGAACGGAAAATTCGGGTAAGTTTTCGTTCTTATACACATAATCGTTGAAACAACTGTCTGTCCCGAGGTGACACGCGGGTCCGTCCTTAACAACTTCCACGGTCAAAGCGTCCCTGTCGCAGTCGGCTTTGATTGAAACTATATACTGAAAGTTGCCGCTTGTTTCGCCCTTGCGCCAAAGCTCTTTACGGCTGCGCGACCAGAAACAGGTTTTGCCCTCTTTTATACTGATTTCAAGGCTCTCTCTGTTCATATATGCAACGGTAAGCACCTTTTTTGTATAAAAATCGGTTACGACGGCGGGAATGAGTCCCCTTTCGTCAAATTTAAGTTCGTCAATTTTAATCATATTCTGACCTCTATACCTTCCTTTTTTAAAGCGTTTTTAAGCTCTTTTATGTCTGTTTCGCCGTAGTGAAAAATGGAAGCCCCCAAGCCCGCATCGACGTTTACGTTTTCAAAAAGTTCAATAAAATGTTCTATGCCTCCCGCACCGCCGCTGGCTATGACGGGAATGTTTACAACATCGCAAATAGCTTTAAGCATCTCGATGTCAAAGCCGCCCTTGACACCATCGGTATCGATGCTGTTTACAACGAGTTCACCCGCTCCGTTATTCTCACCGAACTGCGCCCATTCAACGGCATCAATGTCAGTTTCAATTCTGCCTCCGTGGCTGAAGACTTTGAACTTTCCGTCAACTCTCTTAACATCCATGGAGAGCACTACGCACTGATTACCGTATTTTTTAGCCGCACGGCTTATAATAGATCTGTCTTTAATTGCGCCGCTGTTGACGGAGACCTTATCGGCGCCGCACTTTAAAACCCTGTCGAAATCTTCAAGGGTATTGATTCCTCCCCCGACAGTCAGGGGAATGAACACATTTTCGCCAACCCTTTTTAAAATATCCGAAAAAAGTTTTCTTCCCTCAAAGCTTGCGGTAATATCATAAAAGACAAGCTCGTCTGCGCCGCACGAAGAATAATATGAAGCGAGCTTTACGGGGTCGTCGACATCCTTAAGCCCTTCAAAATTTTTCCCTTTTACCACCCTGCCGTCTTTAACATCGAGACAGGGAATAATTCTTTTTGCAAGCATATCAACCCCCTGAAACGGTAATAGCCTCCCTTAAATTAAGTCTGCCTTCATACAGAGCCTTACCTATAATCGCACCGTATAGATTCAGTTTTCTGAGTTCTTTTATTTCCTCTAAGTCGGTTATGCCGCCTGAAGCCGTAATATTTAACGATAATGTCTGGCATAGTACTCTATAAATATCAATATTTGTGCCACTGAGACAGCCGTCTCTGCTTATATCCGTGTAAATTATATGTTTTACGCCCATATTTTCAAGGTTGCGGCAGAAGTCAACGGAGTCAAAGGAAGTTACCTCCTCCCATCCGCTTACGGCAACTTTGCCGTCTTTAGCGTCAACGCCGACTGAAATTTTGTCGCCGTATTTTGCAACCATGGAGGCAACGAAATCAGGATTTTTTACTGCGACGGTACCGAAAATAATCCGCCCCACGCCGCAACCGAGATATTTTTTTATCTGTTCTTCGCTCCTTATTCCTCCGCCGACTTCGACGAACATATCATACTTTTTTACAATCCTCTCTATCGTTTCGGCATTGTCGGCGTTGCCGCTTCTGGCGCCGTCGAGATCGACAACGTGCATGCAGGTCGCACCGCATTCCCTAAAACTCCTTGCCGCCTCTTCGGGCGAAAGGGCATACTTTTTTGCGCTGCCGTAATCGCCTTTTGTCAGGCGGACGACGCTTCCGTCGATTATGTCTATAGCCGGAAAAATGTGCATGTATTACCTCGCAAGCTCCGAGAAAGCTTTTAAAATTTTAAGCCCGGTATCGCCGCTCTTTTCGGGGTGGAACTGCGTTCCGAAAATATTCCCCCTTGCAACGGCGGCTGTAACAGGCATGCCGTAATCGGTCACGGCGACAAGTTCGTCTTTATTTTCGCATATACCGAAATAGGAATGCACGAAATATACGTAGTCGCCTTCATTTGTATATTTAAAAATCGGGCACTTATTTTCAAAATGCAGACTGTTCCAGCCCATATGCGGAATTTTTAAACCGCTTATATACTCCGAAAGAGATTTAACCGAACCTTCTATAAGCCCTAACCCTTCATGTACGCCGTATTCAAACGACCTTTCAAATAGAAGCTGCATGCCGAGACAAATTCCCAAAAGGGGTTTACCGTCAAGCGCGAGCTGCTTTATTGTGCCGGCAAGTCCGCTTTCGCTGAGCTTTTGCGCGGCGTCGCCGAAAGCGCCCACGCCGGGCAAAATAAGGGCGCCTGCGTTTTCAATAACTTCTTTATCACTTGTAACAACGCTATCGGCACCTATTTTATTCAAGGAACTTTTTAACGAAAACAGATTGCCGACCCCGTAATCGATTATAGCAATCATAATAGCCCCTTGCTCGACGGCACTCCCCCGCCGACAATTTTTGAAGCCGAAGAGAGACTTCTTGCAAACGCCTTAAATGCACCCTCGATAATATGGTGAGTGTTTTTGCCATACATTTTTACAAGGTGCAGAGTTATTCTCGCCTCGCGCACGAAGGATAAAAAGAACTCTTCGATAAGTTCGGTATCGAACAAACCAACCTGTCTTTGTCTGACTTCGTCGCTGTCGTCCGAAACCTTGGCGCTCTCGATATTGAGCTGATAGTTTAAAGTTCCCCTGCCGCTGATATCCACAGCCGACAGAATGAGTGCTTCGTCCATGGGCAGAATCATGTGCGAATAGCGGGCAATACCCTTTTTATCGCCTATAGCTGTGTTGAATGCCTGACCGAGAGCTATGCCGACATCTTCGACCGTATGGTGAAAATCCACCTCGACGTCGCCCGTACATTCAAGCTTGAGCCCGAAGCCGGAATGACAGGCAAACAGCTCAAGCATGTGGTTCAAAAATCCGCAATTGGTAGCTATTTTGTAGTCTCCGCCGTCAAGATCAAATTCAAGTTTAATGTCCGTCTCGCGCGTTTTGCGCATTATTTCAGCCTTTCTCATGCAAAATCTCCTCCAGCGCACCTATCAGCGCGTCAGTTTCACACTCTGTTCCTATCGTTATTCTTACAAACCCGGCAATTCTTTTATCCGAAAAGTGTCTGACGAGAATACCTTTATCCTTTAGCCGCGAATACAACTTCCCGCCGTCGATCAATGGAGTGCGGGCGAGCACAAAGTTTGACGACGACGGCAACACCTCAAAGCCCAAGTCATTGAGTTTTGCCGAAAGGCGCCTTCTCGTCGCGATAATTTTTTCTACCGTCTCTTTAAAGTAATCCTCGTCCTCTATTGCATACTTTGCAAGCAACATTGAAAGCGTATTTACATTATAGGGATGAAAGGAGTATTTAATTTTATTGAGGTCAGCAATCAACTCGCTGTCGGCAACCACAAATCCCGCCCTCGCCCCGGCAAGGGAACGCGATTTGGAGAATGTGTTTACGACAATGAGATTTTTATATTTTTTTATAAGCGGAATGGCATTCTGTCCGAAGAAATCGACATATGCCTGATCAACTATAACAATATTCTCAGCGTTGCCTTCGACTATTTTTTCGATATCCTCTATGCCGAGCGCAATTCCCGTCTGAGCGTTGGGATTGGCGATAACGACAGTCTTTTTCTTGCCGAGATATTCGTCCGCGCAAATCGTAAAATCCTCTTTAAGCGGAATATGTTCAACGGGACAATCATACAGATGCGCAAGCACGTCGTAAAAACCATAGGTAACATCGGCATAGCAAACGCCAAAACCGCCGTACGCCTGAAAACAGAAGGCGAGAGCTTCGTCGGAACCGTTTGTTACAAGCACATTTTCGTTTTGCACATTATAGTACTTTGCTATGGCTTCGACGAGCAGTCTGCACTCGGGGTCCGAATATCTCTTTAGGTTTTTAAGAACCTCTTTCGTAATGCTCTCCACAGCCCTCGCGGAGGTATAATAGGGATTTTCGTTCGTATTCAGCTTGATATAGCTTCTGTCCCGGGGCTGTTCCCCCGGAACATACGGCGCGATTTTATTGAGTTTTGTCGGGGCGTATCTGCTCATTTTTTCATCCTTACAATTATGCTTTCAGCGTGTGCGTCCAACCCTTCGGAACGGGCGAACGTTATAATGTCCCGGGCGCTCTCCGCAAGTTTTTTATCCGAATAACAGATGAACTGCGTTGTTTTAATAAAATCTTCGACTCCGAGCGGGGATGAAAATTTTGCCGTTCCGCTTGTAGGTAGGGTGTGATTGGGACCTGCATAATAATCCCCAACGGGCTCCGGCGTGTTGTAACCGAGGAATACCGAGCCGGCGTTGTGCACCCTTTCAAGCAATTCAAAGGGATTTTTCACAGCAAGTTCGAGATGCTCGGGAGCAAGCTCATCGGAAAGAGAGCACGCCTCTTCGAGGGTTTCCGTCACAATCAGTTTACAGTTATTCTTTATCGATGTTCCCGCAATCCCCCTCCGGGAAAGCTTTGCAAGCCTTTCTTCAAGTTTTACCGCCGTATTTTCGGCAAGCTGCATGCTGTCCGTTATAAGCACGGCAGTCGCAAGTTCGTCGTGTTCCGCCTGCGAAAGAAGGTCGGCGGCAACACAGTCCGGCTTGGCGCCGCCGTCAGCTATAATGAGTATTTCCGAAGGTCCGGCTATCATATCTATGCCGCACACGCCGTACACAAGTTTTTTAGCCGTCGCAACGAATATATTGCCTGGACCGGTTATTTTATTTACCTTTTCGATGCTCTGCGTCCCGTATGCGAGAGCGGCTACAGCCTGTGCCCCTCCAACCTTGTAAACTTCGGAAACGCCTGCAATCTTTGCAGCAACGAGCACTTCAGGCTTGACTTTTCCGTTCTTTAAGGGCGGAGTAACCATCACTATGCGCTCCACTCCTGCAATTTTAGCGGGCACCGCGTTCATTAGAACTGTCGAAGGATATGCGGCTTTGCCGCCGGGAACATACAGCCCGGCGCTCTTTAGAGGGGTAACTTTCTGACCGAGTATGGCGCCGTCTTTTTCTATTCTGAACCCCTCTCTCACCTGTGCCCTGTGAAACTTAGCAATATTTGCTTCAGCTCTTGAAAGAACGCCCCTGTATTCGTCTCCGACAAGCCTTTCGGCTTCTTCAAACTCCTCGTCAGTAACGCGCAGCGACGAGAGCTTTACCCCGTCGAATTTCAGCGTGTATTCAAACAACGCCTCGTCGCCGCGGGCAATTACGTCGGCAATTATCTCTTTGACCGTCTCTTCCACCGCAGATGTATCGGCAATGTCGCGGCGAAGTATTTCAGCTCTGTTCGCTCTATTATATTTTACAGGCTCAATCATTTATTTACCTCGTTAGAAAGTTTGTCGGCAAGCGCCAAAAGCTCGCCGTTTTTAAATTTATACGAAACTTTATTGGCGACAAGCCGTGCGCTTATGGGAAAAATTTGGGCGTATACCTTAAGGTTGTTTTCCTTTAAAGTTGTTCCCGTTTCGACGATATCGACTATCACGTCGGACATGCCGAGTATGGGAGCAAGCTCAATGGAGCCGTTGAGTTTGATGACCTCTATGTCTCTGCCTAGTCCCGCATAGTACTTTTTTGCAACGTTTACAAATTTCGTCGCCACCCTCAAAGGTCGCGAGGTGTCGTCGTACCAGTCGTTCTTTGCAGCCACACACATTGTACATTTGCCCATATGGAGGTCCAACAGCTCGTAGACGTCGGGCGATCCGTCCTCGATTATGTCCTTACCCACAACACCTACGTCCGCGGCGCCGCGCTCGACATAGACGGCGACGTCTGAAGGCTTGACCCAGAAATAGCTGACGCCGCCCTTTTCGTCACGGAAAATGAGTTTGCGGCTGTTTTCCTCATAGTCGTCACACCCGTACCCGATATTTGACAGAAGAGAATACGCCTTTTCGCCCAGCCGACCCTTTGGCAATGCAATATTAATCATGCTCCCTCCTTAAATCTTCCGTCTTACCGAACCTGTATCCTTCGGGAACGGCACGGGCAATGCGCACGGTAAATCCCTTTTTTATATATGCATTCTCCCTTTCAAGCGCCTCCGCCTGACTGACGTCGTCATATAAAATAAGGTAATCGACAAAGTTTCCGTCGGGCTTAAAGAAGCGCTCGAGCTCGCCGAGGTAGAGAGCAAAACCTATCGCCCCGCCCGTCTTTTTGAGCTTTGCAAGCAACTTATCATACCTGCCGCCCGAAAGAACGCACCTCGGAACGCCGCCTATATAGCCGTTGAAGATAAGTCCGTTATAGTAGTCGGCATTGTTTGCTATTGAAAAATTGACATTGATCCTGTCGCCGCAGCCGAGTTTTTTTAAAGTTGAGACAAGTTTTTCCATCTGGTCGGCTGCATCGCTCATGCGTTCGTTGACAGCAAGTGCCTTTGCTGCTTTGACCGCGGAGAGCGCGTCTCCGCCTATATTTGCAACTGCGGCAAAACATTTCACAGTGTCGTCGCCCAATCCGCACCGCCCTGCAAGCTGTGCAAAATCGTGAACGTTTTTACTGCGGAGACAGGCATATGCTTCCCTCTTGCACTCGGGAGAGACGGGCATTGAATCCATCAGCCCTTCAGTATAGCCCATATGGGAAATATCGAGCATGTAATCGTCGCTTACCGCGGCAAGCGTTCCGATAATCAGGCTCGCAACCTCCGCCTCGCACGCTTCATCGATATTACCTATGACCTCCACTCCCGTCTGGTTAATATCGCGGAACTCCCCTCCGCCTTCGGGACGGCGGTACACCTTTTCGGTATAGAACAGCTTTAAAGTCTCTCCGCGCGGCTGAACGCGGCTGACTATCGAAAGAGTCACGTCGGGACGGAGCGCAAGAAGTTTGCCCTCGGCGCCGCTGAACGTTACAACGTTTTTGCTTATGAGAAAATCTATGTTGTCAATATAGAGCGCATAATCCTCGAAGCACCCGGGCTTATAGCGTTTGTATCCGTGACTTTCGTAGAGAGCCTCAAGCTCGGAGAGCACTCTGTCCTCTTCCTTAAAATAATTCATCAGTTCTTACCGTCGTAGTCTATAAATTTTTTATACCCGCCGCTGCCGTGGGCTATAGAACGCGAAATACGCGAAAGGGTCGTGCTGGATATATCCGTTTCGGCAATTATTTCGCTGTACGTTTTTCCCTCAAGGAACAATTTAGCCGCATATGCCCGCTGAGCCATCTGCTCTACCTCCTTGAACGTGCACAGATCGTCTAAAAGCGCCTTGCAATCTTCGCGCGTCTGCAGCTTAATAAATAGATCATAGAGACCGTTTATCTGAGCGTTGCTTTCTTTCATGTTTACCACCTTGATATTGATAAAACCATTATACTTTAATACAGTAAAGAAGTAAAGCATTTTATATAAAAAATTTGCGGAAATTTTAAACTTCCGCAAAATTAACAGCATATATAAATTTTACTTGCAATATTTTTTTTCGATCGCCGTAATTTTATCCACTCTGCGCTGATGCCGTCCGCCCTCGAACTCAGTGGTAAGGAATGTTTCAACTATCTCGAGAGCATATCCGACGCCCACCACCTTTTCGCCCATGGCGAGCATGTTGGCGTCGTTGTGCAGGCGGGTAAACTTTGCGCAATACGTGTCGTGACAGTGTGCGCACCTTATGCCGGGCACCTTGTTTGCCACGATTGATACACCTATGCCTGTAGAGCAGACAACTATGCCTTTGTCGCATTCTCCCGAAGCAACCGACTCCGCGGCGGGCAGGGCAAAGTCGGGATAGTCGCAGCTGTCGAAAGAATTCGTGCCGAAATCTACATATTCATATCCGTGAGCCTCAAGGTATTTTATGATTTCCATTTTGAGATTTAGAGCGCCATGATCACAGGCAAGTGCAATTTTCATAAATTTTTATTCCTCGTATTTTAAAATATAATTTTCTATAATGCTGTCGCAGGCTTCAAAGATGATATCCCTTGCCGTGCGGTAGACCTCAATTCCGCAGCCGTAAGGGTCGGGCACTTCGACATTGCAGAACTTGCTTATGCACACAACGTTCGCGCAGTCCTCAAGGAGCTGGCGCTGCGCCTCCGTCATGGTTACGACGAGCACGCTGCCGTCCATTATGCTCTGCGTGAGCTGTCTCGGCTTGAAATTAGGCTTGACGACAACCCCCGCTTCCGCAAGCGCCGTAGAAGCATTTTCGTTTATCGTCTTGCCCTTTTCCGCGCGTATGCCGCAGGAAGCCGAGTCCCACCACTTAATTTTGCGCTTTTTTACTTCGGAGCGCAAAATCATTTCAGCCATGGGACTGCGGCAGGTGTTGCCGGTGCATACAAAAAGTATTTTCTTTCTCTTCATTTTCAGCCACAAGCCTTTGTAAGTCTGTTCATTACGCCCACCATAACCCCGTCCTGTTTTTGGGGAGCCACGGCAATTATTATGTCGGCAACGCGCTCGCCTTCGCGCAACCTGTCGTACAGGTTGGAAGCGACGGCGTTTTCATCTCCGCCGAGCGGCAGAATTTTAGCATCAGCCATATCGGCAGCCGTCATGTCGTCGCACATTATATATACCCTCTCGCCGCGGGCAGCGTGCTCCCTGTATTCGTCATACGCCTTCATGCGGTCGTCATATGAATAGAGCGCCGTACGGCAACGCGGGGAATAATGCTTGTATTTCATGCCGGGGGAGCGGACCCTCTGCCCCTCGACTATATGGTAGATATCGCACTCGCCCGCAACCTGCGCAACCATATCGCGAGTGACGAGCCCGCTCCTCAGAACGCAGGGCACCTCGCCCGTACAGTCGAGCACGGTGCTCTCAATCCCGCCCGAACACTTGCCTCCGTCCAAAATGAGCTCTATTTTACCGTTTAAATCGTCATACACGTGTTGCGCCGTAACCGGGCTGACATGCTTCGATATATTGGCGCTCGGAGCCGCAATTGGCACGCCGACATATTTTAAAAACGCCTGCGCACCGCTATGGGAAGGAACACGTATAGCCAGAGTATCGAGCCCGCAGGAAACGGCGGGACAGACTACGCCGCGGCTTTTATAGACCATGGTCAAGGGTCCGGGCAAAAAAGCTTTTGCAAGCAATTTTGCGTAATCGGGCACTTCGGTTACGAGTTCGGAGATGTCGTAATCTTTGTGCACGTGTGCAATCAACGGATTGTCGGAAGGTCTGCCCTTGGTTACAAATATAAGCTCAACGGCACTTTGGTTGAGCGCGTTCGCCCCGAGTCCGTAGACCGTCTCCGTGGGAAAGGCAACAAGCCCGCCGCCGTCAATTATTTTTTTTGCGCGCATTAAAGAATTTTCGTCTATGCGCAGTATTTCTGTTTTCATGCCTTAATACCCTTAAAATCAGAAGGGCGGATCTCCGGGAAAGTCCTCCGAATTGAAGTTTTCGTCCGGGGCGCTGTCGGGAGGCGGAGGCAAATTGTCGTCCGCATTGTCGTAGACGGGCTCGGAGATGTCGTCGTCGGGCTCGGGATTGACGAACTTTGTAAGCTCGCCCTTGAAACGAAGCTTGATTCTGTCGAGACCGCCGTTGCGGTGCTTGGCAATAATGAGATCAGCCATGCCCTTGACAATGTTGTTCTTTTTGATCTCTTCGTCCGTCGCGGTGACGTCGGGACGGTTTATAAACATTACTATATCGGCGTCCTGCTCTATTGCGCCCGATTCGCGGAGGTCTGAAAGCTGGGGCTCCTTTGTCTGCATACGGCGTAGCTGTGAAAGAGCAATTACGGGGACATTGAGTTCCTTTGCCATAATTTTAAGTTCCCTCGTAATTTCCGCAACTTCCTGCGTACGGTTGACCTCCCCGCTCTTTTTTCCGCTTGACATCAGCTGTATGTAGTCAATCATTATAAGATCGAGCTGCCCGTTGTTCTTTGCCTTTATTCTGCGGCATTTTGAAAGAATTTCCGCGGGAGTGACCCTCGAGGAGTCGTCTATGTTTATTCTGCTCCTCCTCATCTTTTCAATTGCCTTGGCAAGTTTTTTCCACTCGTTGGGGGTAAGCTCGCCGGAGAGAGCTTTGGACATGGACACACCGGCATAGCTGCACATGAGCCTTTGGATTATCTGCGTTTCGGGCATTTCCAGCGAGAATACGGCGCACACCTTGTCGCAATTGAGAGCGGCGTTTTCGATTATGTTCATGGCAATCGACGTCTTGCCCATGCCGGGGCGGGCGGCGATTACTATAAGGTCGGTTTTCTGTAATCCGTTGGTCAGCCTGTCAAGCCTCGTAAACCCTGTCATGACGCCGCGGTAGGCATCCTTGTTTTCGGCAAGCAGCTGAAATTTATTTATAACCTGGTCAATACCGTCGCTCTCGCGGATATCCTTGACAGACGATGAATCGTTTGTGCGGGAGATATCGTAAATGAGACTCTCGGCATACTGAACGCTCTTTAAACTGTCGTCGCTCGTCTGGGAGTATTTAATGATTTCCCGTGCCGCGCGAATGAGCTTGCGGTTGACGGAATCGCGCCTTACGATATCAAAATACGTGTTATAGTTTGCCGACGAAGGAGTGTTCTGCGTAAGGTCTGTGAGATAGGCGACGCCCCCCGCCTTTTCAAGGTTGCCCTCCGTTTCAAGCTTGTCTATCAGCGTGACTAAATCGACCGGACGGTGCGAATTATAATTCATCTTCATCGCGGAGAGGATGTACTGGTGCGACTCCTGATAAAAATCCTCGTCGCTCAGCTTTTCCAAAACGTCCGGCAATATTTCGTTGTCGATGAGCATGCACCCCAAAAGCGCCTGTTCGGCGTCTAAATGATTGGGCATGACATTGTTTTTGTCTGGCATAGTACTTTATAAACCCATTAATTTTTCAAATTCACGCAGAGTGTTATCAAATTCCGCCATAGCATATTCAAACGGCTGAAGGGATGTGAGGTCGACGCCCGCAAGTTTTAAAAGGGACACGGGGTCGGTCGACGAACCGCCCGAAAGGAATGCAAAATAATCCTTTACCGCACTCTCCTCCCCGCTCAGTATTTTATTTGCAATGTTTATAGCGCTAATAATGCCCGTTGCGTATTTGTATACATAGAACGCGGTGTAAAAGTGGGGTATCCTGCACCACTCGCACGAGATGTTGTAGTCGTGCTCTATCGCGTCGCCGTAATACCTCCTGTTGAGTCCGCCGTAGAGTTCGCACAGATTTTCGCGGGTGAGAGGCTGATTATTTTCAACCATATCGTGCGCTTTATATTCAAACTCGGCAAACAGAGTTTGTCTGAAGAGGGTTGCCCTTATGGTGTCGAGGTAATAATTCAGAAGATATTTTTTAAGGTTATCGTCCTTTGCCTCTTTAAGCATGTACTTCAGAAGCAACACCTCGTTTACCGTGCTTGCGACTTCGGCGACGAAGATTCGGTAATCCTGCTTTGCATAGGGCTGGCTCCGGCAGGAGAAGTAGGTATGCAGAGAGTGCCCCATTTCATGCGCAATGGTAAACACATCGTTTAGCGTGGGCTGATAATTCAAAAGAACAAACGGATGAAGCCCCGATACTCTCGAGGAATATGCGCCGCTACGCTTGCCTTCCGTCTCCTCCACATCTATCCACCTCTCGTCATGTCCCTTTTTGAGGAGCTTCTGATAGTCCTTGCCGAGAGGCGCAAGTCCCTTTATGACATAGTCGTATGCTTCGTCGTATGGAAGGGCAAATTCAACGTCGGAAACAAGCGGAGCGTAGACGTCGTAAAAATACAGCTTGTCGACGCCGAGTATCTTTTTTCTGTCGGCAATATAGCGGTGAAGGGCGGGAAAACTCGACTCGACCGCCTTTAAAAGATTGTCGTAAACCCTGCGGTCAACATCCTCCTCGAAGAGCGCTCTTTCGAGGCAGGACGAGAATTTATAAGCTTTGCAGTAGAACACATCCTTTTTGACGTTGCCGTAATAGTTTGCGGTGAGGGTATTTAAAAGGCTCTTGAAGGCGTCGTAATACTTATTGTACACCTCTTCCCTCTTTGCCCTGTCGGAAGAGTGCATCACGAACCCGTACAGTCCGTGTGAAAGTTTTACTTTTTTTCCGTCAAGTTCAACTTCGGGAAGGGGCAGATCGGCGCTGTCTACCATGCCGAAAATATCGCGGAAAGAGGAGAAACTTTCGTCCGCAAGCGCGACAAGTTTTTCTTCCCCCTCGGAGAGAACGTGAGCTTTCCTCTTCAAAAAGAGCTTAAAGGAATAATCGTAGTCCGAAAACCGCTTATCATCTATTACAGATTGAAGGTACTCACCGCTCTGGGCAGCCATTTCCGGTTCGAAGAATGCAACCTCAGCCGAATACTCCGAAAACAGCATGCCTATTTTTCCGTTATATGCCGAATATTTGGAGATACGCGTATCCTCGTCGTGCTTTAAAAATGCATACTCGGCAAGGCGCTCCGCAAGTTCCATAAAAGCTTCTGTCTCTTTAAGGTATGAATAGAGTTCGTCTTTATCTCCGAGTTTTCCCGCATAACGCGAGAAATTAATCATGCCCTTTGCTCGTTCGTACTCGCTCTCCCACGCCTCGTCCGAAGGATAAACATCCTCGATTGCCCATTTATACTGTTCTTTAACCTCGCTTCTCTGCAATTTGACACCTCTCAGTTTTTATTTGAATGGATGGGAGCGGGAATGAGTCCGCCCCTTCTTATAAATTTATTTGCCGACTGGTTGTGCACGGGCATTATCGGAGCCCTGCCCAGCAGTCCGCCGAAGTTTACCTGTTCGCCGACGCCTTTGCCGGGCGCGGGAATAATTCTCACCGCGGTAGTCTTGTTGTTTATCATGCCTATTGCCGCCTCGTCGGCTATGATGGCGCTTATCGTGTCGGCGGTCGTGTCGCCCGGCACGGCTATCATATCGAGCCCCACAGAGCAGACAGCCGTCATGGCTTCAAGTTTATCGAGACACAAAACACCCTTTTCGGCGGCTTCGATCATGCCGATGTCCTCGGAAACGGGAATAAATGCGCCCGAAAGTCCGCCGACGCGCGAACTTGCCATAACGCCGCCCTTCTTCACGGCGTCGTTGAGCATAGCAAGGCAGGCGGTCGTGCCGTGGGTTCCCACGCACTCGAGCCCCATCTCCTCCAGTATCTGCGCAACCGAATCACCCCTCGCGGGAGTGGGAGCAAGTGAAAGATCGACTATGCCGAATTCGGCGTTCAATCTCTTTGCCGCCTCCTTTGCAATGAGTTGTCCCGCCCTCGTAATTTTAAACGCGGTGCGCTTTATCATTTCGGCAAGATCAGAAAGATCGGCTTCGGGAATTGCTTCAATCGCGTGCTGCACTACGCCGGGACCAGATACGCCGACATTGATTACGGTGCCGCTTTCGCCCACTCCGTGGAAGGCTCCCGCCATAAAGGGGTTGTCCTCGACGGCGTTGCAGAACACGACGAGCTTTGCGCATCCGAATCCGTCCTTCTCCTTAGTTGCCTCGGCGGTACGCTTTATTATTTCGCCCATGAGCTTTACGGCGTCCATATTTATGCCTGACTTGGACGAACCCACATTTACGGAAGAGCATAGCCTTTTTGTAGAGGCGAGCACTTCGGGAATGCTCTCTATAAAAGTTTTTTCGTAGTCCGCCATGCCCTTGTGCACGAGCGCCGAATATCCGCCGAGGAAATCTATGCCGAGTTCGTCGGCTGCCCTGTCGAGCGCTCTGCCAATCAGCGCGCTCTTTCCTGCAAACGGAGCGCAGATAAGGCTGACGGGCGTAACGGAAACGCGCTTGTTTACAATGGGGATACCATACTCTGCGGAGAGTTCCGCCGCAACCTTTACAATATTCCGAGCCTTTTTGCATACCGTATCATACACGCAGCTTGCAGTCTCTTCGGCGGTGGCGCGTATGCAGGGAAGAAGAGATATGCCCATGGTTATGGTGCGTATGTCGAGGTGCTCCCTCTCCACCATCTCTATCGTTTCGAGAACGTCTTTATAGTTGAACATATTCTCTCCTTAAACGCTGTGCATGGCGTTGAAGATATCTTCGTGCTGAATATGAATGGACATGCCTATCTTTTCGCCCATGGCGCGGCACTCCTCGGCAAGAGGAGCAAGCTCCATTGTGGAATTGCTCAAGTCCACCATCATTATCATGGCAAAGTATTCGTCCATAATAGTCTGGCTTATATCCAGAATATTGACATGCCTTTCTGCAAGAAAGGTCGAAACCTTGGAAATGATGCCTGTTTTGTCCTTACCGACAACGGTTACAACCGCGCGCATAAATATTTCTCCTCTAAGTTAAATTTCAGCCGCCGCAACCCGAAAATACGGAGGGCAGGGTAAAATCAAAAAATGTGTTTATAGGCGTAAACAGACGGCTGAGTCCGAGCGACCACTCCCCGACAACACCGACGACGTCGTCCATGTCTATCATGCCGTAGTGGTCGCGGCTGTCTACGCTGACGTTGCGGTTATCCCCGAGCACAAATAAACATCCGTCCGGCACGACCGTCGCCTCGAAGCTGTTGTACGAGTTGTCGGGCGTATTGTTTTCGGGCGAGACATACGGCTCGGAAATCTCACGCCCGTCTATATACAGCACTCCGCGGTCAAGTTCCACTTCTTCGCCGCCGAAGGCAATAGCCCGTTTGATTATCGTCGTTTTTCCCCCCGAACCGTTGTCGGTGGTGATGACGACTATGTCAAACCGAGAGACGGTTGCCGCAGTATCGGCATACACATAGTCGCCGCCGGGCAGAATTATGTTTAAACCGCTGTACTCTCCGCCGGTAAGGGTGGGGCTCATGGAGTCGCCGACCACATAAAACCGCCTGAACCGCGAAAAAAATAAAATCTCCGCAGCAAGCACTATAATAAGCAGTACGAGAATGCAGTTGATTATGACTGCGCGGGTGCGCCCATCTCTCCTTCCGCCTATACAAATTGGAAATTTTCCCATAATCAGAGCCACATTACGTTGTTGACGGCGTACTCAGAAGGACAGTTGAGCGTAAACTCGAGCCCGACGCCGAAATCGGGAAGGGTTTTGCCGTCCATTGTTTTGAACAGCTTGCTCTCGAGCACAACGTTCTGCCATACGTCGCCGACGAGGGGATAGATTAAAATGTACTTTTCACCGCCCGCAACGTCAGTCAGAGTTATGCTGAGGTTGCAGTTCTCCTTCACATAAATATCAAAGGTAAGCATGCTGTCGGGCGAAGGAGCGTAAGCGGGACTGTTAAACCTGTAAGTGGTAATGCCGCAGGGCGAATATATTCCCTTAAGCCCGCCCCCGCACTCGACTACGCGCGGAAAGAAATCTTCCCTCGTAAAGAAGGTTCCCGCAACAGAATGTCCGCTCCCGTCTGCGAGAGAAAAACAGTCGCTGTCGCCGCTTGCAGAATAGACAACCTTGCTCTTCTTGCGGCTGTTTCTGAAAGCCCCGCCGAGCTTTTTTACGGTTATCTTTGACCATACCGTAAAGCCGTTGGTATAGGTCACATAACAGATTGCAAAGAGTATGGAGGTTTTTGAATAGACATCGAGATAAAAGCTGTCGTCGCTGCCTTCTGCGGAGCGGGCGCTGAACCAGTCGCGCACTACGCAGTCGGTGCAGTCCTCAGCCATATACATTTTTATATCGTCGACTTCGCCTGAATCGTCCACAACGGCTCTGCCGACAAGATTGGAATTATCATCTACGCCTATCACCAGCTCGGCAGGGCGCGGAATGAACACCTGTCTGTCCTTGACGTATTTATCAAAGAACATGAACATATCCTTTACGCTCTTCATGCCTATGCCGGCATTGCTCTTTATGGAATAGGCGATTACGCTTTCGTCGATAAACTGCTGGTTTATGCGCGAAAACGTGTCGTAAGCCCTGTCATAGTCAAAATCTGGGTCGTTCGTCGAGCACAACATGAGAATCGGACAGCGCACGTAAGGGGCGTATGCCTGTGAGTCAACCCCTGCCACGAACCTGCGGCGCTCCTCGTCAAATTCCGGTTCGCCGCCGCCGAACTTGTTGTAGCCTTTATATGCCCTCCAGCCGCCGGCACAGACGGGAACGGCGCAGGCAAAATCGCCGGCATGGGCAAGCTTCCACACCACTTCGCCGCCGTCACGTATGCCTACGACGCCTATTTTTTCACAGCCCAGCCTCTCTTTTAAAAATCTGCGGGCGTAGAGCCCCACCGCAACCCACTCATACCACGAAGTTTTATCTGCTCCCTCGTCGGCATAGTCGAGGTATCTTCCTGCCTTTGTAAAGTTTGCATAATATACAGACTCGGGATAGACCGTATAGTCCGAACAGCCCTCCCACTCTCCGCGGATATCGACCATAAACGCCGAGTAGCCGTTCTTTACAACGAGCGCGAGCATGTCCTCCTCAACAGTGCGGCAACTGTCAGGTATTATCAATACGCCGTCCTTTGCAGGGGCGTCCTGCGCATACGCCAGCACGCCGAACACGGAGACCCTCCCCGAGCCCGTCTCCCTGCCGAGGAATTTAACCCGCTCATAGGTTATACCGTCGCGCGAGGTTATATCAGTCGTAACGTCCATCAGCGGAAGGCTGTCGTCAAAATTCTTCCAAAGGGAAATGGGTGTTAAAATGGTCTGCAAAACTATCTCCTGAAAATACGGCACATGCCGCAGGCATTTTTTTAGCAAATATTATTGCAATTTTCCGCCCGCAAGGTTATAATAAAGTTTACCTTGATGCGGGCAAAATATCCTGTATTGTATTATAGCCCTTTTTAATCAATAAATCAAGCATTAAGCGGGAGTTTTACTTATGGCTTTTATTTCGGTTTCGGAAGAGCTTTCCTCAAAAGGCGCCACGGAAGTGCAGAACAAGTTTATCACTAAATATTTGCCGGTGCTCGACGACCGCGCCGTAAAAGTGTATATCTTTGCCCTTTACATGGGAGGAAGCGGAATAAATTATACCGCAGAAGATTTTGCAAAGAGGCTCAATCTTTCGGACGGCGAGCTTTTAAGTTGCCTTGAATATCTTGAAGAGTTCGAGCTTATCTCCATACTCTCCCGCTCCCCCCTTGAAATACGCATTCTCGACGCAGAAAACATATACGGCACGCCGAAGAAACTAAAACCTGAAAAATATGCCGCATTTGCCTCTGCAGTTCAGTCGGTCATAACGGGCAGAATGATCTCAACAAACGAGTTCATGGAATACTATTATCTTTTGGAGGAGTATTCCTTCGAGCAGAACGCCCTGATTATGATAATAAGCTACTGCGTAAACCTTAAGGGCAACGACATAAAGCTCGCATACATAAAAAAGGTTGCAAAAAATTTTGCAGCGGAGGGCTGCACGACCGCAAAAAAGGTGGAGGAAAAACTTGCCTCATACACCTCCTCCACGCCGTCGCTTTTCAAAATTTTTTCCGAGGCGGGCATCAAGGGCCGCCCCGATATGGACGACAACGCGCTCTATGAAAAATGGAGCGGACAGATGGGTTTTTCGGACGACGCGATTATATGCGCCGCAAAGCACTTTAAGGCAAAATCCGCGCAGAGGATAGACGCAGCTCTCTCCGAACTCTATAAAAATAAAAAATTCGACCCCAAAGAGATCGAGGACTACTGCAGGGAGAGGAACTCGCTGTATGCCTGCGCGGGCGAAATCGCAAACGCGCTCGGCGTGTACATGCAGAACGCCGCCCCCTATGTGGATAACTACGTGAGCGCGTGGCGTGACCGCGGATTTGAACCCTCCACCCTCGTCCTCATTGCCGAGTACTGCTTTTTGCAGGGTAAAAAATCCTTTGAGGGCATGGACGGATACATAAACGGTCTGTACGACGAGGGCGTTATTACCGAGGACGCGGTAAGGGCAAAGATTGAAAAAAGAGCCGCGGAGGATAAATTCATAAAGGGCGTTCTGAAGCGCTGCGGGCTGGAGAGAAAAATAATAGAGAACGACAGGCAGAGCCTGAAGAGATGGCGGGAATGGGGATTTGACGACGACATGATCTTTGCCGCGGCGGACTCCGCACAGGGAAAGAACAACCCGATAGCTTACATGAACGCCGTTCTCTCCTCCTGGAAAAACGAGGGCGTGCGCACCACCGCCGACATAGCTTCCCCCGCCACTTCGGGGGGAGAGAGCAGCCGGGCGGTTATAGAGAGCCACTACTACGACCTGAGGGCGGCGGCAAAGGCGCGTGCCGAAAAACAGCTTGCAAGAGCCATGAAGGACGAGGAATACGCAAGAATAAGAAAGCGCCTCAACTCACTCAACATAAGCCTCGCCTTTGCCGAAGTGGACGACGAGAATAAAGCCGCGCAAATTTCGGCCGAGATTTCCGAACTTGAAAAAAGGAGCGACCAAAGGCTGGCTGCAATGGGGCTCACGAGGGCTGACCTCGAACCTAAATACAAGTGTTCGCTCTGCAACGACACGGGCTACGACAGCCACGGCAGGCAGTGCGAATGTCTTAAGAAATTTATAAAGTCAAACAAGTTATGAGCTTATTCAGGCAAATGAGAAGGAGCAGGCAAGCATTGACCGCCGAGGAGTGCATAAATATTCTAAAAGAAGGTAAAACGTGCACCCTTGCCCTTGCATGAGACGACGGCTACCCCTACTCCCTGCCCATAAACTATGCATATGCGGAAGGAAAAATATATTTCCACTGCGCACCTTCGGGGCATAAGCTCGACGCTATTAAAAGGTGCAACAAGGCAAGTCTGTGCGTTATTGCCAGCGACGACGTAGTCGAAGAGAAATTCACCTCATATTTTAAAAGCGTGATAGCTTTCGGCAGAATGCATATACTCTCCGACAAAAAACAAAAGGTTGATGCGCTCAGACTGCTCGCGCAAAAATATTGCCCGCACGAGAGCCCCGAAAGCACCCAAAAGGAGATTGAAAGGTTTTTGGATAAAGTGTGTATTCTAATGTTTGAACCCGAATATATATCGGGAAAGCAGGCAATAGAACTTACCTGAAATTGACACAAAAAAAAGAGAGGCGATAGACCTCTCTTTTTTTGGAGCTGCTGAGCGGACTTGAACCGCCGACCTCATCCTTACCAAGGATGTGCTCTACCTGCTGAGCCACAGCAGCACACCAAACTTACCTGATTATTATATTTTAATTGCACCGTCTTGTCAATTCATTTTTGATACAAAAAATAAATTTCGCGACAAAAAAATACACCATTCCAAAACGCAACCGCAAAGGTTGCGTTTTGAAAATGGCACATATGTAAATTAATTAAACCCTGCGCCTTGCAATTGCAATGCGGATATATTTTTTGGGCTGTTCTTCGACGGTCTCCTCTTCGACAGGGGCAGACTCTTCGACTACTGCCTGCTCTTCAACAACTTCTTCTGCGGGAACTTCGGAGAGTACCTCTTCAACTTCGCTCTGAAGTTTGATATCCATGCCCTGAGCCTGCTTCATCTTTACATACGACACAGCGCAGGGGAATTGAACAGTTTTGTCGCATCCCTCGCAGAAGGGAGCGTACTGACCGCAGAGATCGTAGCCCATTTCGGAGCTGTTGATAAATTTATCGATGTCTATAACCTGCTGGAGACGGGCAAGGTTTGCCTCGTTTAACACGGCAGGAAGTTCCTTTAAGAGTTCCAAAGGCGCGTTTTCATTCCACATATATAGGTTCCTCCTTGTTACTACTTATAATTATATATAAAACAAAACTAAAAATCAAGAGGTAAAACTAAATTTCTTTGACAAAAAGTGAAGAAAATATTTCTTCATACTTTTCCCCTTGGAAGGAAATGACGTCAGGCATGATGACCGCCGCCGTTCCGGCAGCCACGCCGCTTCTTAAAATTTCTTCGCTTCCCGCGCCGCGCACAAGCGCCCGCATCGCCGCGGCGACCATGGCGTCGCCCGCACCCGCAGTCGAATTCATTGCCACGTTGTTGGATTTGCAGTAGTAACTCTTCTCACCGTCGGTTATAATTGCGCCCTCCTTGCCGAGGGACAGCAAAACCCTCTTCGCTCCCATTGCGGCGAGCTGCTTTGCCCCTTCGAGCGCCTGCGCACGGTTTTTAACACGTATACCGAGGGTGTTCTGCAGCTCGTCAATGTTTGGCTTTATAAGGTCCACGCCGCATGAGAGAGCATAGCGGAGCCTCTCCCCTTCGCTGTCCACCACTCTCTTGACGCGGGCGGGAACGGCGTCGAGCAATCTCTTGTAAAAATCGGGAGTCATCCCCTTTGCAAGGCTGCCCGCAATGAACACCGCCTCGCAGTTGGGCGCAAACTCCTCCACTATCCTTATAAGGTCATCCTGCTTGGCGGGGGTAATTTCCGGCGATATATCGTTGAATTCGGTGAGCATGGACTTATGGTCTACGAATTTATAATTTTCGCGCACCCTGCCCTGACTCCATACAAATTTATAGTTAATTCCCTCGCGGTGGAGCTCCTGCTCGAAGAGTCTGCCGTTATCCTCGTACATAAACCCCGTAACAAAAGTCTGCACTCCCAGCCGGGCAAGCCCTATGGACACGTTAATGCTCTTGCCCGTATAAAATATCCGCTTGCTTATTATAGGGTGGGTCATGCCTACGGAGAGGGAATCCACCTCTATGTTTACGTCGATGCAGGGACTTAAACTTACCGTTAAAATCATATCTTCCCCTTTATTTATAAATATTTTCAAAAAATTGAGCCGCTTGAAAACAAAGCGGCTCAAATAATTTATTACATAGAAATCATCTGAAGCGTTTCATAAAGTTCATAGTTAAACTTCTTTTTCATGCTCACAGCCTCGATTATGTCCATATCGATTATTTCGTTCTTATGGATGCCGACAACGCGGTTGCCTATGCCGTCGTTTAAAAGCCTTACAGCCTTGTTGCCAAACTGCGCGGCAAGCATTCTGTCAGCCATCGAGGGCGAACCGCCGCGCTGGATATGCCCTATAGTCGTAGGTCTTACGGAATAGGTGGTAACCGACTGAAGCTGTTTTGCGAACTCCTCCGCAGTGCAGACGCCTTCAGCCACAACGACAATGTTGGAGTGCTTGCCGTTTGCGCGGGAGCGGTTTATTCTCATTACTATATCGTCAAGGTCAAACACAACTTCGGGAACGACTATAATTTCAGCGCCCGAGGCAATGCCTGCGTAGAGCGCAATGTCTCCGCAGCGCCTGCCCATGACTTCGACGACGGAAATTCTCTCGTGAGAGGTCATGGTGTCGCGCAGCTTGTTTATAACGTCTATGCAGGTGTTGACTGCTGTGTCGAATCCGAGAGTGTAGTCGGTATATTCAAGGTCGTTGTCAATCGTGCCCGGTATGCCTATGGTGGGTATGCCGTACTCCTCCGAAAGACACTTTGCGCCCCTGAAAGAGCCGTCGCCGCCTATGACGACGAGCCCTTCGATCCCCCTCGCCTCGAGCGTTCTCACGGCTTTTTTCTGCCCCTCTTTTGTGAGCATCTCAAGACACCTTGCCGTGCGCAGTTTTGTTCCGCCCCTCTGGACGATATCCGACACGGAGCGCATCTCCATGGAGACCATCTCGTCGTCGATGAGCCCCTGATAGCCGCGCTCGATGCCATAGACTTCCATACCGTAATAGAGCGCAGTACGCACGACAGCCCTTATGCAGGCATTCATGCCGGGAGCATCTCCGCCACTTGTAAGCAAGCCTATTCTCTTCATAAAATTTTCCTCCGAAAATATGCGCTGTGCACGGCTTTAAGCCGCATGCCCCCCTAACGCCACAGCAACTTCTCATCATTTCCATTTTATATTATAACAGACAACGGAAAGATTTACAACCCTTTTTTACAAATAAATTTTATTCTACGTATTTAATATCTTTATCCGAAACAAAAGCGGCGAGTTCGGCGACGAGCCCCCTGCAATAATTTATGCCCGTAGGAAGTTTATACTTTTTGCCGTTCCTGAGTATGGCGCACGTTGTGGGACCGTCATAGTTGGAGAGCATTGAGATAAAGTCGTCGAAGTCCTCGTCGGAGAGGGCAGAAGCGTTGAGCCACAGCACGGGCTGTTTCCGCTGCTGAGCGGCTGTGCTTTTCGCCCCTCCGTTTTTCTTGCCCTCGTACGCCTCTACGTCAAACTCCTTCATGTCGTCGAGGATAATAGAGGGCTCCTTTCCGCCGTCGATATCGAGCTTGCCCTTTATCGTGACGATTTTGTCGTTTGCTATGGCTGCCTTTATTCTTTCAAAAATCGCGGGGAAAGCCACACACTCGACAGAACCGTACATGTCCTCGAGCGTGACGAAAGCCATTATGGCGCCCGTGCGCTTTGTAGTCGTTCTGCGGTACGCCGAAATTATCCCGCCCATTTCGACGACCATGCCCTGTTCCACCTGCGGATAAGTGCGGTTGCCATCCTCGTCCTCGGTGTATTCGAGCATTGAGCAGTTGAAATTCTTGTCCTTGAAAGCCGCCTTGTATTTTTCGAAGGGGTGTCCGCTTACATATACGCCGAGCACCTGTTTTTCCTTGACGAGCTTTTCCATGACGTCGTATTCGGTTATGTCGGGATACTCTACCTCGAGCTTTTCTTCCTCTATGAATTCCCCGAAGAGCGTCATTTGCGCCCCGCTCTTCTGCTTATTTATGCCGGTGGCGCGGTTATAGACGTCATCGTAGACGGCAAAAAGCCTGGAACGGGCAATCCCCATGCTGTCGAACGCGCCGGCAAAAATAAGACCTTCTATTATGCGCTTGTTCACAAAGGGGGCGCACCTTAAAACAAAGTCGGGGAAATCGGTAAATTCTCCGTTCTTTTCACGTTCGGCAATCACGTCGTTTATGGCAGCCTGACCGGTTCCCTTGAGCGCAGACAGACCGAAGCGCACGCCGCCGCCCTGGACGGAGAACACAGTTTTCGATTTATTGATGTCGGGCGGGAGAACTTTTATGCCCTTATCCTTAAGATAGAGAACGTACTTTGTTATCTCCTCTATTTTGTTCAGTCGGTTGTTGAGGAGTGCGCAGATAAACTCCTTGCAGTAATATTTTTTGAGCCATGCCGTCTGATAGGCGAGGGTTGCGTATGCAGCCGCATGAGATTTGTTGAACGCGTAGGAAGCAAAGCCCTCCATGTCGGCAAATATCTTGGCGGCAACCTCTGCCGAGATGCCGTTCTTGACGCAACCGACTATGATGCTGCCGTTGGTATCGCTTATGCCGCCGTTTATGAACTTCTCCTTCTGCGCCATAAGCGTCTTTTTATCCTTCTTACCCATGGCTCGGCGCACGAGGTCGGCTTCGCCGAGGGAAAAGCCCGCAAGATACTGGAAGATCTGCATGACCTGTTCCTGATATACGGGTATGCCGTACGTGACCTTAAGTATCTTTTCCTCTTCGGGGCAGTCGTAGACAATGGGCGCCAGCCCGTGCTTGCGGTTGCAGAAGTCGTCGATAAAGCGCATGGGACCGGGGCGGTATAAAGACACGCCCGCTATGAGGTCCTCGAGGGTGTCCGGCTGGAGCTGCCGCATGAACTTTTTCATGCCGCCGGCTTCGAGCTGGAACACGCCGTCGGTGTCGCCCTCTGAAATCAGGGCATAAGCACCCGCGTCGGTGTAACCTATTTTGTTGAAGTCAACTTCGTAATTGTGATTTTCGCGTATGTAATCGATACACTTTTTTATATCGGTTAAGGTGACGAGGGCGAGGAAGTCCATCTTGAGCATGCCGAGAGCTTCGATCTCCTTGGCGACAAACTGGGTGGTTATGTCCTCACCGTTTCGCGAAAGAGGGACGTTGTCGGCAATCTTCTTGCGGCAGATGACGACGCCCGCGGCGTGCATGCCCGTCTGGCGCGGCATGCCCTCTATCTGCATAGCCATGTCGATGACGCGGCGCAAGGTTGAGTCGGTCTCGTAAATTTCGCAGAACTCGCTGTTCCGAGCCGCCCTGAGTTCGTTGAGCTTGCCCTCTGCTTCCGCCTTTTTGTCGGGATCGGTCTCGGCTTCATACGCCGCCCTCGCTCCCTCTATCCTGCGCCCCAAAAGGTCGCCGATGGAGGTCTTGCCGTCCATTATCTTGGTCAGCCTGTCCGTTTCGGAATAGGGCACCCTCATAACTCTGCCGACGTCCTTTATGGAGTTCTTTGCAGCCATCGTGCCGAACGTTACAATCTGGCAGACGTTTTCGGGGTGGTATTTCTGCCTTACGTACTCTATAGTCTCGCTTCGCCTGTCCGTACAGAAGTCGATATCGAAGTCGGGCATGGATACGCGGTCGGGGTTAAGAAAGCGCTCGAAGAGCAGGTCATACTGCAACGGCTCGACATCGGTAATGCCTATCGCATACGCGACGATAGAGCTTACGCCCGAACCGCGCCCGGGACCGACGGGTATGCCGTTCGCCTTGGACCAGTTTATGAAGTCCCAAACAATGAGGTAGTATTCGGCAAAGCCCATGCCGATAATTACGCCCAGTTCATATTCTGCGCGGTCAAGTTCTCTCTTTGTGACTTCGCCGTAGCGCCGCTTCAGACCCTCGGCGGTAAGCTTTCTCAGGTATTCGGGCGGGGTCGACCCGTCGGGCGGGGTATAGCCCGGGATGAGCGAAGTATCGCGGATGGGATAGCCCTTTTTATCGAGGTTAAACGCCGGCTCGGTAACTTTATCGGCAATAACGCGGGTGTTTGAAATAGCCTTGGGGTAGGCTGAAAAGAGCTGAGCCATTTCGTCGCCCGACTTAAAATAAAACTCTTCGGAGTCGAATTTGAGCCTCTGGGGATCGTCGAGCGTCTTTTTGGTCTGGATGCATAGAAGAATGTCCTGCATTTCGGCGTCGGCTTTGGTGAGATAGTGGACGTCGTTGGTGGCAACTATCTCAACTCCCACCTTTTTGGCGAGGGCAACCAGCATGGGCAGCACCCTCTTTTCATCGGGAATGCCGTGGTCCTGGATTTCAATGTAAAAGTCGTCGCCGAAGATGCCCTTTAAGTAGAGAGCGAGCTCTTCCGCCCCCTCCTCGTCACCGTTTAACAGCTTTTTGGGAATGCCGCCCGCAAGACATGCGGACAGACAGATTACACCCTCGGAATGCTCCTTTAACACCTTGTAGTCAATCCTCGGCTTGACATGGAAGCCGTCTACAAAGGCGAGAGAGTCGAGCTGGACGAGATTTTTATAGCCCGCCTTGTTTTTTGCAAGCAGAATGAGGTGGTCAAACGATCTGCCCTTTTTCTCATGGAGGTCCTTGTCGACGTAGAATTCACAGCCTATGATATACTTAATTCCCGCGACAGCCGCCTTTTCGGCAAAGTGCAGCGTGCCGTACATGTTGCCGTGGTCGGTTATGCACACGGTGTCTATGCCGTTCTTTTTGCAGTAGGATATCAGATTGTCTATTTTGCATGCGCCGTCCAGGAGGGAATACTCGGTGTGCAGGTGTAAATGTACGAAATCTGTCATATGTTTTTTAAGATAATTGTGAAGCTATTTTAGCTATTTTTCTCAGTCTGTGGTTTAAACAACTCTTGGTTATGCCCAGTCTGTCGGCAAGCTCCTGCATGGAGGCGTTGGGGTCGGCAAGCCGCGCTTCGGCAACTTCAAATAATATCGGCGACAGCGACTTGAGCCCTATGGTCTGGCTGATGGTCTGAATGGCGCCTATCTGATTGACCGAAGCCGTGAGAGCCTTGTCAATATTGGAGGTTGAACAGTTGCTGGCGCGGTTTACGTTGTTGGTCCTGTCCTTGAGTTCGACTATGCGGTTGAGCTCTTCGAGACTTCTCTCCGCTCCCATGGCATTCAGAAGGTCGGAGATGACCTCCTTGCTCTTTACATACACGACGGCGCTGTCCTTGCGGGCGACAAGCTTTGCGAGTATATCGAGAGAACACAGCAAATCGCAAAAATCGCCAGCCGTGATCTTATTTGCAAACACTACCTCGAAGTGGTAGCCCGTGCGACTGTAGCTGCCTTCGTCGGGGAGCGTACAGCTTCCGCCGCCGAGAAAGGCGCCTTTAAGGTATGCGGCGATGCAGCAATCCTTTTTAACGATGAAGTCATCTATTCCGAATGTTAAAGATACGCCATTCTCCGTTTTTTTGAGGATTCTGAGGTCGAATAAAAACTGCGTCGCTCTCTCGCCTATGCAGTCCAAAGTCAGCTTGTCCCTGCCGGTGAATTTATCGTATTCGACGCCGGTGCGGCTAATAGGAACCGCGCAATCCTTTTCAAGCATTTCGCCCAAAAACTCCGCTGCGCGGCTGTTTTCGGTGACTATTTCAAACCCGAAGCTGCCGCCGCGGGAAAGAACGCTTCCGCTCGTGCGGATAAACGCCGACAGAAACGCGAGCCTGCAGCACACGTTCTCCACGCCGTTGTCCATTATTTCGTTTTTAATCTCTTCGGTAAAATTAGCCATGCTTAACCTTGTATTCGGCAAACCTGAACGTTGGCGTTCTGCCGTCGATGTTGTCTATGCGCTCTAATGGCACATCTGCCTCGGCAAGAAGCTGTTCGGCAATGAGGGTGTCCCCCACCCTGTCGGCGGAGTGGGCGTCGGAATCAATAACAAACCTTACTCCCGTCGACGCCATTTCGTTTAATTCTTCGGCAGAAACGTGACGCTTTTTTGTATTGATTTCAATGTAAGTGCCATAGTCCGCACATACCTTAGCCACCTCTTTGAGGTCACAGAAACATTTATAATTTATGTGAGTCAGAATATCTATGGGATTATTTTTTATAGCGCTCACATATGCCGAAGTCGTCTTTTTTATGACCTCTTCAGAGGGCATTTTGCCGCGCTTGTAAGCGACGTAATTTTTCAACATAAGGTTATACGCGTCGCCCAGGCTTGCGTACCTTAAAACCTCGTGAATGCCGCAAAGGTAGATATCGAAAAAGGGCAGATCGCTCTCCTTCATGTCCGTTTCACCATCGAGGGATATGAGATTGCTCTCCATGCCCATGAGCACGTTGAGACTGGTGAGCTTTTTAGCCTCCTCTATCTCAGCGCGCAGATCTTTAAGATTTTTGCGCTTGAGCCCGAACAGAAGATGGTTAAAACCGTGGTCGGTGATGGCTATTTCTTTAAGCCCTTTTTTCTTTGCGGCAACTGTATTTTCAAGAACGGTGTTTTTGCCGTGCGAATAGGGCGTATGGGTATGGTAATCACCCGTAAGAATCATATAATATCTCCGATTATGCGTAACATAATAGTATTCAGTTGCGCAGAATATGTATAATCAAAAGTCGCCGAGAAGAATAACTTCCTCTTCAAGCACTATTCCGAGACAGTTAAAAACTTTGCGCTTTACGCTGTCGATCAAAGCTTTTACTTCTCCCGCCGTAGCCCCGTTATTTATGATAAAATTGCAGTGTTTGGGCGAAACAAAAGCCCTTTCCGAACCGTATCCCGACAATCTGCAACTTTCAATTACAGCGCCCGCCGACATGCCGGAGGGATTTTTAAAAACACACCCGCAGCTATACCCCTTTGGATGAAATTCCCTCTTTGAAAGGTACCGCCCGACCTGAGCTTTAATATTTTGCGGAGAATCGGGAAATACAGACAAAAACACACCGCAAATAAGAGCGTTTATATCACGCATAGTACTATGTTTATATGTAAAATTACAGTTTTTATTTGATAAAACAAAGTCTTTTCCGTTGTACAGCCTTACGGAAATTATGTTTGAGGAGATATACCTTCCTCCCGCCCCTCCGTTCATGCAGGCTATGCCGCCTATGGTCGCAGGGATGCCAGCGAGGTATTCGAGCCCGCCGAGACCGTTACATTCGCAATACCTTAAAAGCGAACCTGCGGACGTACCCGAAAGTACAAAGAGCGTATCGGCGTCGACCCTTACAACCCCCTTTAATTTTTTAGTGCACAGTACAGCGCCGTCGTACCCGCTGTCAGAGGCCAAAAGATTTGAGCCGTTTGCCAGAATAAAAAAATTTTCACCGCTTTTTTTCAGATAATCATATACGGTTTTAGCTTCTACCAAATTAGATGGGAAGTAAGCCGCCTTTGCCCTCCCTCCCAAATGGTAGGTAGTGTAATCGGAAAAGAAAAAATTTTCCCGCCTTTCTACTCTGTTTAAAAGCACCGCACTTTCAAACAGCGGTCTTAAATTTCCACCTCTATATAATAACATTTTTTTCTCTCTTTTTCAATCACTTTAATAAATTTTTCAAATAATTTAAATCTTTGTTTTTTACGGCTTCTTTAAGCTCTTTAATATATTCCTCGTCCGCGTATGACGAAAGCTTATAATCGAACGACGCCCGCGCCGCCTCTCCCATAGCCCCCGTATACGAAACGCCCTTTGAAAACAACCCGAGCGCCGCCACTCCCTCAGTCGTATCTGAAAGGTAGTTTACAAACCTTACGCAGTTATTATATTTTTCACCCGAGCAGGTTATAGATATATTCTGGTAAAGATCGTTAAAGGCCGTTATTACTTTTGCCGAGTAACTCTGTTCCCTCGTCTCCAGTCTGAACAAGTCGCGCTGGGTCCCCAAAAGATATTTATACTTTCCACCGATAAGGCTTACATACGCAGACGTCGGGGCTGCAAAATCGGCATTTTCGAGTCCTTCAAAGAGCGCACACGCTTCCGCAAAGTTATCCTTGCCGAGGTTTACAACTGTATTGTCCGACGACGCGTCGGAAAAATCGTCCGTTTCGTTTAATGATATCAGAAAATACGCGCCTCTGCACCAGCATTTATATGTAAAACCGTTGGAGTTGATCACATTTTCAATGCCGTACATGCCTGCACCGTAAGAAATGATATCGGGAATGTTGCCCGCCTCTATATTCGAACGCACCGCTTCTGCGGATAAAGAAGTTACGGTGACATATACTCTCTCCCCCGAAAAACATTCCTTCGCCATATCCGCAAGATATTGTGCCCGCGAACCCTTTCCGCCCTCAAAACTATCTACCTGCCACACCTCGATAGTCATCATTTCGTCCGCATCATTGCTTTTCCCCGAAGGAAAAAATGCAAGAATGGGCGCTATAACGAGAACGGCAACCATTATAATTAAAAGTATTACCCGCTTTTTACCCGGCATACATTATTTTATTTTGCCGTATTAAAAAAAATTCTCATACAAAAACAGAAGACTATTTCCTTTCGGGAAATAGTCTTCATGTTCATCCGTCAAAACGCACAACGCTTTGGCAGACAAACTATTTTCAAAGCGTTGCCGCTTGTAATAGTATGTTGCGCAAAGTCGCGTTGCGTTATTCATATCAAATTAATTTTGTATCCATTTGGCATAAAGCCGCGTTTCCTGATAAACTTCTTCGCCATCGGCATTTAATTGCTGAACAGGCAATGTATCCCTTTCAAAGTCCCATCTGGTTACACATTCTGGCTCTTTATACCAGCCATCGAATGCATATCCATCACGCCTGGGGTCATATGGCGTTGGCTTTATAATGCTTCCATTGTCGAAATTATTTATAAAAAAATAACCTTCGTTCGGCGCATTATTATAATTGAAAAGGAATGAAACGTTTGCTTTATTTACATTCCCATAGTCATTTACGTTATCTATGATGTAATTATATGCGGAAGGCGTTACATAGTAACTTGTATTCATATTATGATTTGCCAATCTCACGGCAGAATGCAAGAACTGCTCATTACAGTTTGCAAAATAAATCTGTCCACTTCTTTCTTCTGGAATAAGAATATTCGGATAATACCCTTCTTCTACCGAATAAGGAAAATACAATTTTGTCGCCGTAATATCGTTGACCCCAATCCAATAATGGTTTGCAACACCCATATCTTCTCTTGCAAATCCCATTTGGGTAACAAGTTTTTCCCCATAATAGGCAGGGAAATAAAGCACATCTTTACCTTTGCCCTGTTCTGTTGTTCCAATCACGGCATAGCTGTCTTTATCTTCCATATAGTGATACTTAAAATCGCCGTCTGAAATATATTCCAGTTCATTGCTGCATCCGCTTATCATAAGCGGTATTGCAAGAATGACGGCAATAAGACACAAAAATATTTTTTTCATATAATCTCTCCTTTGAATTAATTATAACACCCTACACCTTTAAATTCAATATATATAATAAAAAAGCCGCAGCGGAGCTGCGGCATTTTGTTGAGATAATATTAAAATTAGTCCTCGTCGGGCTCTTCGGGGAGTTCCACGTTGTGGTAAACGTTCTGAACGTCGTCGAGCTCTTCGAGCTTATCGATCATTTTAATGAAGGTTGCAAGCTTGTCCTCGGGAAGGGTGACGGTGTTCTGGGGCATCATTTTGACTTCCGCCTCGAGGAAGGTTACGCCCTTGTCCTCGAAGTACTTGCGCACATTTGAGAACGCTTCGGGGGTGGTGTACACCTCGTAGACGTCGTCTTCCGATACAAAGTCCTCGGCTTCAGCCTCGAGGCAATACTCCATCATTGTGTCCTCGTCGAGGGCAACGGTCTTTTCAATGACGATTACGCCCTTGTTGTCGAACTGGTAGCTTACGCAGCCGGGCTTGCCCATCTGACCGCCGCACTTTGACATGGTAGACGAAATATCGCCCGACGTGCGGTTTACGTTGTCGGTGAGCGTTTTGATTATAACGGCCGAACCCGCAACACCGTAGCCCTCATACGTGAGCTCCTTATAGTCCTTGCCGGAAAGTTCGCCCGCAGCCCTTGCAATCGACCTCTTTATGTTGTCGTTGGGCATGTTTGCGGCTTTCGCCTTGGCGATGACGTCGGCAAGCTTGGAGTTGGTTTCGGGATTGGGGTTACCCTTTGCGGCAACGGCAAGCTCCCTGCCGATTTTGGTGAACACCGCGCCGCGGGCGGCGTCCGTCTTGCTCTTTTTAGCAGCTATATTGTGCCATTTTGAATGTCCTGACATTAATGCACCTCTTTTACGTTATTTTTTAGCGTGTACATGGCTATTGCCGCCGAAACAGCGGCGTTTAAACTTTCGCAAGACTTCCTCATGGGAATGCTGACGGTGTATCGGCTCGCCTCTCTGATACTGTCCGATACCCCTCTGCCCTCGTTGCCTATGCACAGGCAGAATTTTTTAGGCGGGGTGAAGGCAAATATATTCTCCCCGTCCATGTCGGCGGTGATTATCGGCGTACCTTCAAGCGCGGACAATGCCTCGCTTAAAGTACAGCACATGGCGTTTACAAAGAATATACCGCTCATGCTCGCCCTGACAGCCTTGGGAGAAAACGGGTCGGCACAGTCGACAAGGTAAATATCCTCAAACCCTGCCGCGTTAGCCGTGCGGATTATCGTGCCGACGTTGCCGGGGTCCTGAAGCCTGTCCAGAAGAAGGCAGGCGCCATAGGGCTCGCGGGGAGGGTTTTGGGGGAGCTTTACACAGGCTATCACGCCCTGCGGGGTCTTTTCGGAGGAAATAAATTTAAACACGTCCTCAGAGACGACGACCGCGCCCTCGAAAGCGCCCTCATGTTTGGGCGTACAGACAATATTTGCCACCTGACCGCCCGCGGCGATACACTCCCTTACGGGCTTTATTCCCTCCACAAGGTATTCGCCGTACTCCCTCCTGAATTTTTTATCGGAGAGAGATGCGAGTTTTTTTACGAGCTGATTTGACCGCGAGGTTATAACCATATACGTTTTAAAGGGTAGCTGCCGAACGTCAACTACCCCGTGTGAAAATTACCGATTAAACGGCTGCCTTAGCCTTTTCGGCAAGCGCAGCGAATGCAGCGGCGTCGTTGACGGCGAGATCAGCCAGAACCTTGCGGTTGAGGTTGATGCCTGCTGCCTTGAGCCCGTGCATGAACTTGGAATACGAAAGTCCGTTTATCCTTGCAGCGGCATTGATGCGGGCAATCCAGAGGGAACGCATATCGCGCTTTCTGAGCTTTCTGCCGATGTAAGCATAGTTGAGGGACTTCATTACGGCTTCCCTTGCAATTCTGTAGGACTTGGACTTGTTGCCGAAGTATCCCTTTGCAAGGCGCATTATCTTTCTGCGCTTTTTAAGCGCGTTTACAGACCTTTTGATACGCATTTATCCTGTCCTCCTTTATGCCTTGTAGGGAATCATACTCTTAACGGTAGATTCCTGCGTCGTGGAAACGAGAGTGTTCTGACGCAAATTTCTCTTTCTCTTTCTGTTTTTTGTTTCCGCCTTGTGGTTCTTGCCGCCGTGAGGTCTCTTTACCTTACCTGTAGACGTAAGCCAGAAACGCTTTTTGGAACCGCTGTGCGACTTCTGCTTGGGCATATATTTATCCTCCTGAAAATTATACAAATTTGAAATAAACGGTGTTGCCGCCTATAAACTTAATTTTTTGCGGGCGAGAGCATCATGGTTATAAACCTGCCCTCCGCAGTGGGTTTTTTGTCCTGAACCGCCTTGCCGCCTAAGCCTGCAAAGAAATCTTCCATGACCTTTACCCCCTGATAGGAACGCGCGTTTTCACGACCCTTCATGCGGATGGAAACTTTGACCTTGTTGCCCTGCTCCAAAAACTTTAAGCACTGCTTGGTTTTTACCGCAATATCGCCGACGTCTATCGTCATGGAGAGCCTTATCTCCTTGAGCTCGACGACGGTTTGGTTTCTGCGGTTTTCCTTCTCCTTTTTAGCCTGCTCGTACTTGAATTTGGAGTAGTCCATAATTTTGCATACGGGGGGCACGGCGTTGGGGGAAATTTTTACGAGGTCGAGGTCCGCATCCTCCGCAAGCCTGAGAGCCTGGACCGAAGGCATTACGCCTACCATGTTGCCGGAGGCGTCGATGAGCCTTACCTCTCTGTCCCTTATCTGCTGATTAACCTGATAAAAATCTTTTCTTTCCATATTCCTCATAACGGATAAAAATAATCGGGATAAGCGCAGCCTATCCCGAAAATGCCATAATATTGCCGAATGCAATTTTAAAACATTATTTGCCGCTGTACCTACGGGCAGGGCGAAAGGGGATTGACCTTTGCTTACGCGTATATAATACAGCATTTATTTTGGTTTGTCAAATATTTTTTAATCAGAAAACAATTTTTTCGTCATTGTCTTTGACGACGAGCTTTACAAAGTCCTCTTTGCTTAAAGTAAACTTCTCCTCTACGCCGCGCTTGTTGACGTTCACCGTGCCGTCCTCGGCTTCCTTATCGCCGACGACTATCACATAGGGCACCTTTTCAAGCTTGGCTTCGCGTATCTTATAACCTATCTTTTCGTTGCGGGTGTCGAGCTCGGCGCGGATATTGCTGGATTTAAGGAGATTGCAAACTTCCTCGGCATATTCCTTTGTCCTGTCTGTTATCGAAAGCACCTTGACCTGAACGGGCGCGAGCCATACGGGGAATTTGCCGGCATAGTGCTCGATGAGAATGCCTATGAACCTCTCCATGGAGCCGTATATTGCGCGGTGAATCATTATGGGGCGGTGCTTTGCGCCGTCCTCGCCGGTGTATTCGAGCTCGAAGCGCTGGGGCATCTGGAAGTCGAGCTGAATAGTGCCGCACTGCCACGTTCTGCCTATGCTGTCCTGAAGGTGGAAGTCTATCTTGGGTCCGTAGAACGCGCCGTCGCCCTCGTTGACTTCATAATCGAGCCCGAGATCTTCGAGCGCCGCCCTGAGCGCGTCGGTTGCGGCGTTCCACTCCTCCTCCGTGCCCATGCTGTCTTCGGGGCGGGTGGAGAGCTCGACTTTGTATTTAAAACCGAACTGCTTATATATTTTATCGGTGAGTCTTACGACGCCCTTTATTTCATCCCTGATCTGTTCGGGAAGCATGAATATGTGCGCGTCGTCCTGCGTGAAGCAGCGCACGCGGAAGAGACCGTGGAGCTGACCGCTCTTTTCGTGACGGTGCACGAGACCCATTTCACCCATTCTTATGGGCAGATCTTTATAGCTGTGGGGTGTGAGCTTGTACACGAGCATGCCGCCGGGGCAGTTCATGGGCTTTACGGCGCAGTCCTCTCCGTCGATCTTGGTCGTATACATGTTGTCCTTGTAGTGGTCCCAGTGCCCCGAGTTTTCCCAAAGCGTTCTCGTAAGAATTATGGGGGTCTGAATTTCTACATACCCTTCCTTTCTGTGCAGATCGCGCCAGTAGTCGGCGAGGATGTTTTTTAGCACCATGCCGTTGGGCAGGAAGAAGGGAAAGCCCTTGCCCTCGTTCAGAAGGGCAAACAACTTGAGCTCTTTGCCGAGCTTTATATGGTCGCGCTTTTTAGCCTCCTCAAGCATGTCGAAGTAAGCCTGCATTTCATCCTTTTTGGCAAACGCAACGCCGTAGATGCGGGTGAGCATCTTGTTCTTTTCGTTGCCGCGCCAGTACGCGCCCGCAATGGACGCAAGCTTGAACGCCTTGATTTTGCCCGTCGAGGGAAGATGGGGTCCGCGGCAGAGATCGGTGAACGAACCCTGCTTGTAGAAGGATATTACGCTGTCCTCGGGCAGGTCGTTAATGAGCTCCACCTTGTACTTTTCTCCGTACTCGGTCATAAGCTTAATTGCCTCCTCCCTGGGAAGCTCGAAGCGGGTTATGGGAGTATTTGCCTTGATTATCTTGGTCATTTCGGCTTCGATCTTGGCAAAATCGTCCTGGGTTATGGGCGTTTTGAAGTCGAAGTCGTAATAGAACCCGTTTTCGATGACGGGACCTATTGCAAGCTTGCATGTGGGGAATATGGTCTTTACCGCCTGCGCAAGCACATGTGCACAGGTATGGCGGTAAACTTCCAGCCCCTCCTTATCCTTCAAGGTTACAATTTCGAGCTTATCGCCCTCATTGAGGACGTGCGAAAGGTCTACAAGCTCGCCGTTTACCTTTGCCGCAACGGCGGCGCGGGCAAGCCCTTCGGATACGGCGGAGGCGGCTTTGGCGCAGGTTGCACCCTCCTCCACGCTGAGTTGATCGCCATTCTTTAAAAATACGTTCATGATATTTCTCCAATAAAAAATCCTTAAACTAATTAAAAAATCAGTTTAAGGACGCAAATTTACATTGCGCGGTTCCACCTTAATTGTCTTAACGACCGCTCTTTTTTACTCCGCACAAATAGGGTGGTTTCCCCTGTCGCCGCAAAATTTACGCGCCTTACAGCCAAAGGGTGCGCTCTCTGAAAAGCTCTGCGGCGGGTACTTGTCCCCGACGGAAATTTTTTATACTATTATCTTATTCCCTTTGAATAATTTTGTCAATTATTTAGCAGGCATTTACTTTAAAAATATTTGCCAACAGAGGGAACAATAATGTATAATTTAAGGGAATAATTTTTTTAAGGAATACGCATATGGCTTATACCAATTTCAGTGAAGTTGAAAAAAAATGGGCAAAATACTGGGAGGATAACGGCACGTTCCATACCGACCTCCATGATTTTTCCAAGCCCAAATATTATGTGCTCGACATGTTCCCCTATCCTTCGGGCGCGGGCCTGCACGTAGGACACCCGGAGGGCTATACGGCGACGGATATAATTGCCAGAATGAAGAGAATGCAGGGCTATAACGTTCTCCACCCCATCGGATTTGACTCCTTCGGTCTGCCCGCCGAACAGTACGCCATTAACACGGGGCACCACCCCGGCGGTTTTACGCAGCAGAACATAGCAACTTTTACCTCGCAGCTCAAAATGCTGGGTCTTTCGTACGACTGGACTCAGACAGTTTCGACATGCGACCCCTCCTACTACAAGTGGACGCAGTGGATTTTTAAACAGCTTGCCGAAGCCGGGCTTGCAAGGTATGTCGAAACCCCCGTCAACTGGTGCGAGGAGCTTGGAACGGTGCTTGCAAACGACGAGATTATCGACGGCAAGAGCGAGCGCGGCGGCTTCCCCGTCGTGCGCAAGAATATGAAGCAGTGGGTAATCGACATAAACAAGTACGCCGAGCGCCTTCTGGAGGGCTTGGACGAACTCGACTGGCCAGAATCTTCAAAAACGGCACAGCGCAACTGGATAGGAAAATCCGTGGGCGCAAACGTTGTGTTCAAAGTCGACGGCACGGAAGAACAGTTCACCGTGTTCACAACGCGCTGCGACACGCTGTTCGGAGCCACCTACTGCGTGCTCGCGCCCGAACATAAGCTGGTGGATAAAATTACTACGGCAGACAGGAAAGAGGAAATTGAGGCATATAAAAAGGTATGTGCGAGCAAATCCGACCTTGAAAGAACCGAACTCAACAAGGACAAGACGGGCGCTTTTACGGGCGCGTATGCCGTAAACCCCGTAAACGGAAACAAATTGCCCATATGGATTTCGGACTATGTGCTCACCTCTTACGGGACGGGCGCGATTATGGCAGTGCCCGCGCACGACACGAGGGACTACGAGTTTGCAAAGAAGTTCAACCTGCCCATAATTCAGGTTTTAGAGGGCGGAGACATCTCCAAAGAGGCATGGACGGAGGACGGAGTTCACATTAATTCCGGCTTCCTCGACGGGCTCAACAAACAGGACGCAATTGACAAGATGGCTGCATGGCTCGAAGAGCACGGCTGCGGCAAGAAGGCAGTTACCTACAAGCTGCGCGAGTGGATCTTCGCCCGCCAAAGATACTGGGGCGAACCGCTGCCCGTCGTTCACCTCGAGGACGGAACCATTGCTTTCCTCGACGACGACGAACTGCCGCTCATCCTCCCCGAAATGGACGATTATAAGGCGCACGGCGGAAACGCACCCTTGGAGAATGCAAAGGACTGGGTGAACATAACCTATAAAGGAAAAAGGGGTAAACGCGAAACCACCACCATGCCCGGTTCGGCGGGCTCGAGCTGGTACTTTTTGCGCTACTGCGATCCCCACAACGACGAGAAGTTTGCCGACTACGAGCTCTTGAAGCACTGGATGCCCGTCGACTTTTACTGCGGCGGCAAGGAACACCTTGTGGGACACCTGCTCTACTCGCGCTTCTGGAACAACTTCCTCTACGATAAAGGTTATGTGCCCTGTAAAGAGCCCTTTAAAAAGCTATTCCACCAGGGAATGATTCTCGGCGAGGACAACGAAAAGATGTCCAAATCCAAGGGCAACGTTATAAACCCCAACGACATTGTGCGCGACTACGGCGCGGACGTTTTGAGAATGTACGAAATGTTTATGGGTCCCGTCGCCGACACCAAGCCCTGGAACACCGCCAACATAGAGGGCGTTAAAAAGTTTATCGACAGAATTCACCGTCTGTATTTTGAAAGCGGCTCCATAAAGGACGAGAACAACCCCGCCCTTGAAAAGATTTACAACCAAACTGTTAAGAAAGTGGGCGAGGACTACATGGCACTTAAAGTAAACACCGCCATATCGCAGATGATGATATTCGTAAACGCCGTGTATAAAGAAATAGGCGAAGGCAAACCCTTCCCCGTGCAATATGCCGAGGGACTGTGCAAGCTTCTGAACCCCGTTATTCCCTTCTTAACCGAAGAAATCTGGAATGAGGTACTCGGTCACGATGGCTCGATGGCATACTCGAGCTGGCCTAAATACGACGAGAGCAAATGCGGCGAGGATTCGTTTGAATACGCCGTTCAGGTAAACAGCAAAATCAAAGCTAAAATTTCTCTGCCCGTAGACATGCCCGCCGCCGAAATAGAGACAAAGGTCAAGGCAATGCCCGAAATAGCTCCGCTCATCCAAGGCAAAACAATCAAAAAATTCATACTCGTACCCAAGAGGCTTATTAATATAATCATATAAAAAACATAAAACTCTTCGAAAAGCTTTTCGAAGAGTTTTATGTTATGGTTTACATTCAGTCAATAATTCTATATATCTTTTTGAAAGAGGCGAAAGCAGGGCGTTTTCGTGCGTTATGTACCCTATAGCCATGCCGTCGTCGACGCCTAAAGGCTTCGAGACAATGTTTTCCCAGTTGAGCTCTCCGTTTATCATGCCGCTTGAAATGGTGTAGCCGTTGAGCCCTACAAGACAGTTGAAAAGGGTCGCCCTGTCCCTCACCCTAATATTTTTCGGGGAATACCTAGTTGAAAGAATCTCCTCGGAAAAATAAAAGGAATTGTGTTCCCCTTGCTCGAAAGTTAAACAGGGATAATCGTTTAAATCCTGTAAAGTAAGGATTTCCTTATTTACCAGGGGATGATTGCAACTTATAAACACGTGGGGCGACGCAGTAAAGAGGGGCGCGAATTTAAGGCTGTTTTCCTTTAAAACTTTGCCGAGAACTGCGCTGTTGAAGCCGTTTAAATAGAGCACGCCCACCTGACTTTTTAAAGAGGCGACGTCCTCTATTATCTCATAAGTCTGAGTCTCCCTTAAGCGGAAGTCATATTCTTCGGCGCCCGTTTCGCGGATGAGGGCGATAAACGCGGCGACGGCGAATGAATAGTGCTGGCAGGAAACGCAGAAGGAGCGCGGCTTTTTCTTTGCACCCTTATACTTTTCCTCCAAAAGGTCCATCTGGTCGACGACCTGGCGGGCATAGGACATGAACTCCTCCCCCTCGGGCGTGAGCACGACGCCGCGGTTGGTGCGCAAAAATATGGTTATGCCGATATCGTCCTCAAGTTCGCGGACCGCCTGCGTCAACGAGGGCTGGGAAATATAAAGTTTTTTTGCGGCGAGGTTGATTTTTCCCTCCTCCGCCACGCAGATTGCGTATTTAAGCTGTTGTAAAGTCATAGTAAAAAAGCCCGCGCTTGCCGCGCGGGCATAATTATTTTATTATAAGCTGTTTAAAACTTCAACGAGATCGCCGACCGTTTTGATGGAAGTTAC
>CALVMP010000009.1 GCA_944346655.1 uncultured Clostridia bacterium
TTGATTGATTTTATAAACATGAATATGGAAATGGCGATTATGAGTGCAGAAATGACGGTGAGAGCGATTGCGCCGCCGAGCGGAGCGAGTGCCCCGGGCGAGTTCGCCGCAGCGATTAAGACGGCGCCCATGGCGAGCATGACGAGCCCGAGGAGAGCGACGAGAATTGCGGGCAAAAAGCGGTTGGAGACAAAGGTCTGCATGCGCGTGACAGGCGGCTTTTGCTGTCCGAACAGCTCCTCTTTGCCGACAGCAAAGAAAGCGCACAGCGCCTCGGCATTTTTGCCGTCGATTTTTATTTTGTCGTTTTCCCAGTCGGAAATTTGCCGACCTGTTACGCTGAGTTCCTGCGCCAGTTGTTCCCTTGTGAGCCCCTTACCTTCCCTGAGGGCGATGAGTTTTTGTCCCGTAGTCTTTTCCATACAGTTATTATACCACATTTAAATTCTTCGTCAAGCTTTAAAATATCTCCGCACACAAAAACTCCCCGTTAACAGGGGAGTTTTGAATTTTAAATTATATCAACACAATAGAGAACTATACAGGTGATTGCAAGCAACACGAGGTATAAGCTGAACCACTTGTAGTTTGCCTTTCTTATGGCGTTGAGCATGACCTTTATCGCAAACAAACCTGAAGCAGCGGCAACCACGAAGCCGAGAGCTATGCACCAGCCCGCATTGCTTGGCGTACCCATGCTTTGGATAGACGTTGCCACGCTGCCGTCAAAAAGCCCAAGAACGAGAGACACAGCGAAGCTACCGACAATTATCGGAATGCTCATGAGGAAGGAAAATTTTGAAAGATCTTCCGACCTGCCGCCCGCAAGAACGCCGGCGCATATGGTTGACCCGCTGCGCGAAAGACCCGGAAAAATTGCCGCAACCGCCTGCACAAGCCCCATTGAAACTGTGGTGCGCCAGCAGAGGGGAAGCTCCTTTTCCTTTGCTCTGCGCTTTGCATATATTTCGGTCACAAATAACAGTATTGCCGTTAGCAGGAAAAAGACAGCAAGCAATATACCTATATAAGGACTGTTATTGATAGCGTCCTCGGCGTCGCATACAGCCAGTATTACGCCGACAAGCGCCGCCGGGATAGTTGCCACTATCAGATAAATAAGTGTTTTAAACGGCTTTTTAAATAAGTCTAAAATATCCCGCCAAAATACTGCACATACGGCAATGAGCGTACCAACGTGAAGTATTATATTAAACAGGGTAAGGTTGATGCCGCTGCCGGTAAGCCCCATAAGACTCTGCAAAAACACAAGGTGTCCGCTCGAAGAGACGGGCAGAAATTCTGTGAGACCCTGCACGAGTCCGAGAACGACCGCTTGCCAGATTTCCATATTTTTCTCCCCCTTCCTTACTCTTCGTCGAGGTCAAGAAGGTCCTGATATGCGTTCTGATACGTGGTGACGGTTTCATCTCCGCCGTAGAGCTCGTTTATTACCGAACGGCGGTTTGTCGTTATGTTTGTAAGAGTGCTGTCCTTTATCCAGTTATAGTACATATTCTGGAATGTGCCCTCGGACTTTACGTAGTCATCGGTCCATTCAAGGTCGCCGTAAACGTCTCCGCCCTCCACGTCGAAAGTGGCAGTGACATAAATTATATGCCAGCCGTAGTCGCCGGCGCACACATAGATCGTGCCCGCGCCCTCGTTTATTGCAGTCTGCGCGGCATATTCGAATTCGGGTATATAACTTGTACTGAACGCCGAAACGGAATAGCCGATGTACTGAGAGAGAATGGACGTGTCTGTGGTGTATGCGTACTGAAGTTCGTTGACGGCGCTGAGTGCCTTGTATGCCCTGCTGTCCTTCACAAAGAGAGATGAGAGCGAAGTGTCGCCGCCGAGGTCCACCCTGCCCTTTGCATAGACAAAGTGTGAATAATCGATTTCACCGTTTTCGTCCTCGTATTCGTCGGCGCTTGAAACGTAGTAACTGCCTGCAAGTTCGTCGTTTGTCTTTGCCGTATCTATAGTTGTGTACTCGCCGCCGAGAACGTAGTCGACATAAGCCTTGAATTCGGCGAGGACGTCGTCGACGGTCAGTCTTTCGGGAACGAGGCTGTAGGAGCCGTCGGCATTTTCGGAGACGTAACCGTTGTACGAGTAACGCCCGTCGTATTTATCGAGGGTGGCGTACCGCTCGTTGTCGGTGAGGTTGTTTTCAAAGAAGAGATACTCCCTTCCGCTTCCCTCGGCGCCCGCATAATAGTCCATGCCCGCTTCCGCGGCGTTGAAGGAATAGTCGGTTTCGCCGTTAAACCATGCGGAACGCTGGTCGGTAGCCTTTATGTCGTCGAGTATGGAAATTCTGCCGTAGTAATACTCCTTGGAAGTGTCGGAGGAGTTGATATTGAGCTCCTGCGACGCACTGAAGGGCAGAAGAATATTGTATACGTAGCCGTATGTTCCGCCGTCGGTACCGCTCGTTGCGGGAGCGTAGAGAATGAATGAGGTATCCGAAAGGGAATCCATGGAGCTTTCAAAAGCCGAGAAGGTGGCGTTTGACTGCGTCTGGTCGGCAAGATCGCTCGCATATCTCGTCTGAAGGAAGGTATAGTTGCCTTGGGCGTCCTTGGCGTCGATAAGGTCCTCCTGCTCCTGTTCGTACTGCTCGTAATACTCGTTGATTACCTGCTGCTGAAGCTGAGAGAGATACTCCTCCTGAATGTAGGAGATAGAAAGAACGTCGCGGAGATTATCCTCTTCGGTGATGAGGAAATTGTCGCGAAGGCTGGCGATAAAAGAAGCGTATGCCCTGCGGCGGGTCTGGGGCGTGGTGCCTTCGAGCTTATCGTCCTCATAGATGCCGCTGTTTTCAAGGGAATAGTCGTAGCCGTCGCTGACGCTGGAATACCCAGTGTAGATATTGTAATCGAGTGCGCCCGTCCCGGAGTCCACGGGAAGATAGTTCTCCACCTCTTCGTCTGCACCGCCGGGAGTTGCGCGCGTTTCGTCGGAGGTAGTCTCCTCGTCCTCGCCGCTTATTATGCCCTCCTCAATGGAATCGAGCGAGTCGTTTATGCTCGAATACAGGGAATACTGCGCAAGCATTATGCGGTCCCTTTCGCCGTCGTCCGTCGTAGCAGAATAACCCTCGAGGAGATATTCGTACTTTTCGACGGGGTTGTCGATGGCGTTATACTCATTGAGGAAATTTGAGTTGGTCTGACTCCTGTCGCTTATGAGCTGAAGGGTGGTGTACTGTGTGATGATAGCCGTGGTGGTGAGGGCGTCCATGAGCATTTCGAACACCTCGGCATAGGTAGAGCCGCTTTCGATATAGGAGTAACCGACGTTGTAGTAGGAAGCCATGAGGTCCCTCTTTACAATGGTTTCGCCCGAACCTATCGCCGAAGCGTACTGCGCAAGCCCCTCCTCTTCTAAGTTGGCGCTATTTGTGATGTTCACCGTGGCGACGACCTGGTTCATGTCCTCTTCGTTTCTCGTGGCGCAGCCGGAGCCGAGGGCAAGCGACATGGTAAGTACCGCCGCAAGGGCGCCGCAGACAAGCATTTTACTTTTCATTAAAAATTTCTCCGCAGGCGGAAAATATTATTCCCGCCGATTTTACAATACGTGTTTATTATACGATATTTAAAATATTATAGCAAACAAATTTTAAGGATTTTGCGTGAAACTTGCCGCAAATTTTAAAAAATTTGTCATGCCGAGCATGGTCTTTACCGCGTCCTTTGACGGTTTGAACACTATTGAAGGCACCCGCGCCATGGAAAGAGTGACTTTGCCCGCGTATCTTTGGAGCGCGGCGGAAAGCTTTCCGTCGCTCAGAGCATTTACGGATGGAAGCTCCAACGTGCCGCCCTTGGAGTTTACGCTTATCTTTTTTACGTTGAATTTTGAAGCGTAAGCCTTTAACACCGCGATGATGAGGAGGTTGAACACGCTGTCGGGCATCTGACCGTAGTTCTCCTCAATGGAACGCAGCACGCGTTTGTAGTCGCCCACCGTTCTTATTTCGGCTATCTGCTTATAGGCATCCAGCCTGCCCGCGCTGCTTTCGATATAGCTTTCGGGAATGTACGCCGTGGCTTTGACGTCGAGCTCTGCCGAGAAAAGATTTTCCCCCGTCAGCTCCTCCTTTAAGAGCTTGGAGTAAAGCTCGTAGCCCACCTTGTCCATATGCCCGTGCTGTTCGGCTCCGAGCACATTGCCTGCCCCCCTAATTTCAAGGTCGCGCATGGCTATTTTGAAGCCCGAACCGAGTTCGGTGAACTGCATTATAGCCTTTAACCTTTCGGTGGCGTCGCTCGTCATGACCTTGTCGGGGCGGAAGGTGAAGTATGCCGAGGCGAGACGGGAACCCCTGCCCACCCTGCCGCGCAGCTGGTAGAGCTGGGATATGCCGAGGCGGTCGGAATCGATTACGATTATTGTGTTTGCGTTGGGGAGGTCTATGCCGTTTTCGATTATGGTGGTCGTGACGAGTACGTTTTTCTGCCCCTGATAGAAGGAAAAAACGTTGCCTTCGAGCGTGTTTTTATCCATGCGCCCGTGGGCGTAGGTTACCGCGGCTTCGGGCACGAGCTCGCTTATCTTCCCCGCAAAAGCGGAGATTGTCTCCACCCTGTTGTAGAGCACGAACACCTGACCGCCGCGGGATATTTCGCGAAGAATCGCGTCGCGGATGAGCGCGGGGGTCTCCTCCACCACATAAGTCTGGACGGGCAGCCTTTTGCCCGGCGGAGTGTTTATGGTGCTTATGTCCCTTATGCCCGCAAGCGACATGTGCAGCGTGCGGGGTATGGGCGTAGCCGTCATGGTGAGACAGTCCACGTCGTTTTTTATGTGCTTTATCTTTTCCTTGTGCTCGACGCCGAAGCGCTGTTCCTCGTCGAGAACCAAAAGCCCGAGGTCATTGAATTTAACGTCGACGGATAGCAGCCTGTGGGTGCCGATGATTACGTCAATTTCGCCCGCTTTGAGCCTGGATAAAATTTTGGTGACCTCCGCCTGCGTGCGGAAGCGGTTGAGTTTTTCGACGCGCACGCCGAAGTCGTTGAAGCGCTTTAAAGCCGTCTGGTAGTGCTGTTCGGAAAGTATGGTGCTCGGGCACATGAAAGCCGCTTGCTTTCCGCCGAGCACGCACAGATATATGGCTCTTAAGGCAACCTCCGTCTTGCCGTAGCCGACGTCGCCGCAGAGCAGTCTGTCCATAACCTTGTCAGAACACATGTCCGCCTTTATCTCCTCTATCGAGGCGAGCTGGTCGGGGGTCTCCTCATACTCGAAGGCGTTTTCGAACTCCTCCATCATGGCTTCGTGTTTGGGAAAGCGGAAGCCTACCTTTTTCGCGCGTTCGGCATAGAGAGCCTTTAAGTCGAAGGCAAGTTTTTTTATGGACTGGCGCACCCTCTCCTTTACCCTGTCGAACTCGGCGCCGCCGATTTTCGAGAGCGCGGGACTGCCTTCACCCGAGTATTTGGAGAGTATGTCCATCTGTTCGACGGGAACGTACAGGGTGTCGCCTCCGCGGTACTCTATGGCGATGTACTCCTTTATGCCGTCCGTCGTCTCTATCTTTTTTGTGCCAGTTATTTTGCCTATGCCGTGCTTTTCGTGTACGGCGTAGTCGCCTATTTCGGGCGAAGAGAACATATCGCCTCTGCGGCGGCGGATCGCACGCCTGACCGCCTTGGTGTAAATATCCCCGCTGCCGACGACGGCGAGCTTGCAGTTGTGCAGAACAAAGCCCTTATAAAGTTCTTCTGAACTGAGGCATACGCCGCGCATAGCCTCCAGCCTGTCGGGCAGCGGGTCTACCGAAATATATTCCCTGTCGAGGGCGTCTGTAAGCTTTAACAAGCGCTCCACGCTGCCGGTAAATATGAGCACGCGGTAGCCGCCCGCGCGCCAGCTCTTTATATCCTCGATGAGAGTAACCGTGCTGTTGAGGTATGACGGCGTGGGCGTGGAGTGAATATTATACGTTTTGAGAGGGCTGAAGAACTGCGTGGACGAAGTAAAGGTCTGAAGGGCAAGATTGCGGAAGGCGCCCGCCTTCTTAACAAACTGCTCCGCAGGGATGAACTGATTGGCAGAGAAGGGGAATACCTCGCCCGCCTCCCTGAGCCCTTTGAACCTTTCGGCGTGTTCCTTAGTGAGGGCGTTGAGCCTGTCGGACAGCGATTTGCACTCGTCGTAGATTACGAGTGAGTTTTTAGGAATTATGTCGAACACCGTGCGCGAACCCGACAAAAGGGGCATTAAAAATGAGGCGCCCGCAAAGGGAGAACCGGTCTGGAGCTTGCCTTCTATCTCGTCGGCGATGGCGCGCGACCGCTCAAACGCGGCGCGGCTGACGCTTGACTTTACCCCCTCCGAGAGGGCGGCGCGGATAGTCTTTACGTCCTCCTCCGCTATCACCGCATCAGTGGCAGAAATTATGGTTATCGCGTTTACCTCTTCGAGCCGCTCTCCGCTGACACCGTCGTAGGGGCGGATACGCTCCACCGTGTCGCCGAAGAAGTCGACGCGCACGGGATTGGGACTGCCCACCGTCCATATATCCAAAATGTCTCCGCGGACGGCAAAGGAGCCTGCGGCGTCTACTGCATACTCACGGGTGTAGCCCATTGCAACGAGCTTTGAAGGAAGGGCTGCATAGTCCTCTTCCTCCCCCTTTACAAGGTTCACAGAGGGTAGGGACGAGGGCACGAGCTGGAGAGCCGACTCGACATCGCAGACTATTATTTCCGCACCCGAAAATATGGCGTGGAGGGCGGTTATCCTCTTGAATAGGGCGTCGCGCGAGAGGGCGTCCTTGTAAAGGAGAACGTCGTCCTTGGGCGAAAGATATGCGCACTTTTTGCCCGAGAGCACGCTCATAGCATTGTACGCCTTTTCCGCGGAGACGGGGTCGGGCGCAATATACAGGACGGTGCCCTCAAACAGACAAGCTGTTAGGTACTTTTGACTATCGGACACGCCGAAAACCGCCGTCGGAGTACCGAGGCGGACGTCGCTGTGCAGGGCGGGATATTCCCCCCTTAAATTGTCGCAGGTGAAAAAGTTTTTTTTCATTAAGTTTTATGTTGTGTCACGGGCTGAAAATTTCAGCCATTGTAGTTTGTCATTACAAGTTCGACCTTTTCGCCCCTGCACAGAGCGAGTGCAGCCTCTGCCGCCCTTCCGCAGGCGGAGACGAACAGGTCGTAATCCTCGGGCTTTACGTTGGAGAGAACGTAATTTATTATGGGAATGTTGACCTCTTTGTCGCGGATACCTATGCGGATGCGGACAAAGTCGGACGAGCCGATTTCGGAGATTACCGAGCGCATGCCGTTGTGCGTGCCCGCGCTGCCCGAAGGGCGGATGCGGACGTGACCCTTTTCTATGTCGTAGTCGTCGTAGATTACAACGAGATCGGAAGGGGTCGCCTTATACTTTGCGAGCAGCTGCTTTACCGCCCTGCCCGAACAGTTCATATAGGTCAGGGGGCGGGCGATTATAACCCGCTCTCCCCCCACGTTCGCCTCGGCGCAGGAAGCTTCGCACTGGATTTTTTTGAACTTTACGCCGAGGTTTGCGGCGAGATCGCCGACAGCAAGCCAGCCCATGTTGTGAAAGGTTTTGGCATATTTTTCTTCGGGGTTGCCCAGCCCCACCACTATCTTCATATATAACCCTTATTTTTATTTCAAAAACAAAGCCACAGACGCGCTGTGGCTTTGGTGAAAGTTAAGTAAATCAGTCGTAAATTTTTGACATTGACCTGTCCATGTAGACGTTTTCGATAGCCGCCGCGAAGATGCTTGCCGTAGAGATCATTTTGAAGATGGGAAGCATTTTTTCCTGGGGAATGTTGATTGTATCGAGCATGGCAAGCTCTGTTATGGGCGAATTTGCCAGCCTTTCGACTGCGGGACCGGAGAGCACGCCGTGCGAGCAGCAGGCGTAAATTTCCTTGGCTCCCGCTTCCTTTAAAGCCTTGGCGCCCTGGACTATGGTGCCTGCGGTGTCTATCATGTCGTCGACCATAAGGCAATTCTTTCCTTCTATGTCGCCGATTATGTTCATGACCTCCATGACGTTCGCCTTGGGACGGCGCTTATCGATGATAGCCATTTTAACGTCCATGCGGGCTGCCACTTTACGGGCGCGGCCGACAGAGCCGATATCGGGCGAGACGACGACGAAGTTATCGTCCGTCTTGGGCTTGAAGTAATTATAGAGAGTGGGACCGCCCACCAGATTGTCGAGGGGGATATCGAAAAAGCCCTGAATCTGGAGGCAGTGCAAATCCATGGTGAGCACCCTGTCGGCACCTGCCGAGGTGAGAAGATTTGCCACAAGTTTTGCAGTGATGGGCTCGCGGGAACGCGCCTTTCTGTCCTGACGGGCATAGCCGAAATAGGGTATGACTGCGGTGATACGGCCTGCCGAAGCCCTCTTTGCCGCATCTATCATGATGAGCAGCTCCATGAGGTTGGTGTTGACGGGATCAGAGGTGGACTGAATTAGGAAAACGTCTCTGCCGCGGATGGACTCGTCGTAGCGGACGTAAATTTCGCCGTCGGAAAAGTGGGTGAGTTCCATTTCACCGAGGGTGGTGTTGAGTTTAGCCGCAATCTTTTCGGCAAGGGGTCTGTTGGAATTGCCAGAAAAGAGCTTTATTTCGGTGCCGTGATTGATCATGAAGTGTTAAGCCTCCCGGATTTTTTTCATTTGTGCGCCCGTTTTTCCGCGGTCGACAAGATGCTTTGCATAATTTAATTGTAATACAATTGTATAATTAATGCGCGATAAAGTCAACACGAATGAAAGGAATTTTTCAATATTAAATTTTTATGTTAAGAATTTTCCTTTTTTGCTTTTTCACGCGCACGCATGGAAGAGAAGAAATCGGAAAGAATAGCTTTGCACTCCTCCTCCATAACTCCGCCCTCCACTTCGACTCTGTGGTTCAGAAGATTTGCGTTTGCGATTTCGTTTGTGAGCGACCTGCCCTTGTCCTCGTATGCGCCGAAGTGAATTTTTTTTATGCGGGCGTTGAGAGCAGCCCCCATGCACATGGGGCAGGGTTCTAAGGTGACATAGAGCTCGCATTCGGGAATACGCCAGCTTTTGAGCTTTTTGCACGCCTTTTCTATAGCCTCTATTTCGGCATGGGCGGTGGCTATCTGCCTGCCCGTGCGGCGGTTATGACCGCGGGCTATCACCTTGCCATTTAAAACTATTACGGCTCCGATGGGGACTTCGCCTTCCTCGTATGCCTTTTGCGCACACTTTAACGCGCTTGCCATAAATTTATTTTTCATAGTGTTCGGTAAAAAATTTAAGTACGTTATAGCAGGGCGAGAGCGCCCTCAGTTTTTTTATGGGGTGGGAAAGGCGGTCGGGGGCGCACTCTATGGTGTAGGCAGGAATTCCGAGCTGTTGAATGCACCAGTCCTTATAGCCCCCCGCGCTGCCCGTGATTTTTTTGATTTTATAGCCTGTAACCGCGGCGATCAGTCTGGCACCTTTATAGTCGCCCTTTCCTTCAAACTCCCAGTAAACTTCCTCTCCCTTTGTGTGGAACGAAAACGTGACATAGGGCTTTATCTTTTTGGTAAAAGCGGCGAGAGCCGAGCTTTCGCTCTCCGAAAAGGGGGCGTCGCCGATACAGTTTTCAGCCCCGCGCACGGTAGTATTTAATCTGCCCGTACCCCACAGGGCGTCGAAGTTGACGTTGAGGTCCACCCCGCGCGCGTTCGCCTTCCACATGGGATAGGCGGTGTTGCTTATGACGGCGCCGTCGGGATTGACGAGGGGAATTATCCACCCGCCCGCCGCCGTGGGGTGCTTTATGTGGTATATGCCGAGGAGGGCTGTTACCCACTCCCTGCCGTGTATGGCATAGGTTGAGATATACTGCCTGCCTAAGTCGCTGCCAACGTGAAAGGCAAATATGGGTCTGCCCGCAAAGGAATAGCCTATTACGCACTTGCGCAGTTTGTAGCTTTTGTAAAAAGAGCTCACCTTTTTATATATCACAAAATATTATATTAAATTGACTACTTGTGATATTCTCCCCCGCCGTTTATCATGAAGGCGCGGTAAATCTGTTCAAGAAGTATTACGCGCATGAGCTGGTGGGGAAAGGTCATTTCCGAAAAGGAAAGTTTGAAGTCCGCCGCGCTCTTCACCTCGTCGGAGAGTCCTTCGGAGGAGCCGATTATAAAGGTTAAATTCTCCCCTCTGTCGACAAGCCCCTTCACCTTCTCCGCAAGGGCGGGACTCGAAAGAGGCTTACCCTCCACGCAGAGGGCGAAGATATAGCCGCGCATGCGCCTTATGATGGCTTTGCCCTCCTCCTCTATGGTTTTACCTTCGGGAATCTCGGTAATTTCGAGTTTGCAGAACCGCGAAAGGCGCTTGGAATATTCGGCTATTGCGGCGCGGAAGAAGTCTTCCTTTATCTTCCCCACGCAGAGAACGTTGACCTTTATCATAATGAAAACAGACCTAAAATCCAGATAAGAGCCATTACGGCTATGCCCGCAGCAGCCCAGACAAAGAATGATTTAACGCTCTGCGTATTTCCCCGCGGGAGCTTTCTTTTATCAAAAATCAGCCATAAAAGGGCTGCGGCAAGGGAGAGCGCCGCCAGAACCATCACCAGTATCATAGCCCAACCGGGCATTGCGGGAAAGCCGTTTTGGTCGAAGAGGTTGAAGCGCTCTAAAACGAGTATGACGGCGTTATTCAAAAAATGGACGAGAACGGACGGCAGAACAGAGCCCGAACGCAGGGCAAGAAGAGCGAAGAGCGCTCCGCAGATAAACTGGTAGAGGGTCTGTTCTATCGAACCGTGGTAGAGAGAAAATGCAAAAGCCGTTAAAAATATCGCCCTGACCCCTCCGGCATCCTCCCCCGCACAGCCGAGCATGGCGCCGCGGAAGAGAGCTTCCTCCAAAAAAGCGGGCAGGACGGCTATTACAATGAGAGCGCCGGCAATTCCACCCCCGTCAAGAGAGGGGATTGACGATTCCGACGGAGTGTAACCCATAAGAGTGAGCAAGCGGACGAAGAGGGTATTCAGGGGAGAGAGTGCAAAGAGCAGCCCGAAGGCGAGCAGAATTGCAATAAAAAAATACTTCGGTCTGCACTTTACGGGAAAAAGGCATGAGGCAGGAATTTTTAAAAACCTGTTTGCAACCGCGAGCGCGAGGATTATCGCAACAGGCGAACAGAGATAGGAGATATATGCCGCGCCGTCACCCGAAATCGACGCGCCCGAAATTATTAGCGAAGCGAAGAGATTGATTACAATATAAATGCAGACCGCCGCGCTGTAAACGGCGCCCGACTTTGCAGATGTTTTGCCTTCGCCGAGAAGATTGTTCATACGGGCATTATACATTAAATTTGCTTTTTAGTAAATTAAATGATTTACTTTTATAAAAAAATGTACTAAAATTCTGCTGTATGAGAAAGGTTGATACCAAAGAAATCGAGAATAAAATATACCAAATGGCGCTTGATGCGGGAGTAACTCTTACGGAGAGCTGCAAAAAAGCCATGTATGAGGCTGTGCAAAACGAGAGCGGCTCGGCCGCGAAGTTTGCGCTTGAAAGCCTTTGCCAAAACTTTGAGTTTGCAGAAAAAGAAAAACTGCCCGTATGCCAGGACACGGGCATGGCGGTTGTCATGCTCGAAATCGGTCAGGAAGTTTTTCTTGAGGGCAAGCCCCTGAAAGACGCCGTGAACGAGGGTGTGAGACGCGCTTATGCCGACGGGTACTTCAGAAAGTCGGTCTGCGACCCCATAACGAGAAAGAACACGGGAGACAACACCCCTGCCGTGATACATACCGAAATTGTGAAAGGCGATAAAATTTGCATAACGTTCATGCCAAAGGGATTCGGCAGCGAGAACATGAGCAGGGTGTATATGCTCAAACCCGCGCAGGGTATGGAGGGAATTATCGACGCCATCGTCGAAACGGTAAAGCTTGCCGGCTCCCGCCCCTGTCCCCCCGTCGTTGCGGGCGTGGGGATAGGCGGAAGCTTTGATACCTGCACATACCTTGCAAAAAAAGCCCTCACTCGCGACATAGGCACGCACAACAAAAGAGCGGACGTTGCCGATATAGAGAAACGCGCCCTTGAAAAAATCAATGCGCTCGGCATAGGCTGCCAGGGATTCCACGGCGATATAACGGCACTCGCCGTAAACTGCGAATGGGCGCCCACACATATTGCCGGGCTACCCGTTGCCATAAACATACAGTGCCACTGCATGCGCTGCCGCAAGGAGGTTCTGTAATGAAGAAATTAAATCTTCCCCTTACAAGTAAGGAAATTAAGGAGTTGCGTGCGGGCGACAGCGTTTTATTAAGCGGCGTGATACTTACGGCGAGGGACTGCGCACACAAGCGTATTATGGAATACTTAAGTGCAGGAAAAGAACTTCCTTTCGAACTTAAGGGCGCCTATATATACTACGCGGGTCCCTGCCCTGCAAAGCCCGGGTATGCTTCGGGCAGCTGCGGTCCGACGACCTCTGCAAGGATGGACTCGTTCGCCCCCGCCCTTCTCGACCTCGGGCTGGGCGGAATGATTGGAAAGGGCGAGATGAGCGCCGAAGTGCTTGAAGCCGTAAAGCGCAACAAAAAGATTTACTTTGCCGCAATAGGCGGCGCGGGCGCGCTGTATGCCAAAGCCATAAAAAAGAGCGAGTGCATAGCCTTTGAGGATTTGCTCTCCGAGGCAGTTTACAGGCTGGAGGTTGAAGATTTTCCCGCAGTGGTGGCATTCGACAGCTATGGCGGCTCCATTTATGCGAAAAATTGATTGACAAGTTTTTATAAGATTTGTATAATAAATTCAACGGCTGTGACCGGGACAGACAGACCAGAAAATGCTTAAAAAAGAGAATGCCGTCCGCAGGCTGAAAGGCGGCTTTAAGAAAACGGTTTGTTATTCACCCGCGAGCCGGGGGCGCGAAAGACGACAAGTAGTTCCCCCCGCCGCTCTGCGTAAACGAGTAAAGAAGGCAGTAAGGAATTCCTTATTGCGAAATCGGGTGGTACCGAGTGACTTTTAAAAAGTTTTCTCCCCGTGCGAAAGCACGGGGAGTTTTTTATGAGGATATTATGATTGAGGAAAGAATTGAAGAACTGAAAAAGAAGATTGACGAACTGACAAAGGACATTAAGAGCAGCAAGTCGCTTGCCGAGCTCAAGATGGCGTTCTTCGGGAAGCAGGGCGAAATTTCAGAGCTCATGAAGGGCATGAAGGACGTACCAAAGGAAAAGAGACCCGAAGTCGGAAAAATTATCAACGCGCTGAGGGATTGGGCAAATGAAAAGTTTGACCGCCTTGCGGAAGTTGTAAAACGGCACGAGCTCGAGGAAATGTACAAAGCGGAAAAAATTGACGTAACCCTGCCGGGGCGTAAGGCGCCGGACGGGGCATACCACCCCAATACCCTCGTTATACGCGAGCTGGTGGACGTGTTTTCGGGCATGGGATTCGAGGTGTTCGAAGGTCCCGAGATTGAAAACGACTACTACAACTTTACGGCTCTCAACACCCCCAAGGACCACCCCGCCCGCGACATGCAGGACACCTTTTATATAACCGACGACCTGCTGCTGCGCACCCAGACTTCCGCGGGGCAGATAAGGGTTATGGAAAATAAGAAGCCCCCCATTAAAATTCTTTCGCCCGGCAAAGTTTACCGCAGCGACGACGACGCGACGCACTCGCCTATGTTCGGGCAGATGGAAGGACTCGTAGTCGACAAGGGCATAACGCTGTGCGATCTGAAAGGCATGCTCGACGAGTTTGCGAGAAAAGTGTTCGGTCCCTCGGTTAAAACTAGGCTTCGCCCCTCCTACTTCCCATTCACCGAACCTTCCGTCGAGGTGGACGTAAGCTGCTTCGAGTGCGGCGGAAAGGGTTGCAGGCTGTGCAAGGGCACGGGCTGGATAGAAGTGCTCGGCGCGGGCATGGTCAACAGGCGTGTTTTGGAGGGCTGCGGCATTGACCCCGACGAATACACGGGATTTGCCTTCGGCATGGGCATAGAACGCATTGCAATGCTCAAGTACGGCATAAACAACATGAAGCTTTTGTTCGAAGGCGACGTTAGATTTTTAAAGCAGTTCAAGGACTGAGGAGAAAGAGATGAAAGCACCTTTAAGTTGGTTGAAAGATTACGTAGATATAGACGTTTCCGCAGAGGAATTGCAGAAAAAGCTGTTCGGCTGCGGATTTGAAGTTGAAGAGCTCATCGATATCGGCAAGGATATTTCAAACGTAGTTGTCGGCGAGGTCATTGAGTGCGAGCCCGTTGAGGGAACCCACCTTCACGTATGCAAAGTCGACTGCGGCGAACACGGCGTTTTACAGATATGCTGCGGGGCGGACAACGTTGCAAAGGGGATTAAGGCGCCCGTGGCGCTCATCGGCGCGACCGTATACGCGACGGCGAAGGACCATGTTACCGTGGAGGGCGTGATGACAATAAAGAAGGGCAAGCTGCGCGGCATAGAGTCGTACGGCATGCTCTGTTCGGGCGCAGAGCTTGGCGTCAACGGGGACATGTACGAAGGCGCGGACTACAACGGACTTCTCCTCCTCCCCGAAACCTGCAAAAACGGCGATGACGTAAAACCCGTTTTGGGGCTGGACGACTATATCTTCGACATAGGCGTTACGGCAAACAGACCCGACTGCCAGTCCATACTCGGCATTGCGCGGGAAGTTGCCGCCGTTTTGGGCAAGCCTTTAAAGCACCCCGACTGCACATATGAGACAACGCACTGCGACGAAAATGTCAAAGTCACCGACCTTGCGCCCGACCTCTGCCCGAGGTACATTGCGCACTATGTAAAGGATATAAAGATTGCCCCCTCCCCCATGTGGATGAGAAATAGGCTGTCACTCTGCGGACTGCGCTCTATAAACAACGTCGTAGACATTACGAATTTTGTACTCCTCGAGATGGGTCAGCCCATGCACGCATTCAACTTTGCCAGCCTTTCGGGCAGAGAGGTTGTGGTAAGGCGGGCTAAGGACGGCGAGAAGATTGTAACGCTTGACGAAAAGGAGTTTGAACTTACGCACGACAACCTTGTGATATGCGACGGAGACAAGCCCGCGGCGCTTGCAGGAATTATGGGCGGACTCAACAGCGAGATAGAGGACGACACAAAGGAGCTGCTGTTCGAGGCTGCCAAGTTTGCCCGCGACAGCGTGAGAAAGACCTCGAGAGCTTTGGGGCAGCACTCCGACTCCTCCGCCATGTTCGAAAAGGGCGTAAACGAGTACACCACCGAGCTTGCCATGAACAGGGCGCTGAACCTTATTCAGACGCTCGGTTGCGGTACGATAACCGACATGCGCTGCGACGTAAAGACGCCCTATTCGCACGACGGCGCAAAGACCATGACGGTGAGCATGAAGAAGATTAACGCGCTTCTCGGCATAACCGTTCCCGAAGAGGACATGGTCGATATTTTAAAGAGGCTCAACTTCGGCGTTGAAGTTGAGGGCGATAAAATGACGCTGAATGTGCCCGCATACCGCGAGGACATAGACGGCTATCCCGACATTGCCGAAGAGATTATAAGAATGTACGGCTACGAGCACATACACGGTACGTTCATGCCGACAGCCAAGGTGACCAACGGCGGCTTCAACGACGAGCAAAAAGCCGAACACGCCTTAAAGCGTACGCTTGTTTCGCAGGCTATGTACGAAATTTCGACCTACTCCTTCTACTCGGAAAAGGACCTCGACATGCTCCGCATCCCTGAGGACGCGCCCGAGAGGAAATTTATAAAGATAAAGAACCCCATAGGCGAGGACCTTTCGGTGATGCGCACGACGCTGGCGCCCTCCATGCTCAACACGATAGTGAGAAATCTGCGCCGCGGCAACACGGAAGGCAGACTGTTTGAAATTGCAAAGGTTTACATTCCCAAAGAGCTCCCCTTAAAGGATTTCCCCGAAGAGAAAAAGAGGGTCTGCCTCGGCATGTTCGGCATATGCGACTTCTACGATTTGAAAGGCGCAATCGAATCCATTGCAGATATGCTCAATGCAAAGTTCGAGTACTTGCCCGCGACGCGCTCCTTCCTCCACCCCGGCGTGTGCGCTGAGGTTTTGTGCGGCGGCAAGGTTCTCGGATATCTGGGCAGGCTTGACCCTGCAATCTCGGACGAGCTTGCGCTTGAGAGAAAGGCGTTTATAGCCGAGCTTGACTACGACGCGCTCATGGAGTGTGCAAGACCGTTCAAGTACAAGCCCCTGCCCAAGTTCCCCGAAGTGACGCGCGACCTTGCGCTCGTTGCTGATACGGGCGTCACCTGCGGACAGATTGAAAAGGCTATTTACGAGGCTTGCAAGTATGTGACAGACGTGAAACTCTTCGACATTTACGCGGGCGCTCAGGTGGGCGAAGGCAAAAAGAGCATGGCGTTCACCGTGACGTTTACCCCTGCGGAAGAGGCGATAACCCCCGAAAAATGCGACGGTTACGTTAAGAAAATTTTGAATAATCTTTCGAGAAATTTAAACATTACATTAAGATAAAAAAATTGCCCCGATTGCGGGGCGATTTTTAATTGGGCGCGTACTATGTGCCGACAAATGAAAATTTTACGGGACAAGAGAAGTTGAGGGAAGGCTGCCCGAGTTCAGATAAATTTCGGGCACTTTGCCGTTTATCACGCTTTCGCAAATGAGAATTTGTGAATTGCATGTAAAGGTCTCCTGCCTCGACGCGAGCACTATAGTTATGCTCGTTTCGGCATCGATATAGATCGAGTGCAGAGTCTGGTTTATGCCCGCCGAAGCGAAACGCGACAAAAAGGAGCACTGCACGGAAACTATGGGGACAAGCTTAATGTGTATTAACCTTCCGTAGCCCGAGAGCGCCTCTATTCCCGAAAAGGCGCCCAAAGGGACTTCGGCTCCCTCCTCTGCAAGCGCCGTAAGTCTGGTCTGCGTATTGTATGCGACCGTTCGGGCTATGGCGTTTACGCGGGCTGAGTTGGTGCTCATTGCCGATATGTTTCCCCCGTCGCCGTAGGTTACGGTTATTATATCGTCGTAGCCCACGCCTGACGCGACACTTTCAACCGCCGCCGTAACGGCGGCGGTATTCATTGCCCTGAGCCGTGCCGTGCCGACGGAGATTATAACATTTGAAGCGTTATTGAAAAAGAGAACGGCGAGCGCTATTACAGCGGCGGCAACCGCAAGCAAAATGACCTTGGTTTTAAGTTTTAATCTGCGCCTTTTCATACTCTATTATATTATGCCGCGCGCATAATTAAGCTCAACTAAATCATACTGTTTGTATGCACATTCAAAAGACTTTGCGCGGGCATACGATATATTTTGACAGGTGCCCGAGGATAATAGCGACGGGTACTATTGCGGGACCGAAGGAGAGCGCGGGCATTGTGGGCAGTTTTGTGGACATGGCGCTCGACGACGACATGTTCGGCGAGAGCACCTTTGAAAAGGCGGAATGCAAGATGCTGTCATACGCCATAGACACGGCGATTTCCAACGCAGACCTTGACAGGGAACGCATAGACGTTTTATTTTCGGGCGACCTTTTAAACCAGATTATTTCCGCCTCGTTTGCGGCGAGGGATTTTGAAATCCCCTTCCTCGGCGTGTACAGCGCATGCTCTACCATGTCCGAAAGCATAATGCTTGCCGCCTCCATGGTCAACGCGGGTTATGTTAAAAGCGCGGTTGCGGCGACGGGCAGCCACTTTGCCTCGGCTGAAAGGCAGTACCGCTACCCCCTGGAACAAGGCACGACGCGTCCGCCCCAATCCCAGTGGACGGTTACCGGCGCGGGGGCGTGCGTTATTTCGGACGGCGACAGAGGCATAAAGATAGTCAACGCAACCATGGGCAAGGTGGTTGACTACGGCGTGACCGACGTAAACAACATGGGAGCGGCAATGGCTCCTGCATGCTGCCATACACTCATTCAGCATTTCAGGGACACAAACACCACGCCCGAGGACTACGACCTTATTCTGTCGGGCGATTTGGGAGCGCTGGGCAGCCGCATTTTAAAGGATTTATGCTGGGAAAAGGGCGTTGACATCTCCTCGCGACACGTCGACTGCGGAGAGATTGTTTACAAAGTTATAGAGGACGAGTTTCAGGGCGGCAGCGGAGCAGGGTGCAGCGCCGTTGTGTTCAACTCCTATGTATACTCCAAAATGAAGAGCAAGCTCTTTAAAAGGGTGCTGTTTGCGGCGACGGGGGCTCTGCTTTCGACCGTTTCGTCGGGGCAGGGCGAGTCGATACCCTGTATAAGCCATGCCGTTCAGCTGGAGGTGTAATTGTGGCAGGAGAAGTTTTAGATATTGTTTTAATGTTTTTGAAGGCTTTTGCCGTGGGCGGAGCGATATGCACTATTGCGCAGATAATTATAAACATGACCGACATAACGGCGGGCAAGATACTTGTGTACTTCATGCTCGCGGGCGTGGTGCTTACGGCGGTTGGCGCGTACCAGCCGCTTGTAGACTTTGCGGGCGCGGGCGCGACGGTGCCCATTTCGGGGTTCGGATATCTTCTGGCGAACGGAGCAATAAAGGGCGCCGAACGCGGATTCTTTTACGCGGTTACGGGGGCGCTCTCCTCTGCCAGCGCGGGGGTCACGGCGGCGGTGGTGTTCTCCTTCCTCGCCTCCCTCCTCTTCAAGGCACACACAAAACCAAATTAAAAAATCATCCTCCCAAGCTAATTAACTTGGGAGGATGTTGTTTAAAATAAGATTTGCCAAAGTTGCAGAACTGCCATGAGAATAAGTGGCACGGTTATGAGGGATAGAAGAGTGTTTGTTATGAATGCGATTGTCGCCGTGCGCTCGCCCTTCTGGTACTGTTCCGCCATTGCGACGACGGTTGCCGCGGGGGACATTGACATAGCTATGACCGGCGCGAGGTAGACATATTCGACCTGGGGCGACTGACCGAGGAAAGAGCGGCACATTAAAAGGAAGAGACAGGCGAGGGCAAAGGTTATGACAGGAGCGGCAATGAGCCTCAACGCGCCCGAGACATATGCGCCGCCGTCGGTGAAGAGGCTTTTAAAGGGAAGCTCAGCCATAGATACCCCCACTATTATCATGGAGAGTGGCGCCGTCATGGTTGAGAGGTACGAAGGTAAAATTTGCAGTTCCTCCACCTCTTCAAACATGAAGAAGTTTATCTGCGGCAAAAAGAAGAGTAAAAGCGCGACAGCCATTGAGATTATGGAGGGGTTCAGGAGCACCTTTTTGATGGATATTTCCTTTGAGCTGCCCGTTAAAAGCCACACGCCGAGCGTCCAGACCATGACGGCAAAGACGAGGTTGAAGATCATGAGATACATGACGGCTAAAATGGAGCCGTCGGTGAGTATCTGAATGAATGGCACGCCGAGAAAGCCGCAGTTTGAAAAGATTGCTATGTAGGAATAGATGTGCGCCTTATCCCTGTCGGCGTACTTTATGAACACGAGCTTGCATACGGCAAGAACTGCAAGCATTGCGGCGACCGAAAGACACGCCGCGATTAAAAAATTTTTTAAGAGCGTGACGGTGCCTATGCTCTGAATGAGCGCCCAGTCCTCCTTTGAGAACACGCAGAAAGAATTTATGATGAGTGCGGGCTGGCAGACATATAAGAGTATTGCGCTTAAAGAGCGTTTGGACTCGTGGTTTATAAGGTTCAGCCGCCTTAAAACGTAGCCGGGAACGATAAACGCGAGCAGTACGGCGATAGCCAAGATTACTTTTATAAAAATTTCGGCAGGAGACATGATATTATTTTTATATGCGACACACGAAAAGCCGCGCACAAAAGGTATTTTGTACGCGACCTTTTTTAGTTTTTATTGATTATTATTTATGATCGGCGGAGGAGTCCTTTCTTATTACGTCGTGGGCGCCGCCTTCGACTATTGAGGTTGCGGAGACGAGAGTAATTTTAGCCTTTTCCTGTAATTCCTTGATTGTGAGGGCGCCGCAGTTGCACATGGTGGATTTTATTTTGCTCGTAGTCATGTCGACGTTGACCTTTAATGGTCCGGCGTAGGGAACGTAGGAGTCTACGCCCTCTTCAAAGGAGAGTTTGCTTGCACCGCCGAGGTCGTAACGCTGCCAGTTGCGGGCGCGGTTGCTGCCTTCGCCCCAGTACTCCTTTACGTATGTTCCGCCGACAAAGAGCTTTTGGGTGGGACTTTCGTCGAAGCGGGCGAAGTATCTGCCGAGCATTACAAAGTCGGCGCCCATTGCAAGCGCGAGGGTGATGTGATGGTCGTGCACTATGCCGCCGTCCGAGCACACGGGAATGTAGACGCCCGTCTTTTTGAAGTATTCGTCGCGGGCGGCGCAGACTTCGATGAGCGCCGTTGCCTGACCCCTGCCTATGCCCTTGGTTTCGCGGGTGATGCAGATTGAGCCGCCGCCGATGCCAACCTTGACAAAGTCGGCGCCGCACTCGGCGAGGAAGAGAAAGCCCTCTTTATCGACAACGTTGCCTGCGCCCACCTTAACCGTGTCGCCGTACTTTTCGCGGATCCATGCAAGCGTCCTCTTCTGCCACTCGGAGAAGCCCTCGGAGGAGTCTATGCAGAGGACGTCGGCGCCGGCTTCGACGAGGGCGGGAACGCGCTCGGCATAGTCGCGGGTGTTAATGCCCGCGCCGACTATGTAGCGCTTTTTGGCATCGAGCAATTCGTCGGGGTTGCCCTTATGGTCGTCGTAGTCCTTGCGGAATACGAAGTACTGCATGCAGCCCTTTTCGTCGACGAGGGGCAGGGCGTTGAGTTTATTGTCCCAGATAATGTCGTTAGCTTCGGAGAGAGTGGTCGTTGCGGGGGCGGTGACGAGCTCGGAAAGAGGAGTCATGAAATCCTTTACGAGCGTATCTTTTGCCATGCGGCTGACGCGGTAGTCGCGGCTGGTTACGATGCCGAGAAGCCTGCCGTTTGCCTTGCCGTCTTCGGTTACGGCTACCGTAGAGTGCCCCGTCTTTTCCTTTAAGGCGAGAATGTCGGCAAGAGTTGCGTCGGGCGAGATGTTGGAATCGGACACGACGAAGCCAGCCTTATATGCCTTTACCTTTGCGACCATGGCGGCTTCATCCTCAACCGACTGCGAGCCGTAGATAAACGACACGCCGCCGCAGCGGGCGAGGGCGAGCGCAAGGTTTGCACCCGAGACCGACTGCATGATAGCCGAAACCATGGGAATGTTCATTTCGATTGCGGGTTTTTCGCCCTTTTTGAATTTAACGAGGGGCGTTTTGAGCGAGACGTTCGAAGGAATGTGTTCGCTTGAGGAATACCCGGGGATTAAAAGATACTCGTTAAAGGTGTGTGAAGGTTCGTTGATGTAGGTTGCCATGTAAAATCTCTCCTTGACCTCTGTCCGTCAGTCTGATATAATAAAATTGTCTTTGGAAACTGGATTTATTAATTTTAGATTATAACACAAACCTTTGCAAAAGACAAGCGATAAGACCATATTTGTGGGCGTACTATAAAATTTTAAATATTTACAAAATTTTAACATTTTATAAATATTATTATAACTGTAAAGTAATAGAATGCAGCGGAGGTGAAGAGAAATGATAAACGTACTGCTTGCCGAGGACGACGGCGACCTTTTACGACTGATGACGGCTACGCTCCGAGCCGAAGGTTACTCGGTGTGCGCATGCGCCGACGGGGATAACGCAGCCACGCAGTTTGAAAGGGGCAACTTCGATATTGTTATAACCGACGTAATGATGCCGGGCATTGACGGATTTGCCTTAGCCGAGTTTATAAGGAGCAAAAACTCGGAGGTGCCCGTAATTTTTATGACGGCGCGCGACGACAAGCCGAGCAAACAGCTTGGCTTCAAACTTGGCATCGATGACTACATTACAAAGCCATTTGACATAGACATATTCCTCCTTAAAATAAAGGCGGTGCTCCGCCGCTCCTCCATAAAGAAGAACAATGTGCTGGAAGCGGGAAACCTTGTGTTAAACTTTGAAGAACATACGGCGTATGTGGACGGCAGGGAACTTTCTTTGACCGTGAGGGAGTTTGACATTTTATTCAAGCTTTTATCCTACCCGAGAAAGACCTTTACCCGCGCACAGCTCATGGAGGAGTTCTGGGATTACGACACCTCCTCCACCTCGCGCACAGTAGACGTCTATATGGCAAAGCTGCGCGAAAAGACGACGGGCTGCAACGGATTTGAAATTGTAACGGTGCACGGGCTGGGCTACAAGGCGGTGCTGAAATGAATAATAAGTTTTACAGAACGCTGACGGGCTGCATTATACTGTTTGTTACGATATGCGTTATAATTACCATAACCGTATATGTATATGCGGCTGCCGTAGAGTCCTACGGCGATAACCGCGGAGCGATAAGCGGGATCATGTTTGTATGCGTGGCGTTCTTTTCGCTGGCGTGCACGGTGATTGACATTCTCCGCCGCAGAATGTTTACGCAAAAGCCGCTTGAAGAGATAGGAGAGGCGACAAGAAGAATTGCCGCGGGCGATTTTTCGGTGCGCCTGCCCATTGAAAAGCGCGAGAGATCTTTTAACGAATTCGACTATATCAAATCGCACATAAACGACATGGCGGCGTCGCTTATGCAGAGCAGGGCGGCGGGCGAGCAGTTTATAGCCAACGCCAGCCATGAACTGAAGACGCCCGTAGCGGTTATACAGAGCTATGCCTCGGCGCTCTATTCGGACGGACTCGATGAGAAAGAGCGCGGAGAATATGCCCGCGTTCTGCTTGAGACGAGCAAAAAGATGGCTGCGACCATTGACAATATTTTAAAGCTCAACAAGATAGAAAACGGAAAATTATTCTCTCCCCCCGTGAGCTTTTCGCTGGACGGAAACGTTGCCGAGAGCATTCTGGACTTTGAGGAGGCGATAGAGCGCAAGCACATTGTGCTCGAGTGCGACCTTGAGGAGATGAACGCCGTAAGCCAGCCCGAGTATTTGAAGATTGTGTGGAGCAATCTTTTATCCAACGCGGTAAAGTTTACTCCCGAGGGCGGGCACATAAAAATTAAGCTTAAAAAACAGGGGACCCGAGCCGTGTTCACCATAACCGACGACGGGTGCGGAATTTCCAAAGAGGACGGAAAGCATATATTTGAAAAATTTTACCAGGGGGACAAGTCCCACTCCGCCGAGGGAAACGGGCTTGGGCTTGCTATGGTAAAAAAAGTAATAGACCTGCTCGGCGGAGAAATTAAGGTTGAAAGCCAACGGGGCGCGGGGACAACGTTTACCGTATATGCAGCTATTGGAGATAAAGACTGATATGGCAGATTTTGAATATAAATACAGCGCCCGCGACGAAAGCGAGCGCAGAGAAATTGAAAGAATAAAGAACGCCTATGCGCCCAAGGACGAGAGGCAGCAAAAGGTGGAGAAACTTAAAAGACTGAATGAAAAAGCCAGGAGACCGGCAATTATTACAGCGCTGACTTTGGGCATTGCCGGAACGCTGATTTTCGGGTTCGGCATGTGCCTGTGCCTTGTGTGGGACGAGTTTGTTTGGGGCATATGCGCGGGTGTTTTGGGAATTTTGCTGCTCGGCATAACCCCTCCCCTCCACTCCCGTCTTTTAAAGAGAGGTGCAGAAAAATACGGCGGGGAAATTTTAAAGCTTTCGGACGAGCTTTTGAAGGAAGAATGAGCTTTTACAAAAAATTAACAAACCAATTACAATAAAATAACGGTCCGCAAATAAAAGATTAATAATGGTTTTCTATAATGAGGCTACAAATAAAACAAGAGGGTAAAACCCGAAGGAGTTATTATTATGGAAAACACACAGATAGTTAAAGACATTGCCGAAAGCTATGCACCCAAGACAAAGGAACAGACCAGGTTTGAGGAACTTACCTCGCTTGACAACAAGGTTAAAAGACCTGTCGAAATTTTTGCTTACACTTTCGGCTGCGCGGGGGCGCTGGTGCTCGGCGCGGGCATGTGCCTTACAATGGGAGTTATTGCCGCGGGAGCAGGCTGGGCTATGCCCGTCGGCGTGGTTGTGGGAGTTTTGGGCCTTGCGATCGCGGGGATAAACTACCCCATATACAGGGCAATTTTAAAGAGGCGCAAGGCAAAGTACGCCGACAGAATTTTGCAGCTTTCCAACGAACTTTTAAATAAATGAGCCCATCACCACCTCATTGCGAGAATTCGCGATGGGGTGGCTTTTTTATTTTATCTTAAGTTGTGAAATTATGAATGCGATGAGAATTGAAAGGAGGGTTAAACCAATTGCGCACCCGCCGATAAAGCAGACCGGTTCGCGAAAGACATGGTAGGTTGTGACGATAAATTCGTACCCTTCTCCGCTGTGCCGTATCCCGGGGAGGCTGTAGGAGGCATACGAACCCATGCCGCCAAGGTTAAAACCGGACAGCCGTTCGTCAAAGCGCAGGTTGTATGCCGACAGCGAGCCGTCGTCGGCAGTGAGTTTATCTATATGATAAACAGAATGTCCGTAGGCGCTGTCGCGCACAGAGAGGTAACAATAATAGCCCTCTTCGGTGAAGCTGACCGTGATGCCGTCGGCAACGTGGATCTGGTCGTCGGGCAGGGCGCCTTTAGAGAGCTCTTCAAAGTCGATATCGTATTCGGACGAAACCATGTTTTCTCCCTCCACCCATACGTCTATGCGGGCGGTCTGGAGAGTGGTTACAAACTCGTCGGCGTCCGCGGAGCGGTATATCACCTCGTGCGTGGAGGGATCCCAGACCGAAAAGAGAATCATTGCCGCCACGGCGAGACCAATGGGAATGAGGGAAAACAGACAGAATTTTTTGAAGAACTTTGCGTTTTTTGCAAGCTGTGAAAGCTGGCTTTGGCTCCCCCACCTCTTTGTTGCGGTGCGGCGGGCAAAAAAGGCGCAGCAAAAACTTATGGCAAAGATGACGGCAAAGACTATTAAAGGCAGGGGCTCGTCGATGACAAACAGGATTATGCCGACGCACGCTAAAATGACCGAGACAAGGGACAGGGCGTAGAGACAGGCGCCAAGGCACAGTCTGAGACGGAGAAGGTACTCAGAGCCGCCCTCGTCGTCGGCGGCGTTTTCGTGACCGCGCCAGAGGGCGAAGAGCATGACTGCGCCAGAGGGCGAAGAGCATGACCGCGCCAGAGGGCGAAGAGCACAACGGCGCAGGCTATGAATATTATGAGCCCGAAGTACAAAAGGAACAGCCACCACTGCCACCCCACCCACGCGACTGCGGTGAAATGGACGTGCATGCCGATGTAAAGGAGGAGCAGACCGAGGCACATGAGCCCCGTGAGGATATATGCCCGCATGGAAAAACGGGCATATTTGCTCTTATAGATATTATCCCTCGATTTTTGGGTGAGGACAGGCTTTTGGCTCTCCGTGCGCTCGCCGCGCAAAATCTCGTCGGTGGTCACACCGTACAGTTCGGCGAGGGCGGGCAGAAGGAGTATATCGGGCAGTGCCGTTCCCCTCTCCCACGCCGAGAGGGTGCGGTTGGATATTCCGAGTTTGTCCGCCACCTCCTGCTGGGTGTAGCCGTTGGCGCGGCGCAGGGTCGCCAGAAATTCGCCTATGGATTGTTTCATTAAAAGTTACCTCGCGTATTTTTTCTTTAATTCTATGCTTTCGGGAGGAAGAAAACAAGACGTGAGAGCCGGAATTTGTCTATGATTTGTGGAATAGCGCGGCTATGCGTTGGGGCTCGCCCTTTTTTAACCCGCCATAGTTTATTACGGCGGTCCTTTCAAAGCCGCTTAAAGGTGCGAGAAGATAGTCCGAAAGACAGCGCAGCCTTACCCCTCTTCTCTCCGCAAGTTCCCTGATTGCGCCGTCGGAGGGTGCCGAGGGGAGCTTTACGGTTAAGTGCAGACCCGAGCCCGTATCGTTGACCTCCGCCGGAAAGGGCAGCGAAGAGATTGCCGAAAGCACCTCCTGACGGATGGCGCGGAAATAGTTTTTAAGCCTGTTTATGTGCCGTTCGAAGAACCCTCCCCCTATCATGGCGGCGAGCGTCTTTTGCTCGAAGAGGGGCACGACGTTTGCCGCGGAGGAAAATAGATCGAGATATTTTTGCATGAGCTCGGGCGGGAGAACCATATACCCCATGCGCATGGAGGGCGCGAGCGACTTTGAAAAGGTGTTTATATATATGACCCTGTCGGGGCAAAGTCCGAGCATGGACTGGAGGGGTTTGCCTACGAGGCGGAACTCGCTGTCGTAGTCGTCCTCAACTATATATGCTCCGCTCTCCCTCGCCCAGGCGATTATGCGCAGGCGGTTCGAAACGGGCATTACGGCGCCCGTGGGAAACTGGTGGGAGGGCGATATATGCAGGATATGTGCGGACGAACGCTCGACGGCTTCGGGATCGGCGCCCTGTTTTGTGACGGGAACGAAGGTGCAGTTTGCGCCGTTTAAGGAGTACGCGGAATGAATTTTGCCGTAGCCGGGGTTTTCGACGGCATACAGTTTGTCCCGCCCTATAAGCTGAACAATAATGCCGTAGAGATACTCCGCGCCCGCGCCGACGACAATGTTTGAAGGGTTGACTTCAACCCCGCGCATGCGGTACAGAAGGGCGGCTATCTCATTCCTCAATGAAAGATCGCCGCGGCAGGGCACGCGCTCCAAAAGATGTTCGCCCTCCTCGGAGAGCACCGAGCGCATGAGCCGCGCCCACACCGAGAAGGGAAAGAGCTGCGCAGAAGCCGAGCCCGACACGAGGTCGAAGGCAGGTTTTTGAGAACACACCTCCTCCGCTTCCCCTTCATGCTGCGCCGAGGGCAGCCGCGCGTTTACCTCGGCGACGAAATAGCCGCTGCGCTCCCTAGAGATTATATAGCCCTCGGCGAGCAACTGTTCGTAAGCCGTCTGAACGGTGATTACCGAAACGGAGAGGTCGGAGGCAAGGGCGCGCTTTGAGGGGAGTTTTTGACCGCTCGTTAAATTACCGCGCAAAATATCGTCGCGGATGCGGCAGTAGAGCGAATAGTATTTGTTTTTGCCGTCAAGATTGTAGGTGAGCATATTTTTATACTACCACTCCGCGCAGAAATTTTCAACTGATATTGTATGATTTTTCAAATCGACAATACCAGACAATATAAAATACGCGCCGCGAAAAAAGTGGACTTTCGCGGCGCTTAAGGGTTATTTCATGAAGAATTTAATGAGTTTGGACTTGAACGAGGTGTAGGGGCTGTACCTTACGGGCATGTCAAACCACGTGGCTTTATCTACTATGGATTTTTTGTGGGTAAAACAATCGAAGCCGTCTTTGCCGTGATATGACCCCATGCCGCTTTCACCCACGCCGCCGAAGCCCATGGCGGAAGTTGCAAGGTGGATTATAGTGTCGTTTATACAGCCGCCGCCGAACTGACAGCGGGTGGTGAGCTCGTTTGCGACCTTCCCGTTTGCAAACACATAGAACGCCAGCGGGTGCGGGTGTGAGTTTACGTCGGCGATGACGTCCTCTAAATTTTCATAGGTCATGACGGGGAGGACGGGTCCGAAGATCTCCTCGCCCATTACAGCGTCGTCGCGGGTGACGCCAGCCATTACCGTGGGAGCTATGCGGAGGGTTTTATCCTCCCTCTGCCCGCCGATTACCACCTTTTTATCGTCGATGAGCGAGCACACCCTGTTGTAGTGCTTGGGCGAGATTATTTTGCCGTAGGCGGAATTTTCGAGGGGGAACTCGCCGTACCGGCGCTCTATCTCCTTGCCAACGCACTCAATGAGCTTATCCTTTACCGAGGAATGAACATAGATATAGTCGGGCGCGACGCAGGTCTGACCGCAGTTTAAAAACTTGCCGAAAACTATTCGCTTTGCGGCTAATGGTATGTTTGCCGACTTATCGACTATGCAGGGCGACTTGCCGCCGAGTTCGAGCGTTACGGGGATGAGCTTTTCGGAAGCGCGGCGCATGACCTCCTTTCCGACGGCGACGGAACCCGTGAAGAAGATTTTGTCGAAGGGCATGTCGAGAAGCGACGAATTTTCTGCCCTGCCGCCGAGCACGGTGGTTGCAAGCTCGGGAGGGAACGCCTCCTTTACAAGCTTTGCAAGAAGCTCACTCGTTGCAGGCGAGTATGCCGAAGGTTTTAAAATTACCGTGTTGCCCGCGGCGATCGCGTCGACGAGCGGTTCGAGGGAGAGCATGAAGGGGTAGTTCCAGGGGCTCATAACGAGCACGCAGCCGTAGGGCGAGGGCTTTACGTAGCTCTTTGCAACATGCTGCGCGAGCGGAGTTTTTACCCTTTTGCATTTTGAATAGCGCCTTACGTGCTTTATCATGAAATTAATTTCGGATAAAGTCATGCCGACTTCGCACATGTAACTTTCGGTCGCAGACTTGCCGAGGTCGATCTTTATTGCCTCGTAAATTTCTCGTTCATGCGCATATATGCTTGAACGAAGGGACTTTAAGGCTTTGATTCTCGCCTTTACGGGAAGGGTTGCTCCAGTCAGAAAATATTCCTTTTGTCTTTGTAAAAGCTGCTGCATTGACTTACTCCTTTATGTCGTAATAGATGGCTTCGAGCCGGCGGGCGTTCATGAGTTTCGGAACGGGATAAAGGGGATTTGCCTCCCTGTCGGCATGCCTTGCAAGCTCGGGAATGTCCCCCTCCTCCACATGCAATTTTGTGGGAATGCTCATCTTTGCGTTGAGATTCTCTATAAAGGCTATGAACTCCTCCGCCGCTCTCTTGTCGTCCGTCATAACGTCGGACACGCCGCTCTTTTTAGAGAACTTTGCAAGTTTTTTCTGCGCACTCTTTCCGTAGCGCTTTAAGACATAGGGAAGAATGACGGCGTTTGCAAGCCCGTGGGGGATATTGTACTTTCCTCCGAGGGAGTGCGCGACGGCGTGTACGTAGCCGACATAGGAGATTGTGAAGGCGAGCCCCGCACAGTATGCGGCGTACTGCATTCTGCGGCGGGCGTGTTCGTTGCCGCCGTTCGTGTACGCCTCGTAGAGGTTGGAGCGGATTATGCTTACCGCCTCTACGGCGAGCCTGCGCGTTTTGCGCGTTGTGGACCTGCCGATATAAGCTTCTACCGCGTGGGTCAGGGCGTCCATACCCGTAGTCGCAGTTATTGAAGGCGGCAGACCGATGGTCATTGCGGGGTCGATTATGGCATAGTGCGGCGCGAGGCAGAAGGAAATAATGGTGAACTTGTCGCGGGTCTTGTCGTCGGTAATTACGGCGGCGATAGTCGTTTCACTGCCCGTGCCCGCCGTGGTGGGTACGGCGATGAAAAGGGGAAGTTTTCCAAACACCTTCAGAACGCCGCGCATTTTATAGATTGACTTTTTGGGCTTTATAATGAGCGCGCCGGCCGCCTTGGCGCAGTCCATGGCTGAACCGCCGCCGACGGCAATAAGGCAGTCGCAGCCTTCCTCCTTAAAGAGTTTTGCCGCCGCCTGAACGTTCGATACGGTGGGGTTGGCTACAGTTTCGGAATAGACAACGGATTCTACCCCCTCTTCCTTCATGGCGGAGATTAAGCCGTTGCACAGACCGAGTTTATAAACGGTGGGGTCTGTGACTATGAGTGCCTTCCTTTTTCCCTTTTCCTTAATTAATTTTGCCGCTTCTTTGCTTCCGCTTAAGGGTTTTGGCTGGCGGTAGGGCAGAAAGGGCAGGGCAAGATAAAACACGCCCTGATAGATTCTGCAATAGATTTTTTTGAAGATATTCATGACAAATTCCCCCTTGAGTTCAATTTAATTTTAATATGCAGAGCAGGTTTTGTCAAGATCAGCCCTGAACGAGACCGCCTCCGAAGGAATAGCGGAAGGTTGCGGTAGAGTCGCCGAAGTTTTCGTTGCCCACCCAGTATACCGTCTTTTGCGTGAGGTTATATACGACGCTGTGTACGGTTATGGAGTTGCTGTCGTCGTTGTTCCAGTTTCTCCTGCCCACTTCCTGAAGAATGCGCATTGCCTCTTCCTCGTCCTCCACGACTCCTCCGAGGGCTGCAAGGCGGCTGTTGATGTGCTCGTAGCGGTCAACGCCCTTTGCATCCTCGCCCTCCGCATAATAGCCGGGAGTGATTATGAAGTTTGTGATTGCCTGATAATCAAACTGTGCGCCTGCGTGCATTTCGTCATACATTTCATTGTAATTGTAAATGACGTTTAAAGTACGCGCCGAACCGTCGTTATCGCCTGTATCGGTTATGCCTGCGGCGGGAACCCACTCGACAATAGCGCTCACGCCAGAGGCGTCGGCTATCATGTAGTGGAAGGATGTATTTGCCGAGTCGTGCAGGTTGTAATTTTTTATAAGCTCTACAGCTTCCTCGGTCGTAGATGCGTAGTCAAGAATCATTCGGAGCATTGTGGTTGAGGTGATATTGTCCTTTTCGGGATCGCGCTGATCGGTTGCAACGGTATCTGCTCCCTGGTAGGACATGAAAATTCCGCAGCTGACGCCCGCGTCGTTCACGCCGTCGAGGGGTGCGTAAGGGGAAGCGAGACAGGTGATCTTATCCATCAAGCCGCCGACGTCGCCCTCGGGGTCTATGCCCACATAATTTAAATCGACAGTCGAGAAGGATGCGTGACGACCGTTGCCGGGATTTGTTATAGTGAGGCAGACGTTGGTTTTGGAGAAGTCGTAGTTTCTGCCGAAGAGATAATCTCCCGACTGCGTTCTGCAAATGAACGCCGAACAGCCGATATCCGACTCCTCTATTGTCATGTCGATGAGACCCTTTGTGATATTGCCGGTGATAAAGTCGATGAGCTCGGAGTCGCTCGACGCACCGCCCTGTGCGCGGAATTCGTCGAAGTAGAACCCGCCCTTGACCTCCATTGAATAGATTGAGCCGTCCTGATGTTCGTCGTTGCGGGCGCGGAGGTGAGTCATGGACGCAACAGTTGAAATTTCGTTGCCCCATACGCACCACACCGTGATGCCGAGTGCGGCGGCGATAGCTATTATTACTGCAAGAACTATGCAGAGCACGCGCAGCCATATACGTTTTTTAGGTTTTGTTTCTCCCATATAATACTCCTTTTTTGGAAAATTTTTTGTTGAAAAATCAACTTATGTGATTATATACGTGCGTGGTGCGTCTTGTCAACCAAAATCGTTGATTTATCAACAATAAATAATTAAATAGCGAAAAACCGCAGCCTGACGGCTGCGGTTAAAATTTGTGTTGGTTAAATGATATATTGGGGTCAATTGAGTTTTTGAGTTAATTTTTGCGCTCTGTGGAAGAGCTTTGAGAACACAGAAAATCAGTATGCCCTTGCAAAAATTACGGTGTGTTTTGCCTTTTTGCCGCAGACGGCGCAGACCTCGTGGGTATTTTCCTCTGCAAAAACTCTGGCGGTAGCGGCGGTTTGTTCCTTGATTTTATCCTCGCATTCGCGGCAGCCGCACCAACCGGCTTTGACGAAGTTGCCGCCCTCCACTCCCTTTAAGATGCCTTCTGCGTCGTCGGCTTCGGTTATGCGTTCATCCCTGCGCACGCGGGCAGCTTCGAGCATGTCCTTCTGAGTGGTTGAAAGAAGGGTTCTGACCTCTTCGGCGACATTAGCCTTTGCATAGAAATCTTTTGTGCAGGTATCCCTTCTGAAGAGGACGACTTTGCCCTCCTCAAGGTCGCGGGGACCGACTTCTATGCGCACGGGCACGCCGCGCATTTCCCATTCGTTAAACTTCCAGCCGGGGGAGTTGTCGCTATCGTCGAGCAACACGCGCACGCCGGCATTTGTGAGGCTTTCATAAATTTTCCTGCACGCCTCCATTACCCCGCCCTTCTTTGCGGCGATGGGCACGATGACCGCCTGGTAGGGAGCGACGACAGGGGGAATGACGAGACCGCGCTGGTCGCCGTGAGCCATTATGAGGGCGCCGATAAGGCGGGTTGAAACGCCCCAGCTTGAGGTGTAAACGTACTTCTGCGTGCCGTCCTTATCGAGGAATTTTATATCAAATGCCTTGGCAAAATTCTGACCGAAGTAGTGTGAAGTGCCCGCCTGAAGGGACTTGCCGTCCTTCATCATTGCCTCCATGCCGAAGGTGGCTACGGCGCCCGCGAATTTTTCCTTTTCTGTCTTTCTGCCGGTGATTACGGGAATAGCGAGGCAGTTTTCGGCGAATTCCTTGTAGACGCCGAGCATCTTCATTGTCTCTTCCAGCGCCTCCTCCTCGGTCGCATGGGCGGTGTGCCCCTCCTGCCACAAAAATTCAGAGGTGCGAAGGAAGGGACGGGTGGTCTTTTCCCAGCGCATGACGTTTGCCCACTGGTTGATGAGCACGGGAAGATCGCGGTAGGACTGAATCCACTTGGAATACATTGTGCCGAACATGGTTTCAGAGGTGGGACGAACCGCAAGAGGTTCTGCAAGTTCGCTGCCTCCTGCATGGGTGACTACTGCCACTTCGGGCGCGAAACCTTCGACGTGCTCAGCCTCCTTGGTGAAAAAGGACATGGGGATGAGCAGGGGAAAATAGGCGTTTTTGTGACCCGTGGCTTTGAAACGCTTGTCGAGCTCGCGCTGAATGTTTTCCCAGATGGCATAGCCGTACGGACGGATGACCATGGTGCCCTTGACGGGACCGTAGTCGACGAGCTGGGTTTTGATTACCACGTCGGTGTACCACTTGGGAAAATCGGTGTTGATATCTGCTATCTGTTCTACAAAATTGCGGTTGTCGTTCTTTGACATAATATGCTCCTCTGATTATTCCGCAATATTATAACATAACTTTGCCCTAACACAAACTGTTTACGGGGTATTTTTACAAAGTTTTGGTCATTTAAAAATTACGGCAAACGCCTTTTATATAGTTGTCAACGGACGGTAAATATTGTATAATTTAAAATGTATGAACATACCCGGTATTAAAAAACTCAAGAGCGGAAGCGATATAAGAGGTGTAGCCGTCGACCTCGGTGCGGCGATAACGCTTACGGACGAAGCGGTTTACGCAATAGTCCGCGCTTTCTGCACATGGCTCGCCCGAAGGAACGGCAAAGCAGTTGAAAATATTGCAGTCGGGCACGACGTAAGAATATCCGCAGAGAGGATAGATAACGCCGTTTTGCGGGCACTTACCGACGGCGGGGTGAACGCCTGCGTTCTCGGGCTGTGCTCCACTCCCTCCATGTTCATGTATTTAAAGGCATATAAGGATTGCGACGCCTCGGTAATGATAACTGCCTCCCACCTGCCTGCGGACAGGAACGGGCTGAAGTTTTTTACGCCGGAGGGCGGACTTGAGCCTGCCGACATAGACGAAATTTTGGAACTTGCCGAAAGGGGAACTTTAGGGCACACTGAAAAGAAAGGCTGCATAAGCGAAAAGAGCTTTATGGACGAGTACTGCCTTGGCTTGGTAGAAGGCGTAAGGCGCGCATGTGGCGAAAAGCAACCCCTTAAAGGCAAGAAGATTATAGTTGACGCCGGCAACGGCGCGGGCGGTTTTTTTGCAGGAAAGGTGCTTGAGCCGCTCGGTGCGGACACTACGGGCAGCATATTCCTCGAGCCCGACGGGACCTTCCCCAACCACATACCCAACCCCGAGGACAAAACTGCCATGTCATTTTTAAAGCAGGCGGTGCTTAATTCGCATGCCGACCTCGGCGTTATATTCGACACCGACGTTGACAGGGCGGGAGCCGTCGACGGCGACGGGCACGAGATAAACCGCAACGACCTTATTGCGCTCGCTTCGGTTATTGCGCTTGACGGAAAAGAGGGAACTATAGTTACCGACAGCGTGACGAGCGACGGGCTTACTCAATTTATAGAAAAGATCGGCGGAAAGCATTTGCGGTTTAAAAGGGGATATAAAAACGTTATCGACGAGGCGGTAAGGCGCAATAAGTCGGGCGAATACTGCCCACTTGCCATAGAGACGAGCGGGCACGCCGCATTTTACGACAATTATTTTTTGGACGACGGGGCGTACCTTATAACGAGAATACTTATACTTTTGGCGCGTCAAACTAAAAAGGGGCAAACGCTCTCCTCCATTATCGCAGCCCTTGAGCATCCTGTTGAGGAGGACGAAGTAAGGATTTCCTTTAATTCCTTAAGCAATGATTTCAAGAGCGAGGGCAACCGCGTTATCGAGGACATAAAGAGAAGCGCGGGCTCTGTCGGAGGAGTTCTTGCGCCCGACAACTATGAGGGCGTAAAAGTACGCTTTAAAGAGGCGGGCGGATGGTTTTTGCTGCGAATGAGCGTGCACGACCCCGTTATGCCCGTAAACTTTGAAAGCAATGTTAAAGGCGGCAATAAAATTATTGCGCAGAAACTTAATTGGTTATTGGAAGGTTATTCCTTTTTGAACAGGGAAAACCTTGTAAAATTTATACAGAAAGCCTGAGCGCCCAATTAAGTACGGCGTAAAGGTAAAATAAGGAGAAATAAAAATGACTGTTGAGCAGAAAAGCGTAGACACCATAAGGGTTCTCTCCGCCGAGGCGATCGAGAGGGCAAAATCGGGACATCCCGGCATATGTATGGGGGCGGCGCCCATAGGGTACGAGTTGTTTGCCGAACACCTTAACTTCAGCTGCCACAACCCCAAGTGGGATAACAGGGACAGATTTGTACTTTCTGCCGGGCACGGCTCTATGCTTCTCTATTCCCTTTTGCACCTCTTCGGCTATGACGTTACCAAGGAGGACATAATAAACTTCCGCCAGCTCGGTTCGAGAACGCCCGGGCACCCCGAATACGGCAAGACGGACGGCGTTGAAACTTCGACGGGACCTTTGGGTCAGGGCGTGGGCAATGCCGTGGGCTTTGCCGTGGCAGAAGCTCACCTTGCCGCGCTTTTCAACAGGGAAGGATTCCCCATAGTCGACCACTACACATACGTATTGACGGGCGACGGCTGCCTTGAGGAGGGCATTGGCTACGAGGCATGCTCCTTTGCGGGCACGCAGAAGCTCGGCAAGCTTATTTTACTGTACGACTGCAACGACACCACCATAGAGGGCAACATGAAGAACACCTTCTCGGAGGACATTGCCACGAGATTTTTGGCACAGGGCTGGCAGGTGCTCCGCGTGAACAACGCCAACAGCCTGTATTCATTAAACAGCGCACTCAACATGGCTAAAGCGGAGACTGAGAGACCGACGATTATTATATGCAAGTCGGTAATAGGCTACGGCTCCCCCCTTGCGGGCACCGCGGACTGCCACGGCGCACCCTTGGGCGAGGCAAACCTTCAGGCGACCAAGGAGAATTTAGGCTGGACCTATCCACCCTTCGAAGTGCCCGCAGACGTCAAGGCACACTGCCTTGCAATTGCCGAGGAGAGGGCAAAAAAGGAGGATGAGTGGAACGAGCTCTTTGCGCGCTATGAAGAGGTTTATCCCGAGCTTGCCGCAGAGTACAGGCGCTTTATGTCCGGCATAGAGCCCGACTGGGCGGAGGTTGAAAAGGAATTGCCCGCGTTCGACAAGCCCGAAGCTACGCGCTCGTGCGGCGGCAAAATTTTAAACGCCATCGCAAAGACCCTGCCCAACGTAATGAGCGGCTCAGCCGACCTTGCCCCCTCCACCAAAACTGAACTTAAGGGCAAGGAATACTTTTCGCCCGAACACAGGGAGGGCTGCAATATCCACTTCGGCATACGCGAACACGCCATGGCTGCAATCTGCAACGGCATTCAGCTTCACGGCGGTCTGAAAGCCGTGTGCTCGACCTTCTTCTCATTTACCGACTACATGAAGGCGGGCATAAGAATGACGGCGCTCATGAACATTCCCGTGCTTTACGTAATGACGCACGACTCTATCGGCGTGGGCGAGGACGGACCCACCCACCAGCCCATGGAGCAGCTCATATCCCTGCGCTCCATTCCCAACATAAACGTATTCCGTCCCTGCGACGGCATTGAAACCTACGCGGCGTTCAAGTGTGCCTTTACCGACAGCTGCCCCACCGTTATCGTTGAGACGAGGCAGAACCTGCCCGCATACGAGCACGACTGCGAAGGCGCGGAGAAGGGCGCATATGTGCTTTCGGACTGCGAAGGCAAACCCGACGTGCTTCTGATTGCCAGCGGCTCGGAGGTTGAGCTGTGCATGCAGGCTAAAGAGGAGCTCGCAAACGAGGGTATCAAGGCGAAAGTTGTTTCGATGGTCAGCATTGAAAAGTTCGAAAAACAGCCCATCGACTACCGCAACGAAGTTATAAACATGGACGTTATGGCGAGGGTGTGCGTTGAAGCCGCCTCGCACTACAGCTGGTACCGCTACAGCCGCGACTACGGAGAGGTTATCGCAATGACCTCGTTCGGCGTTTCGGGACCTGCAAAGAAGCTGTTCGAATACTTCGGCTTCACTAAACAGAATGTAGTCAAGGCTGCCAAGCGTTCGATTGAAAATGTAAGACTGGGCAGGTTCAGCCACTGATGGGCGACTGGGACGCAGAGGAATATAAAAAGAGTTTTTCCTTTGTGCCGGCATACGGCAGGCAGCTTATAGAGCTTATCGAGGGCGAAAATCTTAAAATTCTTGACCTCGGCTGCGGCAACGGCGCACTGACAAACGAGCTTGCGGAGCGCGGGCACGACGTAACGGGGCTGGACAGCTCCAGGAGCCAGCTCGCGCTTGCCGGGAAAACCTACCCCGGATTAAGATTTATCGAGGCGGACGCAACTAATTTTTCGACGGACAAAAAGTTTGACTGCGTGTTTTCCAATGCCGCCCTGCACTGGATAGACGAGGAGTTTCAACCGCGCATGCTGGACTGCGTGAGCGCCTGCCTTAAAGAGGGCGGGCAGTTCGTGTTCGAGATGGGCGGCTACGGCAACAACGAGCTCATTCACGGCGAGTTTGAAAGGCAGTTCACGCTGCGGGAGCTGAGATATAAAAGGCCCTTCTTCTTCCCCACCGTCACGCGGTACGCGGGCATGCTCGAAGAAGCGGGACTTGCCGTGACCTTTGCAAAACTTTTTCCCCGCCCCACTCCCCTTGAGGGAAAAGACGGGCTGACGGAGTGGATGAAGATGTTTGTCCGCGCTCCCTTTGAGGGACTGGCTGAAGATATTGCCGACGACATAAGGAGGCGCACCGCAGAGGTCCTTAAAGAAAAACTGTACCATGACGGGATATGGTACAGCGACTATGTGCGGCTGAGAATGA
>CALVMP010000010.1 GCA_944346655.1 uncultured Clostridia bacterium
GACGACTCGTACTTTTCATACGCGCGTGATTTTTTGAGCAACACCATCACCGTAAAACGCCTTACGCAGGTAATGCGACTTGGAAATCTCGGCAATCAGATAGTCATAAAATCCAAACTTGCATTTTCGCGCCTGCAATTTTTGGGCTATGAAGTCGCCCCGCAGGAGATACACTACCCTCTGCGCAAAAAGCGCGACGAGCTTGCAAGAAGCGCGTATCTTTCAAACCGTAAAGGCTCTGCACTTTCGTCTGAAATCCTGTTGCTTATCGACATTATCAGAGGAGGCATAAAGGCTGATGATCCGCGCTTACAATGAAATTTACCTTTCCGATGTGATGCACAATCTCGCTGCGCTCTTTGATATTGCAATTAACGCAATGGACATTGAGCCTGACGTCATCGCGCAACAATTCTGTTCTTCAAAAGTTGCAAGCGGCATAGAAGCCGGAAATCCCGACTACATTTCAGGAAAATCTGCGACAGAGCTACTCTCTGAAATTCTCGAAAGAGATGTGCCGTATAATACCGTTCCGCTCGACCGCTCTCCCGAATACTGGGCAGGCTGGGTGCTTGCATATTCCCAGTGGTATCTCAATAAATCATTCAAAGAAATATTGAGCGCCGTTCCCATGAGCACCCTGATAGCAAAATACCACCCATATCACGAAGCGCCGGAAAGCAAAACGGTAGAATGGATAGAGTCAAAGTTTCCCATAAAAAATAAGCTGACATATTTCCGCGAACTTCGTAAACTTTCCAAAAAACAGCTCTCAGATTTAAGCGGCGTAAATATCCGCTCTATCAATTATTACGAGGAGGACTCCTCCCTCTTGAAGAAAGCACAGGCGGAAACGCTGTATGCGCTTGCAAAGACGCTTGACTGCACGATTGAAGATTTACTTGGTTAATTGCCTGACTCTCCCATTTGCGGCTGCCTTGTGGTAGCCGCATATTTTATGCCTTGCTATTGCCACCCGAAGATTTAGGCGGCTGCGCGGGAGCTTTTGGCGGAGTATAGTGAGGCGTGTCTTTCCCCGCCTTGATTGCCGTATGCTCGTAGTAGCTTGCGTCCTTTTCGGGCCGATAAAGTCCGCTCGTGGCGAAAATTCTCGTCATCTGCTCAATATTACCTCCCGAATAGAAGGCGAGGTAGTTCATAAGCGACATATCGCTGTTGGAATGGTTATGCCGTAAATCTTCGCCGTTATACAGTCTGCGTACCGTGTCGCCGTTCTTTGCCGAGAACGCCTTTTCGAGAAGTTGCCTGTCGTCCATCTGCGTAAGTCCCGCCTCGCCTTTGCCGACATTCGTCCACTCCGTTCTGCGCTCTAACTTCCGCTCAAGAAGTGCCTTCATTTCAGGTGTATCAAAATCGCCGAGCCGGTAAAAGCCTGTCCCGTCGCCCGTCATAGCAATGAACTGTCCGCCCTGATAGTATTCCATATCTCCGTCCTTTGAGAAGGAACGAAGACCTGCGCCCTTTGTCCTGCCAAAGATATGTAAGCCCTTACCGCTCAAGGAGTGTTCGATATATGTTTTTCCACACTTGGACAGTACTTCCTCTGCGAGTGGCGTGCGTTTCCCGTCCTCGCCGATACATTTGTCGAGGTCGATACAGGCAATGCCGTCCGTACCGTCGAGCGCATAGGCGAGCGCAACGCCGCCGTGTTCCTTTGCATATTTGCAAGCCGAGTCAAAGTCCGTCCAAGTCTTTGGATTGTCGCTCTCTGCAAACTTGCCCGTATGCACGTCAATCAGGAATTTTTCAAGCCTGCCTGTGTCGTTGTTTTCCCTCGTGCGCACAACTACCCAATTAGACTTGTTGCGCATTTCGTCGGGCAGAGATGAGCGGAGGTTTGTTTCTATCGTTTCAAACTTCTTTCTTGCCTCCTCGCTGGGGCGGCGGTAGATACTTTCGTAGTCCTCATCTTTCTTTCCCGCAAGCTCTTCCATAAGCTGCTGTGCCGTAAGGTCGGTTTTTTCGTCCGAGCCTCCCTTCAAGTGCACCTCGAAATCTTCGGGCAAGCGCAGTCGCAGACCGTTTTCGTCCTTGCGCACCATACCGCTCGGAATGTAATGGACCATTCCCTCATACTTGCCCTTTGGCATTCTGATAAGTGTACTCTTTTCATAAGCGGCGATGACCGCTTTTTCGGAGAGCGCAATTTCACTCCACGCCTTGCCGTCGTCTTTCTGCTGTTCACGGTATTCGTCCAATGCGGTAGGTTCGCGTTTGTAGTCCTCGTCGTTCGTGTTGCCGACAAGCTCCTTAAACTCCTGCGCGAAGATTTTGATTTCTTCCTTGTCTTTGCGCAGCGTTACTGTGAAATCTTCCGCGATGTTTGCCGTCATACTACCGTCCTCTGCCTGCGTATTCTCACGCACTACCGAGTTAGGCAAATAGTAGGCATACCCCGCATACTTTGTGCCGTTAGGGGCGCGGTACAAAGAAGAATTATCATACGCCTTGATGAGCGCATCTCTCGGAATATTGACCGATACGCGCGGCTTTTCCTCGCGCTCATAGTCCTTGTCCGAGGTATGGTTTACAAGTCCTGCGAACTCCTCCGCCGTAAGCTCCACCTCGTCGCCGTCGCGGTTGCGAAGATTTACGACCTCTCCCTCGTTGAGCGTGATTTTGTAGCACAGCTCGCGCGAATCCGACTGCATATCCACAATCTGCCTGCTATCTTTCAAGCGGTTGTTATACACAAAATAGGTATAGTCCGCATATTCCTCGTTACTTGAAGGCATCCGCATAAGCGAGGATTTGTTGTACTTCTTTATGAGCGCGTCTTTCGACACGAAAATCTCGTACCACTTCTCCTGAGGCTCGCTGTTTTCGCCGTAATACTTCTCGCGGTAATCGTTTGCCGCTTTTTCGTCCTTGAAATCGTACACGCCCTGCGCCCAAGTTCCGTCTGTCGTGTCGTAGCCGATTGCGACAGTATAATCGTTCTTCCTCTGCACTACCGCGACATTCCTGCCGCTCCTGTCCTGTGCAATGCTTAAAACCTTGTCGCCGCGTGACGTTTCCGTTAAAAATTTGTTTTCTGCCAAACTGTTTTCCTCCTTATTTTGTTGTTCAGCATTAGTCTGATACTGCATTATTTCTTCTACGTTTTTATTCAGTTGTTCGTACCTTCTGATGAGCCTAACCACACCGTCAATGACTGCGGGATGAGAGTTCAGGCAACAGTTCCTACGCTCTTCGGGGCTTTCAGATACGGGAATATTCTCCGCCCAGCCTTTGTTTTCAGGGCTATACCTGCCGTCGCCGAGGTTCTCGCGCAGAGTAGTTGCAAAGATATACTTGATGCGCTCTTCGCCGTATTCGTCAATGAGCTTCATCTCAAAACCACTCCGCAAGTGCATACCGTCATAGTTCTCGGAGATTGCTTTATCTATCGCGTTCCTGCACTCTTCGGTCAGCCTGCGCGAGGCTTGATACTGTTCAAACTCGTTGTGTTCCAAAGCATACTGCGCTGTTTTGAGATAGACGGGCATTTTCGTTTGTCCGCTCATTACAGCCGAATGATAGCGTTCGTTATAGTCCTTGATAAACTCCGCCGTATCACTCATATTGTTTACGCTTGCATACTCTTCGCTTAAATAGTCCATATACAGTTCGCCAAGAATGTTACCGCGTTCTTCATAGAGTGCTCTGTAATCTTCCTTATCCAAGTGCCCACTACTTCCAGCCTCGATTACTTCTTTGAGTTCTGTAAAGACATGAATTTTATAGTTCTCATAGAAAATATCTTCGGGCGAACGGGTAAGCACATCTGTCTTATATGCCTCAAACTCGACATTAACGCTCTTTTTGACCTCTGCCTCATAATCAGGCTCTTTGCGGTCGTTGTTCTCCTTTAATGAGTTGAGTACCTTTACGCGCTCATCGTAAAAGCTCTGCGCTTCCTGTTCGGAGTCGAAAGTCCTTATGATATTCGGGTCTATCTCGACAGACGATACGCCAAGTTTTTCAAGGTTTGTTCTGTCGCCAACTGAAAGCGCATTACCGTCGCCGTCGTGACTAAAGCCGAGAACATACCAGCCGTCCACCACTTCGTTTTTAAGAAGTGTAGCGCCTTGTATCGTCCGATTTTCGTTCAGTTTAATATCAGGCTGAACGGCAAGAACGGTAAGCTTATCGTCCAAAGTCGGCAAGCCGAGCGGATTGTCTTCGTACTGTTCAACAGCATCGAGGGGGTTATCTTCAAACCTATAATCGGTATTGATTGCGTATTGCGGCATACGCTCCTTTAATATCGGTCTGACTCTGTCGTACTTGAAGTAGTCATACCATTCATCATACGATTCACCTTCTTCCCGCACATCAAATTCACTGCCCTTAAATGCCTCACCCAAATCATTGGCTATCCGTTCCATTTCATCGTCAGTAAAACCGGTCGTCTTCCCGTTGAGCCATTTTAAGTCTTTTATCTTCTCATCAATAAAATCTTCAACGCGGCTATCATACGCATATTCAGTCAAGTTCTCCATTAGAGTCCCGTCATTAACATCGGTGAGTTCAGAATGAATATCTGCTTTACTCCAGCCATACTCTTTAAATGGAATAAGTGCTGTCAATTTTTCATACTGCTCATTAAAAATCAGTTCTGCAAATGGCTCAATTTCTTCCGAAAGCATTTCAGGATTTGATTCCACATATTTTGTAAGGACTGCATTCTCTCTTTCATAATTTTGTCGGATAGGCTCTATGAGTTTGTCTCCGAATTCCGACATATCATTTTTATTAAGTAAAGAGTACACGGCACCGACAAGCTGTTGCCTTGCCGCTATATACTTTTGTCCTTTGCTTGAACTTAAAAAGGCATTCCAATCGGGTTTTTCCACGCCGAATAGTTTGTCTTTCTCGTCAAACAGCTCTGTCGCCTTTACTTCGTACTCGTTGTCTGTCGGGGTAAGTTCATAGACCGTTACCCCAAGTTTTGAAATTGTCTTTGCCGCGGCTCCTGTAATGGGCAGCATACCGTCCCAAGTGTAGCCATATGCGTGCATATCTTCGTTAGTCACGGCATAGTCGGGCAGCAAATCTACCTGCATTGTCGCAATCTTGTCTTCCTCGTCTATAATGTTCACCTCCATATTCTGTTTCTGAATATCGGGCAAAGCCCTGTAATTGTTGTCGTCATCGTCGCTGTCGTTCTCGTCGTCGATTATTACTTCCTCGCGCTTATCAAGGTTGAGTTCGGCGTTGAGTTCTGCCTGCTCGGAGAGAAGCGTTTTCAACTGCTCCGCCTGTTCAAACGGTTTTTCCACCTGTTCTTTGGCAATTTCGAGGTCGGCGTTTAACTGAGCGAGCCTCTTTTTATATCTCTCCTCCCTTTCAGGCAGGTCTTTTAAGAAATTTTCCAATCGCGTAAGATTGCCGAACGCACTCTCACCTATCGGAATAACATACTGCCCCTCTGCGGCGAGCGTTATCTCTCTTTCTCCGCCGAGCATATACATAGGGTTCATGCTGATTTTAAAGCCGCAATACTTCGCAACGGGAACATTGACTTTTCCCGAATACAGCGCGTCCATAAGAGCTTTTCCGCCCTCTTTCTTGTCCGTGTAAACTTTGCCGTTTACGCTTATCGAAAAATCTTCGGGATTAGTCGGTCGTGTGCTTTTGAGCATTTCCAAGTCCTTGCCCACGCGCTCGATGAACAGCTCCTGTTTACGTATGTCTTCTGGGTAGTTCTTATAGATTTTGTCCTGTAATTCATATAAATTCTTTTTGTACTGCCCTTCCAACACGCGCAGCCTTGCGACCTCGGCGTCCACTTCCATCTTGCGCTTAATCTTGGGGTTCGCTGCGGTGATTGCTTTGATTTCGGCATACGAAAGCGTAGTTTCGTCTATGTCCTCTGCCTCTCTTATTGTCAAATCTCCCCTGTTTATCTGCGAGATAAAACGCTGTTTGTTTTCAAGTATCTGATAGGAATAGCTGTCGAACGTGCGCTCTGTTACATAGGTAAAAATCTTGACCTTATCGTTGGTGTTGCCCTGACGGATAATTCTGCCCTCCCTCTGCTCCATATCGCTTGGACGATAAGGTGTATCGAGGTGATGCAGAGCGACAAGCCGCTTTTGCACATTCGTGCCCGCACCGCACTTTGCCGTACTGCCGATTAATACACGAACGTCGCCTGCGTTTACTTTATTGAATAACGCCTGTTTCTTTTCGTCCGTGTTCGCGTCGTGGATATATGCAATCTGTTCCTTGGGAATACCCATTTGCACGAGCTTGTATTTCAGGTCGTTGTATGCGTCGAAGTCCTTGCCGTACTCATAGTCCTCAAACTTGACCTTCGGCGTGGACAAGTCACAGAACACTATCTGCGTTCCCTTTTTGTCCGCCGTATCAGTCCAGACCTCGTATATCCTCTGCGCACACTCGTTGAGTTTGCTGCCCTCTTCGTCCTGCGATTCAGGCACAAAACAGCGCGGGTCTAACGCAAGCTTTTTTCCGTCCGAGGTGATTTTGAGCATATTGTCCTCGTGCGGGTCAATATTGCCGTCGTGTATTCTGTCTGCCCTCTCCGCGATTTCCTCTGCAAGTTCAATGACCGTATCAGAAGGTTTAAGGGTTATGACCTGCTTTTCGGCTTTGGGCACGTTGAGCTTTACCATCTCCTTTGTCTGCACGTCGGCAAACGAACGGTACAGTTTCAAAAGTTCCGGCAGGTTCGTAAATTTTGCAAACCTCGTTTTCGCCCTGTACCCCTGACCTGACGGTGACAGTTCCATACTTGTTATCGTTTCGCCGAAGTCCGCCGCCCAGCCGTCGAAGAAAGTCATACCGAGTTTCTTTAATACGGATGGCTGCAAATAGGTCTGCATTGTGTACATTTCCGTCATTGAGTTTGAGATAGGTGTACCCGTTGCAAACACCACGCCCCTGTCGCTGCCGTGAAGCTCCTGCAAGTATTCACACTTTAATTTCAAGTCGCTCGCCCTCTGGCTTGCCGCGGTAGATATGCCTGCAACATTGTTCATCTTCGTGAACAGGAACAGATTTTTATAAGCGTGAGCCTCGTCCACGAACAGGTAGTCAATGCCCAAGTCCTCGAACTTCAACACATCGTCCTTGCCGCTCGCGTCCATCAGCTTCTTTAACTGTTTTTCCTTGCTCTTCTTTATCGTTTCAAGGTTCTTGACTGCGCCGCGCGGCATTCCGTTCTCTTCCCATTGCTTTACTATCGTTGCCTCTACGCCCGCTATCTCCTCTTTAAGTTTGCGTATCTGTCTTTCCGTGGAAATGGGGATTTTAGCGAACGAACTCTGCGCAATGATTATTCCGTCCCAATCGCCGAGGGCAACTTTTGATACAAACTTCTTGCGGTTGTCCTTTTCCAAGTCCTCCTTTGTGGCGACGAGAATATGCGCGTTTGGGTATAGTTTCCTCCACTCACCCGCCCATTGCTGGACGAGGTGGTTCGGGCAGGTCACCATTGCTTTTTTGCAAAGTCCCAACTGCCGCATTTTCATAATCGAGGCTATGACCGTAAAGGTCTTGCCTGCGCCCACAACGTGGTGTAAAAGCGTGCTTGACGGCGATGTTATAGTTCTGTGTACTGCATTCTTCTGGTGTGGTTTAAGCTCTATCGCAGGGTTCATTTCGGGAAATTTGAGATAGCTCCCGTCATAGCTTGGAAGTCTTGTCTGGTTGAACAGCCTGTTGTAGGTTTCTTCCAAGTCCGCCCTGCGTTCGGGGTCTTTGAAAATCCAATCGGCGAACGCTTCCTTTATCTTGTTCTGTTTCTCCCTTGCCGCTATCGTTTCAGCTTGATTGACCACCCTCTTCTCTTTGCCGTTTTCCTCCACCAAGTCGGTGATGGTCGTAGCTTTTAAGTTGAGAGCATCTACGAATAGTCTGTACGCAGGAGCGCGGTTTGTGCCGTACACCTCCTTCTGTTTCATCTGCGTGGTGTAGCGCACATTCTGCGTCTGGTCTAACCTCCACGACGAGTCGTGCGGGTTATACGTCAGCTCAACGTCATCATATAGATAGCGGTAAATGCCCATAAGCTCACAATAGAACTGCTTGTAGTACTCCTTGTCCACCCACGTCGCGCCGAGCCTTACCGATATATCGCTCGCCGTCAGCTTTTCGGGCTGTATGCCCTCCAACGCCTCGACATTCTTTTTGTATTCGGGGTGCTCCTCTGCAACTGAACGGGCGAGGTCGAGCTTATTTACTACCTGCCCCGACAGATATTCCTCTGCCGTTACAAAGCCTGAATACTTATCTTCCTCCTTTACCTGTTCGGGGTCGCGGAATACCGTGCTGCCGAGTTCGGATAGTACTGTGTCGTAGTCCTTGCCCGTCAACTCCTCTATGTAGGCAATATCTACCTTGCCGCGCTCGTTCTTTGAAATCTGCAAAGCCTCGAACGGGTCGTCCGTAGAAGTCGGCACTACATACGGGCGAATGGTGCGCTTGAAGAAAATATCTGCCTTTGTTACGGCTTTGGTTTCTTCGTTTACGTTCTCCGCGGCAAACAACAATGCGCTGTCGCCATCATCCCTGAATAGCCTTGTATTTGTCTGGCTGTTGAGATAGCCGTACTTCTTTACGAACAGGTCGTACTCTCTATTGAGTTTGTACTGCTCGCTTTTGAGTACTTCGTCCGAACACCCTTGTATCTGAATATCGAGAATATGGTGCAGCTCCTCTCTGAGGGCTATCATTCCGCAAATTCTCTGATAAGCGTCCTTTGGTGATTTGGGTATGGGTTGTTCTTCCATTCCCTCACCCACGCGCATATACAGTCTGCCGTTTTCTGCCTTATAGCAGAACGGCTTTACATTATAGTCAACCTCTGTCGTCTGCTCCTGTTCGGGCGGAGTCTGCGGGTTGATATAAAAGCTCTGCGGCAGGTTTTGTATCGCCTCGGCGAGCGCGGCTTTGAGTTCGCGTCCGTCTGGCTTTACGGTCGTATCTATGCCGCCGTACAAGCCGTGTTCTTCCGTCAAAGTGCCGAGTATCATCTGCGGATGAGAGATGAAATAGTTGTTTATCTCATATCCCTCTGCCGTCTTGCCCGTGCCCAGCCATTCCTCGCGGGAAAGGTCGGTTATCTTTTCCGCACGCTTACGAAAAAAGAGAATGTCCGCGACAGCCTCCGTGCCCGCCGTCTGTTTGAAGGCGTTATTGGGAAGTCTGATTGCACCGAGCAATTCTGCACGTTCCGCAACATACTTCCTCGCGCTTGGGTTGAGCTTGTCCATTGTGCCCTTGCTCGTGATGATGGCGACAATGCCGCCGGGCTTGACTTTATCTACGCTCTTGGCGAGGAAATAATCGTGAACCTTGAAGTTATAGCGATTGTAGTCGCTGTCTGCAACGCCATAACCGCCGAATGGCACGTTGCCCACGACGACGTCGAACTTGTCGTTTGGAAAGGTCGTGTCCTCAAATCCTTTTATCTGCACGTTCGCCTGCGGGTATAGTTTTGCCGCAATTCTGCCTGTGAGATTATCTAATTCCACGCCGTAAAGTCTGCTGCCCTCGGCTATCTCTTTTGGCATAAAGCCGAAGAAATTGCCCGTGCCCATTGCAGGCTCTAATATGCGGTTATTGCCCTTTACTCCAAAGCGATTGAGTGCCGAGTATATGCCGCCTATTACATCTTTTGCGGTGTAATAGGCGTTCAGGGTGCTTGACCGCGCCTGCTCGTAATCTTCCGTCGTTAGCAGGCTTTTAAGCTCTGCGTATTCCTTCTTCCAGCTCTCGTTCTTCTCGTCGAATGCCTGCGAAAGTCCGCCCCAGCCGACGAATTGTGAGAGCGTTTTCTGCTCTTCCGCCGTGGGGTTTCTGTTCTCCGCATACAGCTTATTTACAAGCCTGATTGCGGCGACGTTGTTCTTGAACCTCGTCTTTGCGCCGCCGAGTTCGCTCTGGTCGAGGACGGCTGAAAGGTCGGTGTTTTCACCCTGTTCGGGCTTTATACGCTGACCTTTTGACAGAAGTTCGGCAATGTCGATATTCTGCGTTACGTCGTAAACAAGGTCACCCGACTGTTCCGTGCGAGTGATTACCGCCTGTTCGGGGTAAAGTCCGTCAAAGCCCTTGACTTCCCATTCGCGTCCGTTAAAGCTGAACTTATCTCCGACCTTGACCTGATTGTCCTCTTCCTGCTCTTCGTGCGTGGACAACTCATCTTCCTGCTCCTCTATATTGGGGCAGTAGTCGAGGCAGAAAGTCATATTGAAGGCGTCGTCCGCAACGTCTGCCTCCGCCACTTCCTGATGGTTGTACAGCTCATTCACTATCTCGTCCGAGTTATTGGTGATAAACAGCTCTTTGTCGCCGAACTCTTCAAAGTATGCCATCCAGCTACCGCTGGTTGTATTTTCTGTGCCCTCTTTGATAACCCTGTCGGCAATCTCGCGTACAAGTTTTGTATGTTCGGCAGGGCGCAATTCGTCACCCGTTATAATGTCCCTGATATAGCTGCTTTTGAAAACTATATCCGTCTTTTGCATTGAGAAATCCACACAAAATCCGCGTTGTCCCTGTACGAATACGGCAAACCGTGCAAATGCACACCCGACGTTTTGGGAAAACCTGTTATTATCCATTTTGATAAATTCTTGTAACAAGGAAGCAATTATACCTACAAGTATAGAACAAAAACCGAATATTGCATTGCCGTCTGATAGCGATTTTTTTATCCGTTTAAATAAATCTCTCATTCCCCCCTCCTGACTTAGCAATGATTATATTCTTTAATGCTGATTACAAAATAATTAATTCGAGCAGCTTCACGCTCAATCAGACCATATGAATTTATTTCGACTGGAGCATCCCCACCATATTCTAAGTAATCTACAATTCTTTTTAGCGACGATATAGTATTGAAAGATTTTTCTATAAATGCTTGATTAGGAATATCATTATCTATTGCCTCCTTATCTTTAATGTACTCCCTTAAACAACGGATAATTTCAAGACCGTGTTTAGTATGTTCCTGCTTTTGCGGATATTTTAAGCGCTGAATATCTTTTTCCGAGAACTGTAAATTAATAGAATATTTTTCCCTTGCAAAATTGTTTAACTCCTTTGCAAATCTTGCATATTTGCGAAAATGCACATCTTTATTTTCTTCATAATAAGATATGGCACTTGTAAGCAGATCGTTGAATTTTTCATTAAGTTCTCTTCTATTGGTGTTCTGTCTTATTTTATTATGAATTAATTTGGGTTCCGACATGGCGCTTGGTTCTCCTTGGTAATGTTTTTTATCTTGTTATATAACTTATAACAAAATTTCTATTGTAGTATATCATAAAAAGCCAAACGCGAACGGAAAAAAAATTTTCCGTTCGCGTTTTTTGTAAAATTAGGGTTGCTTATTTTACTTTAGTCTTAATTTCTTTATTTTTACTTTCCCGAACTCAATCAACATATAAAATCCTGAAGTGGTAATAAATTCAAAACCATATTTGTTGTCCGCCAACAATTTAACAAAGCAATCAAGTATTTCTCCAATCACATTTAATCCACGCTCCGACAGCAGATCTTTATCCATATGATAATCGACATTAATTGATATAATATCTGAAATATCAATGACATACTCTATCACATCGCCTAAATTTAAAACCAGCTTAATTGTGTCGTCCGACGATTTATAAAAAAATGAATCGCCTGAAAATTTTATCTCTTTGATACCACAATCATGAAACCTGTTATGACGTGTTTCTGAATATGGTTCGTTATAGTATTTATAAAATTTCTTTGGCAAATAATCGGCTATTGATTCCAAATATACTTCATAATTTTCTATTTCGTATTTCATTTATAACTCCTTATTTTGTATAAGCTTTATATTAATAAAAGACCCCATAAACTTTGTCCTCCAGTAAAAAATGCTAACCCTATCAGCCCTATAACAAGAATGCCGCCAAATATAGCTACTTCTAACTCAAATCCCTCCAAAGATGGAATTTCAGATATATTTTTAAATTCTTCTTGGTTATTAGGTATTTCTCCAGGTTTCATACCTTCTTGCCAATTAGGCACACTTGGAACATTAAGTTTTTCATTTCTATCTAGAATATCAGAAACCTTAAATTCTTCTCTATATCTTGGTATATTTACATAAACACTTTTAAAATAGCCTTCATCTAAGCCTTTTGCCCTCAGTTTTTTTTCCATGGATTGTGACACATCATCAAACCCTAAGTCTTTACTATGTTTTATATGTTTACTATTTTTATACCAAGTATAATCCTTTCCATTATATTTTATATGAACATGCTCATTTTCTGTATCTTTATCATCTATTCCGATATACGGATCCCTGCTGATGATTTTTCTAGGATAAAAACCAATAGTATCAACATACATTACTGGATTATCTATACAATACATATATAAATTAAGCCCGTTTATTCTAAAATTATTAGCAAAGAAAACATTATCTAAACTTATGAATCTACAAACCTCGGGGTCGTAATAACGTGACTTTAAGAAGTAAAAGCCAGTTTCGGTATCATAGTAATAGCCGCGATACCTGAAAGGATTGAGGTTGCCCATGTGGGTTGAATCGGTAATTTCGTTGCCGTTGACATCCACAACCTTGTGGTTGCCCCATGAATCGTAGTTATATTGTACCACAGGGTTACCGTTACTGTCAATAAGGACAATAATATTCCCCAACATATCTTTTGCACAAAGATATATCTCGCCGCTATACTTTATTGCTATCACGCCGACGGCATCGTAATAAAACTCCAGCCCGTTGCTCTGTTTTAAAAATTTATCGTTGCTGTCAATACAGCCTAAGCAAATACTCCCCGCGGCGCATGCGCCGCGGGGAGAGAAAAATTATTATTAAATATTAACCACATACTTATTTATATATACATACTTGATTATAAGTTTCCATGAAAATATAGCAAAAAAATTTATTGCCGCAAGACACCAAATTAGTCCAAGCTGGAATGCTATTGATAAACTTTGTTCGGTTGCTGTAAATGTATCGGAGAATATAAAATATATTACTGATATGCCAATACATAGAGCTATATAAATTCCGGCTAAAAGGAATGTCCTCCATGTAATTACAATGCAATATTTTTTACCGTCTTCCGCTATCGTCTCAAATTGGGAATCTTCATTTTTGTAGCAATTATTTTTAATGTTTGATTTAATGGATAATATGCACACACATGAGGAGAGAATCCAAAAGATAGTGCCGCCAAAGCCCCAAAAAGCATTAAACGGGTAGAGGAAATAGCGAAAAATAAAGTAACTTAAATAATGCGCGATTATTATAAGCCCGCCTCCATAGATAACATATTTGCAGCCCTCATTCCTTAAAATAAAACTCAAAATAAAGAATATCAAGGAAAGAGTTATATGACAAAGAGCTACTACAAGATCCACTAAATCCACAGTATCGCCTGTTATATAAATATCAAAACCAATCTGAAGCCCACATAACACAATAATGCCAATAAAAAACAGTAATTTTGTTTTTATATTAAAATAAATTGTATCCCGCGATCTGATAAAGTTATCTATATTTTCAGGTACCATTTAATTCTTACCAACCAAAAATATTCCTAATAAAGCTTGTTATACTATTATTAATATAGTTTAGAAAGTCCTCACATGCTTTATTGATTGAATGGAAAATATCAACAAAATCACCTACTATTTGATTAACGCCGTCAAAAAAACTTTGCTTTGTCTCTTGTATAATTTGACTTGACTCAAAATTTGTATATGTGAAAGAGAGTGCTCCGCCAATTGCTCCACCAACAAAAGTTCCGACCACAGGAATAACAGAACCTATTGCCGCGCCTATTGCAGTACCCAACGATATTGCAGTTATATCAAAAACTGTATCTGTCGTAATATTCAAAAAAGATTTGTTGTCGGAAAATCCTTCTATAATATTTGATACGCCTATCAAGGCATTTCCCATAAAGGAAAGGACTGACGAAAAACCATAACCAAAATTTTTAAATAGGTTTGCTAAATATTTAGCATTTGACCCAACACTCTGCGTTTTTGAAAGACCTAAAATAAAATTTATACCTATTTTTGAGACAAGTCCTATCCACTCCAAAATAGCACTGATACTATCAACAACGTTATTTCCCTTCGGGTCGACATACTTAATCGGATTATTCAAACAATAAGCATAGAGGTTTAATCCATTAATAGTTTGAGGATCGGCATATTCTATGCTGTCAATATTAATGAATCTCCCTATCTCAGGGTCATAGTAGCGAGTTTGTAAGAAGTACAAGCCCGTTTCACGGTCGAAATAGTATCCCCTGTACCTGAACGGATTGAGGTTGCCCATGTGGGTTGAATCGGTAATTTCGTTGCCGTTGACATCAACAACCTTGTGGTTGCCCCACGCATCGTACCAATATTGTACCACAGGGTTGCCGTTACTGTCAATAAGGGCAATAATATTTCCCAACACATCTTTTGCACAAAGATATATCTCGCCGCTATACTTTATTGCTATCACGCCGACGGCATCGTAATAAAACTCCAGCCCGTTGCTCTGTTTTAAAAGTTTGCCATTGCTGTCGTAATAGAACTTTATATTATTTTTACTCAGCCTTCTGCCATACGCGTCGTAGCTGAATGTGTTGCCGTCGTAAGATATGAGCTTTCTTCCCCTTTGCCACGTCGCAGTTTTACCGCGGTAAGTTGTGGGATTACCAAGCGTATCATACACACACGCCTGTCCGTTATATGATACCAGCTTATCCCCGTCGTATGAATAGGTAATTGTGGTACTTCCTATCTTTTTTGTAAGAATATTGCCGTTATTGTCATAGCTATATGTGTAAACCTGGTTGAGTTGCTCGTTCTCTTCTCTTATCAAACGACCAAGAGAATCATAAATATAATCTATACTTTTTCCGTCGATAGTTATATTTTTTATGTTCTCGCTTTCGTCATATGTTAACGACATCTGACCTGAGTATTTAACAGTACTATTCTTCTTTACTAAATAGTTATATACCTTTGGCAGGTTGGTGGCATGATCACCCTGCTTATAGTAACCTATGTTTTCTATAAGCTGAAGATCCGATAAAGCTACGGAGGCTCCTGTATATCTGTTACTTATATCCCATTGGGGAGTTATAGTTATATTTGAGCCTGTAACTATTTGAGTGAGGTGATTATCGCAGTCGGCGGCATAAGTGTAAACATCCGTCCTTACCACAGTTCCGCCGTGATTTACCTGCGTTACATTGCCCTTATAGTCATAGCCTATAACTTCATTGTAATTTTCGCCGCCCTTTGCATATGTATATGTTTTGATATTACCATCTATATCACGGGTATAATTTTCTGTTGCCCCGGCAAGGGAATCCTGGGCTGTTATAAGATACCCGTTGCAATCATATGTGCGCTGCAGGAGCAATGCAGAATTATAATATGTTTTATCAAAACATCCTGCCCTGTCGGTTACAGCGACCATAACTTCGTTTTTAGCGTTGGTAGCAGTTACTTTGTCCACAGTATAATCGCCATCGGCAACTTTATCTTCATAACTGAAAGAAATATAATCGTTGCCATTGAGTTTTATTTTGCTTATGCGGCGCTTTGATTCATACTCAAATTCAATAGGTTTGTTGCCTGCATGATTGAACTTTACCGTTTCACCGAGATCATACTCGGTTAAGGCATAATTTTCCAAGCCTGAATTTGTTGAGCTTACCTTTGTGAGATTATCCTCATTATTATATGAATAAATAACTTCGCTCCTACCCGTATGGGCGATTTTATGCACGTTCATTGTACCGTCGTAATATGTAAATGCATCATGATACAATCCGTCCTGGGTCTTGGATTGAGCTATACGACCAAATGCGTCGTATGCATATTGCGAATAAAATTTATCCGACGTTGAAAAATCACATGTGCAAGTACCAGAAGCTGCATGCGTTGTCCATGCGCCGCTGTAACTGGTTTCTTTTGTAGGATTACCGTTGGAATCGTAGGTATATTCTACAACATAGCTTTTGTCCTTTACTTCAGCATCTCCATTAAAATGAGAGTAATGAGATGAAATTTTATTCAGAACCTGTTTTGAAGAGTTATAGACATAGTTTGTGTAAACCCTTTCTTTATGAAGCAAGGAATCACCTGCAGAATTGAAATATTCAGTAACGGCATCTGAAGAAACAACGCGGTGATTATCATTGTAATTATAGTTTATCTCCGAAACAATTTTTGAGTTTTCGGTAAAATGCGTCTTTATTTTTTGCTGAATTTTATCGAGATAATTTAACTCCGAATACTCACTGTCCTCCCCTTGGAATGAAAATTGTGAAGGGGTGTATTTATTAAGCGTAGATTTTTTCGCATATACTACCGAATACTGTGAAAACTCTTTATATACATATTTTCTGCATTCGGCAACCTTGTCGTTTTTTATTACGCAATACTCACATAAATTGTAATCGTCGTTAAATGTATATTCCTCCTGTACTCCATTTATATCTGTAACTTTAGTTATATTGTTACCAAAGTCGTATTGAATACTATAATTCAGAACAGATTTAGACGTGCTATCATCATCGGGAACTGCCGACGCGTAGTTAGTTACATTAATCACTTTGGCATTGAGAGTATCAGAATCAAATGCAATGTTGCTCTGTTTGCCGTCTGAAGAAATAACACTCGTAAGTACATATCCGACTGTGCCGTTAATCCGTTTGCTTGTATATGAAAAGCTGACTGACTTATATTCTGTTTCTGTTGACCCATCCGCTTCCAAAGTAGCGAACTCTATTTTTGTTATTTTAGGTTTGCACACAGAAGATATCAGCGCCTCTGTATAATCAAACGTTACCTTTCTATTCCGCGAGTCAACAATATAGCTGATATTATTGTTTGTCAGATAATTAATATGAATATAATTTCCGTACTTATCTTCAATGCTCGTTATTCTTCTGTTGCTATTATAAATAATTGCAGTATAATTATCATACTCGTCGGTTATGAACACCAAGTCGCCATTATAATTAAATCCCTTGGTAGTCTGACCGTTACTCAACCAATAAATTGGCAAATTAATTTTATTTCCCGAATCGTTAAGTACGCTCTTATAATAGGTGTTATTTAATACGATATTTGACGGAGTTTCAACGAAAACATGATAATCCGGAGCGATATGTTCAATAAAAACAAAGTAATTATTATATGTAAAGTTAACAACAACTTCGCCGATTTTTACAACCGTAATATCTTTAATTGCGTCTCCGGTTATATACTTTCTTTCCCCGTTTTCAATATAATAAAAAACTACCTTAAAGTTTGTACGATTGCCATATGAGTCCGTATATGTGTGCGTTTTGATATACTCGTTATAGTCAATAGATTCAAAATCGAAATGCTCGGCAATATTTAATCTTCCATAAAATCCGCAACCATCACCGCCTTCATTAGGCGCAAAAACAGTAGAAAGTTTAACTCCGAGAGGAGTACTTTCCCTTTTTATTAAATCTATTTCGTATTTGTATTCCCCATTACATAGGTTTACCTGCAACTCACCCTCCGCAAGGGGGATTGTTTTCAACTCTTTTTTCGCCTGATAATTGTATCCGCGAGTAAAGTAGATATTTGCAATATCTGTATCTTCATTATTTAATTTGAATTCCAGATAGGAATCGTCGTGTTCAAGTAAAATATCAAAATATCCTGTCTCACCCGCTTTAACCTCACCGGCATAAAAAATCTGATTTGCAAAATGGTGATTAATTGCATATCTCATATTATTTATTCTGAAATGCTTTACAGAATCTATCGGCTGTGATGTATTTCTGTACAACATAATATGGATACCGGCTTTGTCGGCGTTACCCAGATCAATTTTACTTTTATCTATTCTGATCAACGTTTTTGTTTGACAAATCAGTCCTCCGTTTACACTTATAATAGTGTTATTGATAGACTGCCATTCACTCCACTCCTCATCCTCATTTGCCCTGTAACGGCTATAAACATATTGATCTGTATGTACTTTATTCCGACTGACCGTGATGGCTTGCTGCGTAAATATATTGTATCCTGGCTGATCCGCGAAGATTGTTACATATGTATCGTCTGTTGTCAACCCGGCCAACGGAGCAATAGTATAACCAGTGTACGGCGCCACCATGCCATTTGAATATTGTGCCTGGACAACCATTCCTGCCATATTAAAAGCATCGCCCACACAATAACTGACTTGGGTCGGAGGAGTTATAACTGTAATTGATTGAATAGTCGGTGTTCCTATTGTTATACTATTTACAAGCAAATTTTCACCGCCATCCCATTCTGCCACCAATTTAAAATTTGCGGTCCCGTATGTTTTATACAAATAATATAAATCCACGCCGTAGGTATTATTAACCCCGGCATTTTCTCCCACAAATTGGTTATTATTCAGACTATATATTGAGACACCGGCATGAAAACGCTTTGTCCTTCCGCAAAAAATCATGTTACAACCTTGTATGTTATTTACTGTATAACCTTCGGTTGCAATAAGAGCAGCATAATCAATCTCGACAGTAATATAGTCATTATGCTCCAATGTAAAATTGCTATTGTAGTTTATTACGGTTCCATCAGACTTCTTAATTGTAATATAGTTTGCATACGAACTACTGATTGCATTTGTTGAGATTGTATTAACTTCCGATTTAATCGGCTCGGAATCAGAGTCCAAGCTTTTATCAGAAATTATTTCTTTGCTATCTTCAATATCATTTAATTGTACAGCCATCTCCTGGAGTTTTGAGATAAAATCCTGTAACTTCTTCTTGTCCATTATTCTTCCCCCTCGTTTGTCTTTTTGTAATTGACTTCTTTCGATAATTTGATTAATTCTTCGATTTTGTTTGATACAGCCTGAATATCGAAATTGATTCCGTTTTCTATTGCAAGCTGATTTATGCGTGTTAAAACATACTCCTTCTTTTCCGCACCCGAATAATTGGTGAAAGTTTCTGCTATCTGCATTACAGGGGCGACGGCAGCTAACAGGTCAGTATCATCCTGTAATTTTGTCTTTGCCTTAACTGCCCTTACAAGCTTGATTATGCAGACTATTATGGCAAATATCAGACTGATAATTGCAGCGGCTATGGACAGATACAATTCGTAATTATCCAAAAAATTTTGTAACATCTTTTTCCTCCTAAGTTTTTTATCTACCTCTTTAATTTACCACATTAAATAAAAAACGAACGGCAAATAAATTGCCGTTCGTTTTTAAAATGAATTTAATAGCGGTAACGGAAGTAATTGAGGGTAACATTGAACGATATTAACCGCCTTACCTACCATTTTACTGCTTTGCCGCGGTAAGTTGTGGGATTGCCGACGGCATCGTAAACGCAGGACTGCGTTCCGAACTTGGTCATTTTATCCTGGCTATATGTATAAGAAGTTACATCGCCCGTGCCGACGGTATGCGTTCCCGTAGTAAATGCACAGCTTTCCTTAGCAAGGATATTGCCGTTGTTATCGTAGGTATAGAAATAGCTTTTGTTAAACGACTTATTATCTTCCCTTATAAGTCTGCCGGGAGCATCGTATTCATACTGCGCGAGCAATACGCCGCTTTGCATTATCTTTGTGATTTGCAGAATTAAAGCTCTAATTTTAATATAGCAAAAAGCTCTTATTTTATCAACGAGGGCTTTTTTTAAAAATACTTACGGTTAGAATTATCACCTACACTATAAGATACTCATTTTTGTCATCAAAAAGTCTGTATGCTTCTTCGTCTTTTGGAGAATTTGGAATAATTTCAATTGACACGCCATTATCCAATTTTAAACGCAACTCATCATCAAATAAATTTACATCAACAATATTTATTCCATAGATCATATTTTTAAAATCATTAACACAATCATCAAAAAAACTTGATCCTGGCTTACTCCATTTAAAGCGCCTCTTACTGTTACGACCTTTTCTATACATAAATTCAGAACAAATAAGCGTATTTTGTGAGGTGTAAACTCTGAAAAAACATTCCGCGTGTAGTGCTAAAAAGCTATTATCTTTACCAACAATCGTTAGCATAATTAAATCACAAGTTCTCTTAATTTCTTCAATATGAGAGAACTTTAAAAGAGTGACTATATCTACGCTACTCATAATATACTCCTATAAATTCAACAGATTTTTTAAAAAAGCTACTAGTTGCTTATATCCCATCGGAGGTCTACTATGCAGAGCATCATGACCTCTTCGCCAACGAGGATCCGTTTTATTGGTTATTCCTAATTCACGCATTGCAGCTTTAAATTGTTCATTCTGACGCCTATTGTCTCCTGGGCGATTATCTGATGCCAACAAATAGGTGACCCCTACTATACTTATCGCCGCTTTACCTGCACTAAAAGCTATCGCCCCAACATTAGTAAGAGCAAGTGTAGAACCTACAGAAACAGTGCCGCCTCCGGCGAGCGCAAAAGCCCCTCCGGATAGAGCAGTAACACCACCAGCTGCAATAAAGTTTCCTACGCTCATGCCTATTTTTGCGCCGGTGACAGAACCCATGAACGTCTTCTTCGCTACACTGCCGATATCGATATTCTCGGCTCCGTTTTCTTTTACCTGATTGGCTATTTCCAAACTGCCGACTACCGTTCCACCGATTGCCGCACCTGCGGTTACTGCCGTTACTACCGCCGAACTTGCACCTACGGCAACAGCTGCTGCGCCAGCCGTCAATGCAACTGCCGCTGTTACCGCAACTACAACCGCTACCGCTGCCACAATGTTCCAAAAACCGCTCCAGCTCCATGTTCCATCGGGGTCATAACCCATTACGGGGTTGTCTCCGCAATATGCAAATAAGTTTATACCGTTTACGCTTTCAGGGTCGGCATTACGGACAGAATCCATATTGATGAATCTTCCGACTTCGGGGTCATAATAACGGGATTTTAAGAAGTACAAGCCTGTTTCAGTATCATAGTAATAGCCACGATACCTGAAAGGATTGAGGTTACCAATGTGATTGATGTCCGTTATTTCCATTCCGGAACTGTTTATCACCTTGTGATTGCCCCATGCATCGTACTTGTATTGTACCACAGTGTTACCATTACTGTCAATAAGGGCAATAATATTTCCTAACATATCTTTGCGGCAAAGGTAGATGGCTCCGCTATATTTTATTGCTATCACACCGACGGCATCGTAATAAAACTCCAGCCCGTTGCTCTGTTTTAAAAGTTTGCCATTGCAGTCGTAATAGAATTTTATATTATTTTTGCTCAGCCTTCTGCCCGGCGCATCGTAAGTATAATTATTGCCATTGAAGGAGACAAGCTTTCTACCGCGTACCCACGTAGCAGATTTGCCACGGTAAGTTGTGGGGTTACCGAGCGCATCATACACGCAATTCTGTCCGTTATATGATACGAGCTTGTCGCCGTCATAAGAATAGGTAATTGTGGTACTTCCTATCTTTTTTGTGAGAATATTGCCGTTATTATCATAGGTGTAAGTGTATGTCTGACCTAATTGTTCATTCTCCTCCCTTATAAGGCGCCCCACAGAGTCGTAGGTGTACTTTACTTCTTCACCGCCGACAATTATGCTGCTGATATTTTCGCATGAATCGTATGCTAGCGACATTTGTCCGGATGATTTAACGACGCCATTCTTTTTAACCGTATAGTTATAAACTTTTGGCAAATTGGTGGCATGATCACCGTTCTTATAATAGGTTATGCCCTCTGAAAGCTGTATATCAGAAATCTGGGCAGTTGCACCCGTATATCTGTTGCTGATATCATATGTCGGTAAAATTGTTATGTCGGACGCTGCGCCTGTAACTATTTTTGTAATATTATTTTCACAATCGGCTTTATAGGTAAATGCATCAGTTCTTACAACGGTACCACTATAACTTATCTGAGTTATATTGCCCTTGAAGTCATAAGAATAGTTTTCGGAATAGTTTTCACCTGAAGCGGATCTGGAATAAGAATTGAGATTGCCATATGTTCCGACAGAGAAAGTTTCAGTAATGCCTGCGAGATTGTCCTGCGTCGATGTGAGGTATCCGGAGTCATTATAGTTATGTTGCAATATAAGCTGAGAGTTATAATATAACTTATCGAAGCTGCCGTCCCGGGCTGCAACCGCCATCATAGTTTCGGAGTTAGCGTTTACACTTGTTACTTTATCAACAGTATTTGCGCCATCTTGTACCTTTTCTTCATAAGTAAAACTCAGATAATCACTACCGTCAAGCTTGATTTTACTTACACGACGCTTGCCGTCGTACTCAAACTCAATGGGGCGATTACCGCTATGATTGAGTTCAACTTTTTCGCCTAGCGAATATTCTGTAATTGCGCAATTTTCCAAGCCACCGTCCGTTGCGCTGACTTTAGTTAGACAATTTTCGTTGTTATATGCATATAAAGTATCGCTTCTACCCTGACGCGAAATTGATTTTACATTCAATGTCCCTTCATAATATTCATATGAATCATAATACAGACCATCCTGCGTTTTAGACTGTGTTATTCTTCCCGATGAATCATAAGCATACTGAGAATAGAACTTATCAGAATTAGAAAAATTGCATGTGCAGGTTCCACTATAATCGTGCGTGGCCCAAATTCCATTATATGTTATCTGGTCGGCTAAGTAGCCCTGTGAATTATACGAATATTCTGTCACATAACTTTTATCCTTAACCTCATTTTCGCCATCATAATGCATGCTATGAGTTATCTTTTTTGAAAGTATGCGCTTTGTTGAATCATAAATATAATCTGTTACAGTTTTCTCCTTGTGCAACAGCGAACTATTATTTAAATCACTGTATTCAGTAGTTACCGACTCTTTATTGCACCGATACATGTCGTCATAGGAGTAATAAGTGTATGTCTTGATCTTTGCGCTATCGGTATATTCTATGACTGTCGAAGTTGTAATTTTGTTGAATAAATTCAACAAATCAGTTTCTGAATTACCCTCCGCAAAAACAAAAGATGATAGCGGTTTTTTATTGAGCAACGAACGCTTTGCATACTTTACAACATTTTGGCTGTAAACGGTGTACTCATGTTTTCTATATTCTGAAACCTTACCATTTTTTATTTCATAATAATCGCTCAGATTACCATCCAAACCAAATATATAATTATATTGATTATCGTAATCATCTGTTATTGTTCTTAAACTTTTATTATAATCATAGCTAAACCGGAATTCGGCTAATATACCTCCAGTGGTTGTGCCGTCAGGTATCTGCGTAGATCGCGTCGTAATTTTCTTCACCATACTTTGTGAATCGTCGAGCTCATATATGATTGACGAATTAAGTTTATCTGACGAAGTTACGCCGCTAAGACTATATGCCGGTAATCTACGATTAATAATTTCGCAGTAATTTAAATTAACTGTTTTATATACGTCTGATACTGTTCCGTCATTTTCAATTTTACAATATTCAACTTTATTTAGCTGATTCCTTTCAGGGAAACCAGACACATTAACCTGTACATAGGTGTATCTTACCCTTCTATTACCGGAATAATCAATATATGAAAGCCGACCATTTGAGTCATAATTAAAGCTGATATAATTTCCATTCTTGTCTTCCACGCTGTTAATTATACCTTCTGCCCCGCGCCGTATAGCAGTATAATTACCAAATTCATCAATTATAAGAACAAGATCTCCGTCGGCATTAAACCCCTTCATTACATTATCACACCGCAACCAATTTACAGGCAAGTTGACCGCATCTGAAAGTACGCTTTTATAATAGGAATTATTTGATATTGATGAAGAAATTTCCTTTGTATAAACCTGACAATCGGGCGTTAAATAATCAAGATAGACCTTATGACCTTCAAAGTAATAACCTAACACAAGGTCGCCGATTTTATGCACTTCTATATTTTCAATCAAGGATCCTGTTAAATATCTGCGCGTTCCATTGTAAATATAATAGAATAGAACATTTAATAAATGTTTATTTCCATACCCATCTGTGTATCTATGAGTTTTTACATACTCATTGTAATCTACCGCATCAACATCGAGCCTTTCGTTTAAATTCATATTAACCATATCACCATATAAATCATTACCTTCATCCGGTGATATTATATGAGATATTTTTATTCCAAGCGGAGTACTGTCGGCCTCAATATCAGTCAATTCATAGACCGGCATCCCATTTGCCATGTCAATGCGCATCTCCCCTTCCGCCAAAGAAAAAGTCTTTGTTTCCTTTTTTATGGTCGGATCCGAGTTTTTTACAAAATAAACCGTAGGTTCACTGTTGTTAAAACCAAATTCGAGGTAACCGTCATCATACTCAAACATTACCTCTATATTTCCTGTATCCCCCTTTTTAATTTCGCCAATATAAAAATATTGCGTCCTTGACATGGAATTTAATGCAACGCGGGAACTATTAATTCTAATATGCTTTGCGCGGTGTGAGCCTGTTAATCCATCTCTAACATACATACCAAGCAACAGTCCAATTTTTTCATCATTGCCCATATCTATTTGACTTTTGTCTATTTTTACTGATGAATGCCATTGATTTAGAGGTCCGCTCAACACAACACAATTTAATGCCGGTGATGGTTGCCAATCACCCCACTCAGCCTCCTCACTTGAGCGACTACGTTCTTCGCCGTAAATTGAACATTTTACATTTTGCCTGTCTACCTCTATATTTTGTCTTACAGATTTATTTCCTTTTTTAATTGTAACATAATTATTTGACCTTGAAAGGGCACCTGAAGGCGTTATTGTATAGTCAGTTATTTGAATTTCGCTACCATCAGAATATTTCCCATTAATTACCATACCGGTTTTATCGAAACTTTCACCAACTTTATAGCTCCTTTTATCGGGAGGAGTTATAATATTAAGGCTTTTTAAACTCAGGTAATCGATAGACAGATTAAATAGGAATACGGAATCACTTCCATCCCAGTTAGCAACAAATTTGAAGCCAGCATTACCATATGTTTCATATAGTGATTTGAGATCAATCGTATATAGATTATTTACGCCATTATTTATCCCTACGAGCTCATTATTGTTTAAACTGTATATAGTACCTCCAGCATGTGCTCTTCTGGATCTGGCACAGACAACCAAAGTGCAGCTTTCGACTATTGAAATATTATATCCGCGTGAAGAAATTAATTCGGGATAATTTATTTCTACTGTAAAATAATCGTTGCCGCTTAGAGCAAATAAGTCATTGCACCCAATTTGCGAACCGTTTGATAACTTTAATGTTATATAGTCAGAAAATTCATATACATTTCCAACAAAATTGGATGTTGAACTATTAGTAGAAGTATCTATTGGCTGAACAGCACTATCTTCTATTTGCATTGCTGTAATACTTTGAGCTTCTTCTTGACTGTCCGCCTCATTTAATTGCGTTGCCATTTCCTGTAACTTTTGAATAAAATCCTGTAATTTCTTCTTGTCCATTTATTTTTCCTCATCCTGTTTGTTGTTTACTTTCTTTGAAAAATCAATAAGTTCTTCAATTTTATCTGAAACGATCTTAGAATCGTAATTGAGCTTATTTTCGACAGCAAATTGCTGAACTCTCGTAATTACATATTGTTTCTTTTCTTCACCGAAATAATTTGTATATTTTTCTGCAATTTCCATTATTGGGGCCACAGCACTTAATAAAACTGCTTCATTTTGGAATCTCTTTTTTGATTTTTTAACAATTATCAGTCGGACAATACAAATTATCACAACTATAATTAGAAATAAAATAACCACAAAAATTGAAATCCATAGTTCAAAATTACCTAAAAACATTTCGATTAGTTCTTTCATTTTACCGCTATATTATCCTCCTAAGAATTTTTTATAATATACCATATAGCAAAAAGAACAAACGGCAAATTATTTGCCGTTTGTTCTTTTATTGCATATTTATTGAAACTATATCACAAATCCTAATGAATTTATTATCAGTTAAAACTACTTGTTTCCCATATCTATCAAGTTTTTTGAGTTTACCCATGCAGGTGACGTATACACCTCCCTTCTTTCTATCGTCAGGTTCAAAGTAAATCAACTTCGGGGTGTTCTTCAATGCATATCATCAGATCGTAGCGACATGTGCCATCGTATAACATCTATTGTTACCCACTTTGGGGTATATAAAATTTATTATTAGCTAATACCACTTATTAATTTTCCCCTTAAACCCGCATCTTTTAAGCTTTTCTACGACCTCATCAAATTTATCAACTTCATATACATTTAAATATATATTATTAACATTTTTGCAAACTGCAAAAATATGACTAAAATAAGGCAAATCCACATCGCCAAATGATAACCCATAAAGGTAAATTTCGTCCACGCCATTAATGCTATTAAAAAATTCCGAATTGCGCTCAATTTGTTTTTTTGTATCTTTAATATATCCCTTATATATCCTTTCAAAAATCTCATATGCATTGTATTCATATTCTTTAAAATCTTTTCGAGGATAACCGGGGTCACAATGTCCAAAAATGAGCTCTTCCCATTTCGCAATACTGCCATGAATGTGACATACGTTTTTAATTTTGTACAGTTGTTCTAATGTATTTGTGTAATTGAAAGTTAAATATTTATCACTATCACCAAAAATTTTCTCAAAAAAAGGATTTTTCGAATCATCTCCCATCTCATTAATTAAATCATTAATATATGTAATCCATTCACGAAAATAAGTCCTTAAAATATGATTTGAATCCCCACAAGTTTGCGCCTTTATACTTAATTTGTTCTCGGTTTTCCATGGATCAAAATCATTTTCATCATCATATTCATACTCAACACTATCTAATATTAACTCCCATCTTAATTTTGCCAAATCTTTTTCAAAACAGCACCACTTATCCTCTATCGCTGAATTCGAATCCGCATCATCTATTAAGCGCACAAAAAAATTAGCAAATTGCTTTTCGTCATAACCTTCAAGCCCCTTATAGTTTGTTCTATAATCCGGAAGATCAATTTCCTCATCTTTAACGCATACATCATATTCTTTTATTAACCATTCACGGAATTGACAATATTTTGTAGGCAAGTTGTGCGCTCTGTCAAATCCATTACCAAAAATAAATAATTTCATTTTTCCCTCCAGTAAAATAATTTTTAATATAATATTAATCTACAATACAATCATCAATTTCCTGTTTTTTGTCTGATAATCCCCCGCTAACTTTTGCATCATTTCATTATAGACTTCAAGTGTTATATTCTTTATATCGACAAACTTACCGTAGCGAGCAATCCCAACCGAACAAATTGTCAGTTTTTCATCTACTTTTATCTTCATAAACATAACCCTTAAATAAAATGTAAATAAGCTTAAATATATTAAATATGCAAAACAACTAATTGAGAATACTTTACTATAAATAATAGCAAGCGAACGGCAAAAAAAATGCCGTTCGTTTTTTATGATATTAAACCATAATTTAATCACAACTTATTTAATGCGTTTTACAACAAATCAACTTCGTTCAATCAAATCCTCTACAAGATTTTGTGTTTCCTCCGAAAGAACCATTTGCTTCTCATCATATAGCAATTTTATCATTTTTAATACATTATTGTATCTTATTTCTGATAAATATCCGCTTTTAATCAACCTCTCTTTCGCAGCAGAAATTCTCTTCATATCAATGACAACTTTTTCAAAATAATATGATTGCTCTATATTGTAAAATTCTTTCACAGCATTATCGAGTCCAGGTTCACTTTTCTCTTTATAAAATTCATATGCTATAATCATATTATAAATTATATCTTCGTCAAATAGTTGTATTAATTGGCTATTTCCAATTCTTTTTACAGCAAAGCGCCCTTCCTTAATATACCTGTACACATATGGAGCAAAGAATATTATAACCATTACCACACATAGACTACCGGCAATCCATGCTCTGTCTTTAGGGCAAACAACTCCTTCTAATACAAGGGTAATGCATACAACTATTACACTTATCAATAAATTTAGCTTATTCCAAAAGGTCTTGCTGTTTTCCTTCTTTATTCTGCGAATATCTTTATTAATAGGAAAGTCCTGCCATTTACTCGGATTAAAATTTTTCATGTTAAACCTCCTATCTATACCCTAATACTTCGAACAAGATGTTGTCCAGATTGTTTATATTTTTGCTCAATTATCCCTGAGGAAGTTATAATTATATCACAATGTATAGGTGCTAAATATAAATAATCACACCGTACCCTTGTCGGATACCTCAAATAATCACAGTTAATATTCGCTAAAAGGTTTTTTTGCTCCCTAGTTAAATTTTTGTTAATGCAATCTAATATCCTTGAAAAAAGAGATGATGAGGACGAAATAACGTAATCATACATACCATCATATCGACTTGCATGACCACCCAGATAAACTGTTTTCTTTATCATCCTTTTTGAATAGCTCTTATGTAAACTTCTAAATAAAATTGTTATGCCAAGCTTATACTTTTGTGTTATGGTCAATTCTTCGGTTTCCCTGTCCAGCGGATAATATTTCTTAAATAGTGATTTATTATTTTCCCCTACTAAACAAATTACATCTCGGAATGTTTCTTTATAACATAAAGCATCCATATTATACTCTTGCTCTACTGTAACATAATCTCTCATTTGTAAAACCTCTTTTTTTATATTATTATTTTATATTAATAATTTATCATATATAAATAAAATCTATCGGTAAAATTTTTGCCGATAGATTTTATTTTTTTCTGTATTCTAAAATTGCTAATAGTCAATTAGTAAAACAAATTTAATTATTAATTTAAATATCTGTTCGCAAACCTTTCCATACGGGCTGGCGCATGCCGCCGCTCACCGTCTCGTGCATAAAGTGTGCCGTGCCTACAAGTTGAGGTTTTAGCCAGACTGCATTTTTATATTTGGGAAACCACGGCTTTTTGACCGTATTCGTCTTAGCAAATTGCGCTATGATACCCCTCTCCTCCTTCGATATACCAAGATAGACTTTGCCGCGACATTGCAATTTTCCGCCTTCGTCGTAATAGCCCAGAATGAGGTCTTTGACCTCACCTTCTTCGTCCGGCTGGTAACCCAAAATCAGCAAGTCCTCGTCCTGCATTACCTTGATTTTGAGCCAATCGCGCGTGCGCTTGCCTATGTGGTACAGCCCATCCTTCCTTTTAGCAACTATGCCTTCAAGCTCTTGCGACTCTGCAAGCCCGAAGAAGGCAACGCCGTTCCTTTCTATATACCTTGAAATAGTGAGGTTATTTCCTTCACTCACCGCTTCTGAAAGTATGGCCTTGCGCTCCATGAGCGGTTTCTCCGTAAGGTCTTCGCCGTCGTAATATATAATGTCGTAGGCGACGAATTGAACGGGATTGCTCTTTGCCGCGAGGCTGATTTTAAAGCTGTCGGTCATAAGACTGCGGCGTTGCAGGGCATAAAAATCGGGCTTGCCGTCTTTATTTAAAACGACAAGCTCGCCGTCGAGTATGACGCGCCTTTTGACGCACCTGCACATCTGCGAAAGTTCGGGGTAGATCGCCGTTACGTCCTTATGCCGTTTATTCTGCAAAACAACCGACCTGCTGTCGATATAGGCAAGGCAACGTATTCCGTCCAGCTTTAATTCGTAGATATAGTTTTCGTCGTCGAACGGCTGTGTTTCATACAGCAGCATGGGCGAGATGTTCTTAACCTCAAACAAATCACTCACGCCTTTTTACGCTCCGCCGTTTTCTTTGTTGCTGTCCGTTTGGCAGGCTTGGGCTTTTGTGTGAGTTCAAGACTCTTTGTGAGCGCCTCCATTAAATCTATCATCTTGCCTGAACCGCTCTCCTTGGGAGAAACAATCTCCTTGCCTGCGATTTTGCGCTCGATTGCCTCCTGAACCTTGCGGCGGTATTCGTCCTTATAGTCCGCTGGGTTGAACTTGCCGCTCATGCCTTCTATCAGCGCTTTCGCCATTTTAAGCTCTGCCTCGCTGCCCTGCTCCTTTACCTCTTTGGCAGGGTTGGCTGTAATTTCTTCCTCAAAGAAAAGTGTATTGAGCATCATCTGTCCGCCCCTTGCACGAATGAGAATGAGCGTTTCCTTTGTGCCGAGCACGGCTTTTGCGACTGCCGCTTTATCCTCCTGCCCCATTGCAGCAAGAAGCACGCTAAACGCCTTCTCCGCGCCCGTGGGGACTACATAGTAGGGCTTATCGAAATAGATGGGGTCAATTTCGGAGAGATTGACAAACTTTTCTATCGTAATGTTCTTGTCCTTTTTTGATTTAAGTTTATCAAAGTCCTTGTCGTCAAACACAACATACTTGCCGTCCTCGTACTCAAAGCCCTTTACTATGTCCTCCTGCTTGACTTCCCTGCCGTCGCAGTCGGCGCATGTCTTTTTGTACTTCACACGACTCATTGTCCTTTTGTCTATCATATTGAATCCGATGGAATTTTCCTTCACCGCGCTGTGGAGCGTGACGGGGATATAAACAAGCCCGAAACTTATGCTGCCTTTGTAACTGTATGCCATATATACAGTTTGAGTCATTTTATTCAATATTAAACTTGCCTAATCGACATCACGATCATCGTTAAAAAAAGGATTTTTACGCAAGATTTAAACCAGCTATCATACTCAAATAATTTTTCCATCAATCCTTTATCCTGTTTTACATTTGCGATTTACAGGTAAAAACGCCCTGTATCTGGAGCTAATTACTTGTCAGAATACTATATTCGCCTTTTTTGTTATCCCTTTGAATTAATTATATTACACCTAAATGCGTTTAATGAAAAAACAAGCGGGCTTAGGTGCATACTACACCTAAGCCCGCTTTTGTTTAGTAAAGCAATAAATCGCATCTAATTAAGCATTACCGGTTGGCACATTGTTAAGTTATTTACCCATTCATTAATATAATTGCTTATAACAAAAAATGATGATAATCCTATGTTTAATATCTTTTAATTTTATTACTGTCTCCTAGACAAAGAATATTATTTTTACTGACGAAATAAAATTTCTGTTTAAATATTCCTCAATAATCAATTAATCATAGTCTATTCTACAATAAATTAAAGAATTCTATCGGAAAAAAATTTGCGTATTAAATTTATTTATGGCATATCCGCATTGATGTATAGCCAAAAATTAGCTAAAGCATATCAATTACATATAAAAATTAAGGCGTTCAATAATAGTGCTACTAAAAAAGACCTAATTCATTAAATTTTAAAATATCTTTGATTGCGGCTGGTGGATTTGTCCGGTTCGGTCATTCCGATAAGACCTGCTTCCAAAGCAGGCTGCAAATAATTTTTACGGAAACTCACGCGCGATTTTAATCCAAGCTTTTCCATCAGTTCCAATGCGGTCATTGGATAGCTCTCAATCACGGAAAGCAATGCGCCGACCTGACTGCTTATATGATTACAGTGACTGCGTGAATCATTGACTATATCTTCAATGGCCTTCTTTATTACGCTTAGCATAAACAGAATGAAGCGATTTGACTTTCCCTCTGCCGTTGAAAGACCTATTGCACGATAATATTCTTCCTGATTATCTTTTATTATACTTTCAATGGGAATCCATTCAAATATGGGCTTCCAACTTGCGAGCAATGCTGTCTGCCAGAACCTACCCATTCTTCCGTTCCCGTCGGCGAATGGATGAATAAATTCAAATTCATAATGGAAAACACTCGACCGAATCAGCATGTGAGTTTTGCTCGTTTTCAGCCAGTCAAAAAGCTGCGACATAAGAATGCTAACCATATCGTGCGGAGGCGCTACATGAATAACCTTACCGGTTTCACTTATTACTCCAACCGACTTTGTACGCAAGGCTCCCGCTCCGTCTATTAATCCGTTCATCATAATGCCATGCGCCTTTTTTAAATCATTCAAGGAAAACGGGTCGAGTTCAGGCAATATTTTATAGACTTCAAATGCATTTTTTACAGCAAGAATATCATCCTGCGGCCCCAATACACGTTTGCCATTGATAACGTCAGTAACCTGTTCCAGCGAAAGTGTATTATTTTCGATAGCGAGCGATGACTGAATCGATTTTATTCGGTTCACCCTTCTAAGTCGCGGCAACTTTTCCAAATCATTTACATTGCTGAGTTTACCCAGATTTTCCATTATTTCTGAAGCAAGCTCGAGCAGCTCTTCCGTAATATCGTATGGCTGAATATACTTTTCCATAATAAACTCAAATCCTGATTTAGTTGATTATATCAAAACTCGAAGAATTCGTCAATACTTATATGTTATCTTAATTATTTTCTTATTTTTTAAAAATACCAACAAGATAATAAGACCACCTGATTCATTCACAAAATAATGACTCAACATCCAAATAAGCAATGCAACGTATTATATCCTATTTAATTTCAAAAAAATATTCACGTCATTATATACCTGCTTCTGTATTGAATTAATCGGAGAGAAATTTTCTGTTAAAATAAAATTAAAACAAATTCAAGACATTCTATGTAAAATATGTTATACTTAAATAAATTAATATAAGGATCTTTTTATATGAGAGTAACAAAGATATGCATTAAAAATTTTAAAGTTTTCAGCGAACCAAGGATATTTCAATTTGATAACACAAATATTATAGTGGGAAATAATGGCGTTGGAAAATCAACCATACTTGATGCTCTTAATTTGGCACTGACAGGAACTTATCAAGGTAAAAGCATTTCCAAAATTTTAAGCCAAGATTTATTTAATAAACAGTGTGTGGATTCATACTTAGAAAGTTTGAAAACTACTGAAAAACAAGCACCTCCCGACATTGAAATAACAGTTTACTTTGACTCATGGGCTGAACGCAACGGCGACGGAACCCCCGACGGAAGCACAGGTGACGGTTTTACATTTTATATTGAATTTGATACTAAATATAATGAAACATACGCAACAATGATTACTAATAATGAAATTGACAGTCTACCAATCGAATATTATCAAACCAGATGGTGTTCATTTGACCGTAGCAACTTTTATAATCCTAAATTTATTGGATTTAAAGGGCTTATAGTAGATTCTGATAATTTCTCGTCAAATAATTTATATACATCAAAAATAATAAAAGAATTCTTTGACGATGAGGCTTCTATAAAAATGTCCCAAGCTCAAAGAAGGATCTTTGATTCTTTAGTAGATAATGATACCGTAAATAAAGTGAATGAAAAAATTTTAGAGAACCAAGAATTAAGAGATAAACATGTTTCTCTTGGTGTGTTAAGCGTTTCAAAAACTTCATGGGAGAATTTAATATCAACAAAGGTAAACGAAATCCCGTTTGAGCATATTGGCAAAGGTGAGCAATGCATAATAAAAACTTACCTTTCTTTCACAAATGAAAGCATACAAAATAAAGGAATAATTATGATAGAAGAACCAGAATGCCATCTAGCATATGGGAATTTAAATAAGTTATTATCATTTATTAAAGAAAAATTAAGTAATTGCCAAGTTATAATTACTACTCACAGCAGTTTTGTGTTGAACAAGCTTGGTTTAGAGAACTTGCTTTTACTTAGTGAATCAAATTGTATTAAATTCAATGACTTGAAAGATGATACAACCAAATTTTTTGAGAAAAAAGCCGGATATGATACTTTGAGATTTTTATTATGCAAAAAATCTATTCTTTCAGAGGGAGATTCAGATGAATTAATTATTCAAAGAGCATACAAAGACTATTATGGTAGAATGCCAATAGAAGATGGTATTGATATTATTTCCGTCGGGCTATCTTTTCTAAGATTTTTAGAAATAGCTAAACAATTAAGATTACACACAACGGTGGTAACAGATAATGATGGCAACATTGAGGCATTAAAGAAAAAATATGCTGATTATTCAAATATTCCATGTATTAAAATATACTATTCTGAAAATGTTATAAAACACAATGACACAGGTATTAACCCAGATGTCGTTCCTAATTTAAATACACTAGAACCAGAAATTTTACGCGCCAACTCATTAAACAAATTGAATAGCGTGCTAGGAAAAGACTTTAGCACAGAAGAAGAACTCTTGCATTATATGGTAACTAATAAAACAGATGTAGCATGGCAAATATTTAAGAGTGATGAAAAAATTAATTATCCAAAATATATTTTAAAATCAATTGGCGTATGCAATGAAGAGTAAATTTATTATCGCTTGTGCAGGAAGCGGTAAAACAACTACAATTATAAATGAAACATTGGAAACATCTGATAAGATATTAGTCACAACATTTACCGATGAAAATTGCGACGAAATCAAGCGTAAATATTATCAAAAAATTGGATTTATTCCAATAAACGTTGTAATTCTCCCGTGGTTCACATTTGAACTACGTCACTTAATTAATCCATTTCGTCTATCTTTTATTGATAATGATATTAAAGGTATTAATTTAGTTCAGTCAATGTCAGCTCCGCGCACCAATCAAAATTCCAAAAATCATTATATAGATGAAAACGATAAAATATATTCTGACAAAATAGCACTCCTCTCTTTTAAAACATTAAAAGAAAAAGGTGATAGAATATTTTCTAGACTTAGACGTTTATTTAAAAAAATATACATTGACGAATTTCAAGATTTTGCAGGATATGATTTAGAAATAGTAAAAGAATTAATGGAAAATGGTTTTCCTGTCACATTAGTTGGTGATCCAAGACAAAGAACATTTTCAACGCATTTTTCCAAAAAAAATAAACAATATAACGAGGATAAAGAAACCTATATCAGGAATCAATGTTCTTCATTATGTGATATTGATACAACATCTTTAAATTATTCTTATCGATGTCCTGAGCAAATTATTACATACGCATCATTGATTTTTCCAAATTTACCAATCTCACATTCAAATGTGCCTAAAAACGATAATGATGGTATCTATATCGTCCTGAAACATGACACTATTAATTTTATACAACAAGAGCAAGGCACTGTTCAGCTACGCTTAGATTCGAAAACAAAAACCAACAACAACTATTTTACAATGACCTTTGGTAAATCAAAAGGTACTACTCATGAAAATGTTTTAATTTACCCAACGCAAAAAATGAAAAAGGCTATTTTACTAAATGATTTTAATTATATAGATTCTAATATTATAAAATGTAAATTTTATGTCGCACTAACCAGAGCCAAACATAAAGTTGGCATTGTTATGGAAGATAAAGATTTAAAGAAATTAAATAACCCTTTTGTTAAACTTTGGAAATAATAAAACTTATTTACAAATCCTACTTCGCGCTTAGCAAAAATTTCCTAGATGACTTACATTTTTTCTTAAATAAATCTTTTCAAGATCTTATAAACCAACCATTGGGTTAAACTTTAAACAAATACATACCATGAGCTTGAAATAGGCTCCGCGTCCACATCTCGTCCACATTTGAGGTAAAGACGCATTAAAACATATCAACACGATAAAAAACAAAAACAAAAGGTTTTGAGCTAAAAATACGCCAATTTTGCTTAAAAATGAGCATTTTTTGAGATATATTAAGACGATTAAAATGGCGGTTTGCGCTCGGGCAACAACCCCATGGTAGGCGCAACGGTAGCCGTTGCAGTTGCCGTTCAGGAAGGCATGAGCAAATAATTAACACAAGATAT
>CALVMP010000011.1 GCA_944346655.1 uncultured Clostridia bacterium
TGGTGGAGCTAAGGGGAGTCGAACCCCTGACCTTTTGAATGCCATTCAAACGCGCTACCAACTGCGCTATAACCCCGTCGGTGTTTCAATTATACACTATCATCCCTCCCGTGGCAAGCGTTTTTGCAACGGCTTATAAAATTTAAATTGCGGCAGATAAAAAAATTTTAAAATGCCGGTCAGTATTTACAGCGCTAAGGTGTGTTATAATTAAAAGGAAGATGAAGGGAGAACAATCTTATGAAACTTATGAACAGGCTTTGCGCCACAGTTCTTTCAGCCGCCTGCGCGTGCATGTGTTTTGCGGGCTGCACAAACAGGGGCAAGAGCACTCTTCTCGCCGCCCCCGCCGCGGCTGCCGAATTTACCTACCTTGACGCCTCGGCGCAAAACTTTTCAGCTGTTCAAAAGAGCGCCAACGCTTTCGCGGCAAAGTTTTCTCAAGCCGTGTATTCGGACTATGACGGCGAAAACAACCTCGCCGTCTCTCCCGTTTCGGTGTATATGGCTCTCGCGCTCGCCTCTGTCTGCACCGACGGCGACACTCAGGCGCAGCTCCTTTCCGCCCTCAATACCACCGGAGAGGAGCTTTTAGCAAACTTCGCCTATCTTTACAGGTCCTTGAACGATGACTTTTCAAGCGGCAAAATTTCTGCAACCAACTCCGTCTGGCTCCAGCAGGGCCCCGAGTTTATAGAGGAGTGCATAAATTCCCTCGCGGGGGATTACTACTGCTACCCGTATGCAGCTGACTTCCGCGGCGACAATCTGAATGCCAACGCCGCTTTAAGCTATTTTATTAAAGAAGCGACAGAGGGGCTCATCGACCAGGACTTCGACCTCGACGAGGACACCTGTTTCGCCCTTGTAAACACGCTCTGTTTAAAGGACGCATGGAACACCGACTGCGACGACCTGCCCTTCACGGAGGACATGACATTTGTAAGGGAGGACGGCAGCCTTATAACCAAGCCTTTTCTTTGTTCCTATTATGAACATGGCAGGGCGCAGAGTGGCGAAAACTTTTCCACCTTTTTCACCCAAACCCACAACGGTTTTAAAATAAAGTTCATTCTTCCCGACGACGGCGTCAGGCTTTCGGACGTGTTTACAGAGCAAACCATAACTTATGTAAACTCGCTGTCCGATTATAAATTCGTGGACGAGGAGAAGAAGGAAATGTACTACACCCGCTGTCTCTTCCCCGAGTTTGAAGGGGATTACGACGGCGACGTGAAAAACATCCTTAAAAGCTCCTTCGGCATAGAGGACTTTTTTGTTAAAGGCGAGTGCAATCTCTCGTCAATTCTCGTCGGCTCTGTCGACGACCGCGGTCTGCCAGTCTATTGTACGCGGGTGCACCATACGGCTAAGCTCAAGGTGAACAAAACGGGCGTCGAGGGAGCAGCTGTTACCATTATAGTGAATGCAAGCGAAGGCGCCGACGTAAACGAGTATAAAAACGTGTACTATGATTTTGAAGTAAACCGCGACTTCGGCTACGTAATCTCCGACAGCTACGGCACCATTCTCTTTACGGGAACAGTAAACAACATTTAGCCCATCCTCAACCCCATAAAAATAGTTCCTCCGGCTTTTGCCGGGGGAGCTATTATTTTGCGGATTACCGATATTTTTCCATAAAAAGGCTTGTCAACGGCATGAATGTGTGATAGAATACAGGCAATAAAATATTTATCTGCCACCGGGTAGAAGGAGAATGTCCGAGCCGTCATCGTTAGGTCTTAGAAGATGACGGGTGCGGATTTTTTTATTGCAGACGCAGGGCGTTCTTAAAAGGAGTTCATATGAAAAAACTGCTTTCATACTTCACAAAGGGAGAATGGGCGCTCTATCTCTCCTCGCTCGTGCTCATTATTCTGTCGTTTGCAATCTTCGACAGAAGCAACTATCTCACTCTCGCCGCCTCGCTGGTGGGGGCTACGTCACTGATATTCAACGCCAAGGGCAACCCGATAGGTCAGGCGCTTACAATTGTATTCAGCGTTCTGTACGGCATAATCTCCTTTACCTGCGCCTATTACGGAGAGATGATAACTTACCTCGGCATGACGGCGCCCATGGCGGTCATGGCGCTCGTCACGTGGCTTAAAAATCCGTTCCGCGGAAACCGTTCGCAGGTCACGGTCAACAAAATAAAGGGGAGGGAGTGGATTATAATGTTTCTCCTTGCCGCAGCCGTCACCGCGGCGTTCTATTTTATCCTCCGCGCCCTCAACACCGCCAACCTCATTCCCAGCACAATCTCCGTTACGACCAGTTTTATCGCGGTCTATTTAACCTTCCGCCGCAGTCCCTTCTATGCCTTGGGTTATGCCGCAAACGATATCGTTCTCATCGTCCTCTGGGTGCTTGCCGCTATCGAAAACATTTCCTACCTTTCGGTAATAATCTGCTTTGTCATGTTTCTTGCAAACGACGTTTACGGCTTTGTCAACTGGCGCAAAATGGAGAGAATGCAGACCTTCCTCGCACAGACGGACGGCAATTGACGCATATTCATATATTGTAATAAAATTGTTGACAAAGTGTTGCAATTAGGATATAATATCAATATGGAAAATAAGCGCAACACCGAACAAAAGCGCGTGATATTGAGTGCGCTCATGAACGCCGACCATCCCACGGCTTCGGAGCTCTATGAAATAATACGCCGCAACAATCCCCATCTTTCAAGGGCGACCGTATTCCGTGTGCTCGGTCAGTTTGCCGACGACGGAACCGTCCGCCGCCTCAACCTGACGGGCAGCGATACCCGCTTCGACGCGCGCACCGCTCCACATGCGCACTGTCATTGCGATGTCTGCGGGAAAATTTTCGACGTGTTCGAAGGTCCCTTCGCGCCCGTGCTTCAAATCTCCGATGTAGAGGGGTTCAGGGTAAGTTCGGCTCAGATAGAATTCACGGGCGTCTGCCCCGAATGTCAGACCAAATTGAATTAATCTATTATAAAAACCTCCGCGCGCGGAGGTTTTTTTAGGTGTTTGAATGTTCATTTTTATCGCTGTCTTCAGCCGCGGCGGCTTCCTCCGCAATGCGCGGTTGCCCCGCATATATGCGCCGTTCAAGCCATTTTTTGCGCACGGCGAGGAAGGCGTAGTAAAAGCCGGTAAAGGCAAAGAAAATCGCCACGTACGCGGCGTACAGCCCGAGTATGTACAAAAGATTGAGTTCATAGTTCCAAATCCTCAGCGTCCACACCGGCGGCAAGGCAAAGGGCAGCGGGTTGTTTTGCGTAAAGGCGTAGTTGGGAATAATCAATTCGTCGGGGGATAGCATGTAACCGTCGTCCGTCGTCCACGTCATGGAGGCGGAGGTAACCAAAGCGCTGCACACCGAAGCGGCGATAATCACAACAAAGTAGTATATAAGGGGCGCAATGCAGTCACGCATGGCAAATTTATAGTGCCCCAGCGCCGAAGGCAGCACGCTCAGCGCAAATAAAAGCGCGTGGGTGACCATAAAGTACAGAATGGAGTAACTGCAAAAAATGCCGTAATTGCTCATGTCGTCCCGGCCGAAGTAAACAAACACCGTCACGGCTCCGGCGGCATGTACGAAAAATGAGGTTTCATATAAAAATTTCTTTTTCAAAAATACGGAAAAAGAGGCAATGTAAACGCCTATGTTGCAAATAAAGAGGGGCACGCACGCAAGCACGGTGTGGTATACGTTGTAGCCGTCGCCCATCACCATGCTGTCCTTGGAGTGGTACTGTATCAAAAGCACTATCGCCATCGCCCCTAAGTATGCGTCCTGTCTGTCCTTGGGCTTATTCTTTAAAAAGTAGTAGCAGGCAACCGTGAAAGCGGCAAGGATAATTATCGCAAGCGCGTGCCATACCGTAAAGTTTTTAAAGCGCAAAAAGCTGTCCGAAGGTATAAGGTTTATATCGAAAAAGTTTTCGAATATGTTTAAAGGCATGCACGCGAGCATGGCGGGCAGCAGCCACAAAAAGCTTTTCGCTTCGGCTTTAAAACCGTCGCGCACAAAGAACAGAATGCATATATAGGCATATATGGCGCAATGAATGCAAAAAAGCGTAATGTTCAGCCACTTGGGCATAAACAGATTGACGCTGTTGTAAATTTCCTGCGCCGGGGTTTCGGCTACCTTGGTTATGTCGAAAAAATCGCCGGAGAGTGCAAGGCTTAAAATTATCGGCAGGGGCAGTATGTACTTCGCAACGTCGGCGCAACACCGCTTCTTATAGAATGCCGCCATTAAAATAAGCAGCAGTCCCGCCTTTTTTATCCATTGGCTCAGAACAAACAGGGGGTTGAATTCCGAAAAGCGGTTGAATATGTAATAGTCGGATATGGTAAACGTCAGAAGCAGCGCGCACAGCGCGGCTGCAAGCGACAGCCATTTGAGCTGAACTTCTATTATTCTCTCTTTCATAGCTTAATTATAATATATATGCAGGTATAAGTCAACTGTAAGATTGTACCGTTGACGGAGGCTTGAAATTTGTCTGCAGCCGTGCTATAATGCTTAAAACATATTTTAAAAAAATTTTACATATATTTTATAATTCTGTAATAATCTTTTTGTAAAATTAAAAAGTTGAAGGATATGGAAAAGTTAAAAAATTTTTTTAAAACCGTGTGGACGAGGATAATAAATCCGTCCATAGTGCAGATTATATCGGCAGTCGTCGCAGGCACCGCCTTCATCGCCGTCGCAATAGTGCTGTCCATAAACGGCGTGGGCGATATCGGCGCGTGCGTATGTTACGTTCTCGCCTTTATCTCGCTCGTCTACATAGTCTATATTATCTTTTACGGCTATCCCCGCGTAAAGCAGCGCACGCTCGAGTTTGCCTCGCGCTACCAGTTTACCGATAACCTCGTAAAAAACTATGGTTTCCGCACAATGGTTATCGCCTGCGCGTCGCTCGCCCTCAACGCCCTGTACGCCATATATAACGGCGCAATAGCCCTGCACTACGCCTCGGTTTCCAGCGCCGTCTTTGCGGCGTACTATCTGCTGATCGCCATCCTCCGCGGCTCCGTCCTCACCGGCGCCCGCACCGGGGGAAACGAGGACCTGACGCAGGAGGAGCGCAGGGTGAGGAGCATTAATCTCTTTGTCCGCTGCGGCATATTCCTCATCGTGCTCACATGTCTCGTGCTCGTCGCCATGGTCAGGTCCGTGCTCTCGGAATCAGCCCAAAACCGTTCCGTCTATCTTGTAATCGCCTCGGCGGCGTACACCTTCATACGCTTCGCTCTTGCCATCCACAACATCCGCAAGGCGGGCAAAAGCGACGACTACGGCACAAAAACCCTGCGCTATATCGGCTTTGCCGACGCCGTCGTGGCTCTCTACGTGCTGCAGATAAGCCTCACTTCGTCAAACGGCTCCGACAGTTTCAACCGTATCATGACCACCGCCTTCGGCAACGCGGTTTGTGCGGTAATTATAATTTTAGGAATATTTATGATTGTAAAGGGCAGGTGCGCTTTAAAATCACTCAACCCGCCGCCTGCAGCGGAGAACGACCAATGAGGGACTATAACAATTACGACTATCTTTCGGTGTCTGTCAAAAGCGACCAGCTCGGGCGCATTTTGCAGGGTTACCGCGCCCTCGGCTGGACCGAGGAGAAAACCGAGGACGACAGGCAGTACTACGACATGAAGTATGTCCGCCTGCGCCGCCCCCATAAAATTGCCAACAAGGACAGGCTCCAGTATCTTCAGGTCAGAATGGAGCGCTCGATAAATTCTCTCGTCGAAATAACCAAACGCGCTCATCTCAGAAGCACGTCGCTCGGGGCGCTGCTTTTTCTTGCAGCCGCGGCGTCTCTCGCCTGCGGATTGTGGCTCGCAATAGCATATGCTGGGGGCAACGCCGCCTGCGGCGGATATTTTCTGTGCGGGCTTGCGGGCGTGTTTGCTGTTCTCTGCGCCGTAATCTGCCCCGTTCTGCGCCGCCGCGAAAAAAAACAGGCTACCGAAAAAATTGTCGAAAAACTCCGTCTCATCCAAAATCTCATGCAGGAGGCGGTTTCGCTCTGCCCTGCCGAACCTGCCCCGTCGGACGGATTCGAAGAGGAGGCGTCAAATGGATAAGCCCGTAAAAGCCACCCGCTCGCTCGAAGATAAATCCCGCCGCCGCAGGCAGCGCTTCACCGAGGACAAGCTCGTAAAAATCCGCACCGAGCACAACAATGTGGGCGTGTTCAAAACCATATTCGCCGCCCTTTTGATTCTGGTCCAGCTTGGCATAATCGTAGGATTAAGCACGATGCTCGCGCTCGGCGTGTGGTGGTATCTGCTCGCGCTCATGCTCATCAGCCTGTTCACGGCGTTCTCCGTGCTCTCTTCGCACAGAAGCAACCAGGCAAAGGCGGTGTGGGTCATCTTCATACTCGTGTTCTTCTTCTGCGGGTTTATCATATATTTCATGTCCAACGATAAGTATATGTATGCCCGCCAGCGCAGACGGCACAAAAAAATATTCGAAGGCAGCAAAAAATATCTGCCCGCGGGCAGCGCTCAGTCTCCCGCTCCTGAAGTTAAGCAAACGTGCACTTACTTAAAGAATGCGGGCGGCTTCCCGGCATGTTCGGGCAGTCCCCTCGAATACTACCCCTCGGGCACGAGGCTGTTCGACGAGGCTATCGAAAAGCTCGGCTCCGCAAAGCAATTCGTATTCATCGAATATTACGCCATCGCCGACGGCGTGCTTTTAAACCGCATATGGGACGTGCTCCGAAAAAAGGTTGCCGAGGGCGTCGACGTGCGCATAATCTACGACGACGTCGGAGGCAGGGCGTTCTCCCGCTCAATGATTAAAAAAATGACCGGGGCGGGAGCAAAGGTGCGCGTGTTCAACAGGCTTTTATCCCGCTTCACCTTCGCCATGAATTACCGCGACCACCGCAAAATAATAATCGTCGACGGCGAGGTTGTCTTCACGGGCGGCAGCAACATTGCCGACGAATATATCAACGAAAAGCACATGCACGGCTACTGGAAGGACACGGGTCTGAAGGTAGAGGGGGAGGCGGTCGACTGCTTCACCGTATTTTTCCTGCGCCAGTGGGAGTTTATCGAAAAGAAGGGGGTGGAATACCTGCCCTATCTCGGGCATTACAAAAAGTTGTCCTCGCCCTACACCGTCGTGCCCTATGTCGACGGACCCGAGTACAGCCTTACCGTCTGCAAATCTGTATTTGAAAGCGTTATTTCCTCGGCAAAGGAGAGGCTGTACATCATGACGCCCTATTTCATTCCCGACGACAGCGTCTTTCAGGCGCTCGCCAATAAGGCGCTCTCGGGCGTCGACGTGCGCATAATTCTTCCGTCCGTGCCGGATAAATATTATGTATATCTCGTCACGCGCGACAACGCCGAAAAGCTGTTGAATTACGGGGTTAAAATTTACTATCTCCGCGATTCGTTCGTGCATAGCAAGCTGGTAATCACTGAAAGTTCAGCCGTCGTCGGCACCGTGAATTTTGATATGCGCTCCTTTTACCAGCAGTTTGAAAACGCCGTTTTCACCGACGACCCTTACGTCGTTTCGGCAATCCGCGAAGATTTCGAGCGCACTTTTCCCGACTGCGACAGCCCCTCAAAACCCGCCCGCAGCGGCGTGTTCAAAAAGGTGGTAATTACTCTTTTGCGCTTTGTTTCGCCCCTCATGTAAACTTAAAGGAGAATATGAAAAATGTCCAAAACAAAAACTCTGGTGCTCACGTGGGCGCCCTTTGCCGTCTGCCTCGTCTTTGCGGTGCTCGCCCTCAGCCTGCACCACATAGTCTGCGAAGAGATAAACAAAGTCGTCTACATTCAGGTGCCCGCCTGCATGCTGGTGCCGCTTATTTTTCCCGCGCTCAAAAAATGGGCTAAAATCAACGTGCCCTATCTCTTCGTCGTTTTAATCTGCGTCCAGGTTATAATTTCCGTCGACTTCGGCACGGCGCTCGACTTCTACGGTCTCATTCCCCACTACGATAAATTTCTGCACACATACTTCGGGCTGTGGTGCGCGCCCCTCGTCTGGTACTTTATCGCACTCTTCGGCGGAGGCGGCATGAAGTGGTGGGGCAAGTGCATAATAGTAGCGCTCTCCGTGCTCGGCGTCGCCGCTCTGTGGGAAATTTTCGAATTCACCATGTCGCTCATAATCTCCGACTACGACCCCCAGCTCTGGATGGCTGCCGTCGCTTCGGGCGGCAATCCGCTGTGGGACACCATGATGGATATAATCGTCGCCTTCATAGGCACCTGCATATTCTTCGTCACTCTATTCATAGACTATAAAACCAGCGGCAGACTCTACCGCGGCACGCTCAGTCCCGAAATTTCTCCGCCGTCGGAATAATAAAGCTATCCGCTTGCCTTTTGACTTTCCGACAGGTATAATATAAAAAAACAAACAGAGGTACATCATGCAGGAAAACACCCCGCAGGAGCCCGATCTTTCCTATTCCGATAAAAAGGAAGTGGCAAAGGGGGGCGTGCTCGGCATATTCATAGGGCTTGCCGTAATCGTGCCCGGCGTCAGCGGCTCGGCGGTAGCCATCATCTTCAGGCTCTACGAAAAACTTCTCTACGCCATCGGCAATATTTTAAAGAGCTTTAAAAAGTGCGTTAAATTCTTAATCCCCATTGCAATCGGCGGCGTCGTCGGGCTTCTCGGCGGATTTCTTGCCGTCCAGCAGCTCATAAACCTCGTCCAGTTTGCAATAGTCGCCCTGTTCGCGGGTCTCATGCTCGGCGCCTTCCCCGCCGTCACAGACCAGATAAAGGGCGAAAAAGTCACGGCTCCCAGGGCTCTGCTCTTTGTCCTCGGACTTGCCGTTCCCGTTGCGTTTGCCGCGCTCTCCGTAGCCGTCGAAGGCGGCGCTCAGGTCCTCGAAGGCACACCGTGGTATTACTATATCCTGTTTCTGGTTCTCGGGTTCATAATCGCAATAACCCAGCTCGTGCCGGGACTCTCGGCTTCGGCGATACTCATGATGTTCGGCTTCTACAAACCTCTGCTCGACTCCATTCATTTCTCCTACTGGGGAGAAAATCCCGCAATATTCGGCATATATGCCTGCCTCATAGTCGGGTTTGTCGTAGGGCTCGTCGTCGTCTCCAAGGGTATGAACAAGCTCCTTGAAAGGCACCGCGCACCCACGTTCTTCACCGTCGCCGGCATGTCTCTCGGTTCGGTCATAACAATGTTCTACAACCCCGAAATCACCGAATACTATTCCGCGTGGGGCACGCAGTTCATGTGGTGGGAACTCATTCTCGGCATAGCGCTCTTTGTTGTCGGCGTCGCTGCCGCCTACATGTTCGTCCGCTTCGAAAGAAAGCATAACCTCTGATTTTAAATTAAATAATCACACTTAAAATCCCCTTAACCGTACAGGTTAAAGGGATAGTTTTTTTAAATTTCACGGTTTCGCCTGCGAAGTGAAGTGCGCCGTGCTTAATGTAGGTTTTGCTGTAAATTATTTAATGTCTGTCGGCTGATTATTTATAGTTTTCGTTCTCTTTATATCAAGCAGCCAAAGAACGATTGCCACGGCTGTCGTCAGAATTATACCGACAATCAATATCCAGTTAAATTTCAACACGAATGACGAAAGCATCACATTGACAAAACCGTGGAAGAGCATGCACAGCGGAATACAATCAGAGCGCTCGTAAATTATGCCGAGCCAGAAACAGAGGAATATGCCCAGTGTCGCCTGTACCCAGAATGGCATCGACTGGTTTGGGTGCCCTTCTATGAACCAAAGCGGTAAATGCCATAACGCCCATATTGCGCCGCATGCGAGCGAGGCGAGGGGGAAGGTTATTTTCTTTGATAATATTGGTTGCAGTATGCCGCGCCAGCCCAATTCTTCCTCGCCGCCGTAAATAAATGTGGAACCGAGCAGTGTTATAAAAAAGTTCGGCGCGGTCATTTGCGGGTTCCATTCCATTGAAGATAGTCCTACCGTCAGCGTAACGAGGGCGGTAAATAGAATAAAAATCCACACTCCGTGTTTTTTATAGGAAAATAAGAATTTTTTCAGTGAGCGCAGATACGGTCTGCTGTCAATGCAAAATAATGCCGCAATTGCCGGACCGAAGTTGCCTATAATGTATATAATTGTCGGCAATATGTCGCCATATACAAAATCAGTATATGCAACAAGTGCAGCTACGCCCCACCAACAGGCGTACGTTATTGCAAACGTGATTATAAGATATTTTACAGCCGCTTTTATATTCATGTAACCATTATAGCATAGCAAAGCAATTAAGTCACCTATATAGGTTTTAAAAAAAGAAATACTCCGAACGCTCCGATATGAGGTTCGGATTAAATTTGTTTGGCTTCGAGCGATATGCCGCCGCGTGCGCGGCGGGTCGGCGCTTCGCGCCTGTGCGAACCGCTGGGGTTTCTTTTTACCCTCTCAACTTCACACAAAAAGGCACCCCTCACGGGGTGCCTTTTTGTGTGGCGCAGAGAGAGGGATTCGAACCCCCGGATAGTTTCCCATCAACGGTTTTCAAGACCGCCGCGTTCGACCACTCCGCCATCTCTGCATAACACTGATATTTTATCAAAGGCAGGCGCCGTTGTCAACCCATTTTATTGCTTTGCATCGTAAATACGGGCGTACATTTTATGCAAAATCTCTTGAAATCGCCTCACATTTAAGGTACAATAAAGAAAATACCGAGGAGGACGCAGAGATGAAAAAGTTAATCGCCGTGCTTTCTGTCATTGTCTGCGCCGCTCTGTGCGCGGGAACAATTGCAACGGCTTACGCAAGCTGGCATATCGAAGATACCCGGGAGGTAGGCTTTAACTATATCCCTGCCGGAGAGGAAGGGTTTATAACCGTCACGTTTATAAATGATACCGACTTCGAAGACTATTCCCTGCTTTCCCAGCCGCAGGCAAGCATTTCCCAAGATAGACTGTCCTCTTACGTTCTCCCCGAAGAGAATATGTCCGTCTACGACGGCGACGCCGCCAAGCCCTACTACTTCGGCGGCTGGTATACCTCACAGTCGGGAGGGGAGAGGGTAGAAAATTTAGCTTCCTTTGAAAGCGCAACCCAAATTGTTCTCTATGCCCGCTGGGAGGAGAAGGCGGTTTTGGATGTCACGCTAAATGATTTAAGCACAATAAATGATATTTTATTTGTCCTTGATACCCCCTTGCAGTATTTTCTTCAGAGCTCGTATGGGATTGTTACACAAAGCTACTATATCTCCCCCGAAAGCCAATGGTCGATAACAGTCTCCGCGGGCTCGCAAAGCGTCTCTATAACGAGTGCAACAACCACCCTTGCGCAGGGGCAGAGATATTCATATGCGGCTTTAACGCGAATGAGTATAATTAACCTTCCGGGCGAGCTTACCGCCGTATAATTTATACCACAGTTAAAACAGATAATACAATTAATACAATACAAGATTGCTTGAAATTCCCATATTTTAGTTTAACATAGCTGAAATATGGGATTTTTCAAGTAATTAAGGGGCTTGCCTTAAATTGTATTTTACTCTGTCTCACGGCGTTTAAAGCGCAATCCTTAAATTCCTTACGCGTGTTCACATGTTCAGATTTACATGGTACAGTAAGTACACGCGGTACAATTAATACAGTAATTTTTTGCTCCTCCGCCGCATATTCCCCGTCCTTTTTCCCATACTTATTCTAAGGCAAAAAAGGAGAAATTTATGAAGGCGACAGGCATTGTAAGAAGAATAGACGAACTCGGAAGGGTGGTAATTCCAAAGGAAATACGGTCAACCTTAAGGCTGAAGTCGGGCGATCCGCTCGAGATATTCACCGACCGCGACGAGCTGATGCTCAAAAAATATTCGCCCATCGCGGCGCTCAACCAATTTTCCTGCGGCACGGCGAAGAGTCTGAACGATATCTGCGGACATCTCGCCCTCATATGCGATACCGACCGCATAATCTGCGCCTCGGGCAGCGGCAGAAAGGGGTATATCGGAAAGGCAATTTCCGAAAAAGTTGAAAATCTTTTGTCCGAGCGCAAAAGTTATGTGGCAAATTCTGCGGAGGGCGGCGATATAATCCCCATAACCGAAGGCGAGCCGTCGGCAGTAACCTCCGAGGTGATAATACCAATCGTCAGCGGCGGCGACTGTCTGGGTTCGGTAATTTTATTGTCCTTCGAACAGGGAGTAAAGATGGACGGCTCCGTGTTAAAGCTTGCGCGGCTTTCGGCGAACATTTTAGCCGGGCAGTTTGAATGAGGGATAATTTTTTAAAGGGCGCATTCATAATTTCGCTCGGCGGATTTATTTCCAAGCTCATCGGCGCGCTCTACCGCATACCTCTTTTAAAATATCTGGGCAGCGGGGGCATGGGGCTATATCAGCTCGTTTTTCCGCTCTACTGCATGCTTCTCACAATTTCGGCAAGCGGAATACCTTCGGGGATAGCCCGTATAATCTCCTCGGGGCAGTGTCCGCATGCCGAAAAGTCGGCTTTCAGGCTATACTTTGCAATAGGTTTGCTGGGCTCGGCGGTCATGTGTTTTTTGTCGGGTCCGCTCGCGCTCGCGCAGGGGGAGGAGCAAATATCCGATCTATGCCTGCTTTTGGCTCCCTCGGTATTCTTTGTCTCAATCCTCTCCGTCGTAAGGGGCTTTTTTCAGGGGCGCGGAAACATGTCTCCCACAGCCGTGACCGAGGTTTTGGAACAGTCCGTAAAGGTCGCGCTCAGCCTGGTTCTGTTGTCCTTCGCGGGCGGCGGAACGCGCGGGGTCCGGGCGGCGATATTTGCCGTAACAATTTCCGAATGCGTGGCTGCCCTGTATTCCCTGTACCTCTATAAAACCACTCCCAAGCGTCCGTTGCCCCTGTACTATGCCCCGTTTAACGACTATAAGGCAATTTTGAAATACACAATACCTCTCACGCTCACCGCCGCGGCGCTTCCCTTAAGCCAGCTTGCCGAAAGCACCGTCGTGGTGTGGCTTTTGCGCATGAATTCAGCCGATGCAACCGCGCTCTGGGGCGTGTTTTCGGGTTGCGCGGTAACGCTTATCAATCTCCCCGTCTCCCTCACATACGGGCTTGCCGCGGCGGGGGTACCCAAAATTTCTCCTCTCGCCCGCTCCGCCTGCATGCACGAGGCAAAAAGGCAGTGTGCGCGGGCGCTCATATTAACCGCGGCGGTAGCCGTTCCCTGCGCCGCGGCGCTGTTTATCTTTTCTCCGCTTGCGGCGCAGTTAATATTTTCCTCCCTTCCCCAAGCCGAAAAAGACCTGCTCGTGCTGCTTGTAAAGGTTATGGCGGTGAACGCCGTCACTTCCTCTCTCGTGCAGACCTCGTCCTCCTGCCTTACGGCGCTCGGCAAGCCCGTCTGTTCCACAAAAACGCAGTGGTTGGCTTCCATTCTGCGCGTAGCCCTTTCCGCACTTCTCGTCCGCTTTACCGCTCTCGGCACGGTGGCTGTCGCAATCTCTTACAACGTCTGCTATTTGGTTGCGGTTTTGCTCAATCTGTGGTATATTTATAGGGTAAAAGGAGAAGAAAATGAAAATTACCCTCATAGGTTTAGGAACAAAGCAAGGACAGTTGACGCACTCGGCTGAGCAGGCGCTGTCCTCCGCGCAGAAAATAATGGCGCGTACCTCCCGCGGCGAGGCATACATGCAGCTTTCGGGCTACGACGTCGAATACCTCGACGAGGTATATTCCCGCTCGCGCAACTTCGACACGCTCAATAAAAATTTAGCCTCGCGCGTCATCGCCCAAAGCAAAATTACCCCCGTAGTATATTGCGTTGACGGCGCCGTCAGCGAGGACGAGGGCTGCAAAATCATTCTTTCCAAGTGCAGGGACGTTGAAGTTTTCGAGGGCGTTTCAAAAATTTCGCAGATAAAAACTTGCGCTCGCCTTAAAAGCTCGTGCATAACCACCCTTTCCGCCTACGATATCTCCTCTTTGAAGAGCACGCCCGCCGCGATTATTTACGATATGGACGATTACTATCTTTCAACTCTCGTCAAGCAAAAGCTTTCGGACCTCTTCGGTGAAGAGACCTTATGCACGTTTGTAAATTCTTCGGGCGCAAAAAAGATTAAAATTTACGAAATCGACCGCTTTAAGGAATACGACGCCTCCTGCGCGGTAGCCGTTGAGGAGGGGGAATTTTTAAAGAAGGAGCGCTACGACTACGCCGACCTCGAACATATAATAAAACTTCTCCGCGCCCCCGGCGGCTGCCCGTGGGACAGGGCGCAGACAAACGCCTCCATAAAGCAGAACATGATTGAGGAAGCCTACGAGCTTGTCGACGCGATCAACCGCGGCGACGACGACGGAATAGAGGAGGAGTGCGGCGACGTTCTTCTTCAGGCGGCGTTCCACTCCGTGTTAAAGGAGGAACAGGGTGCCTTTACCGGCTCCGACGCGCTCACGAGGGTGGTCAAAAAGCTTATATTCCGCCACTCGCACATATTCGGTTCGGATAAAGCTTCGGACGAAAATAGCGCCCTCTCCGTTTGGGAAAAGAACAAAATGGAGGAAAAGCATCAGACGACCTTCACCGAAAGTTTAAAGGCGGTGCCTGTAAACTTCCCCGCATGCATGCGGGCGCAAAAGGTGGGCAAACGCGCCGCAAAGAGCGGAATGGACTTTCTCTCCCCCATATCTGCCTCCGAAAAGCTGGGCGAGGAGGCAATAGAACTTTTAAAAGCCCTTCAGGCAGAGGATAGAGAGGGCGTGTTCGAAGAGTCGGGCGACCTGCTTTTGGCTGCGGTAAACACCTGCCGCCTCGCGGGGGTGGACTGCGAAGAGGCTCTCGCCGCAGCTACCGACAAGTTCATAAAGCGGTTCGAAGCCTTCGAAAAAATTGCAACGGCAGACGGAAAAAAGCTCAACGACCTCTGCTCGGAGGAATACGACTGGTACTGGTTGCAGGCAAAAAATGCAGTTAAAGAAAATTAACATAGGTAAACTACATACCGAAAACAATATCTTTCTCGCGCCGCTCGCGGGGTACACCAACTGCGTGTTCAGGAGCATGTGTTTTTCCCTCGGCGCAGGTCTCACTTTTACCGAAATGGTAAGCGCCAAGGGGCTGTGCTATGACAGTAAGAACACAAAGGAACTTTTGCAATTGCCCCCCGAATATGCGGGACTCAACGCCGTTCAGCTCTTCGGCAGCGACCCGTATTTCATGCGCAAAGCGGCGGAGAGCGACGAGCTTTCGGGCTACGATATAATAGATATAAACATGGGCTGTCCCGTCCCCAAAATTTTCAAAAACGGCGAAGGCTCGGCGCTTCTTCAGGATATCCCGCTGGCTTCGCGGATTGTTGGGGAGGTTGCAAAGTGCGGTAAGCCGGTCACCGTAAAATTCCGCACGGGCGTTGACAAAAATCACCTCGTCACCCGTGACTTCGCCCTCGCCATGCAGGATGCGGGTGCATCACTTATCACCATCCACGGCAGAACGCGCGATAAAATCTACTCCGGTCCCGTCGACTTCGACCAGATTGCCTCGGCAAAGGCGGCGGTCTCCATACCCGTAATTGCCAATGGCGGCGTGTTTTCTGTTGCCGACGCCGACGGTCTCATGGACAAAACGGGCGCCGACGGCATAGCCGTGGCGAGAGCAGCCATGTACGACCCGTTCATATTCTGCGCCCTTTCAGGTACGCCCGTTCCCGATAAAAAGGCGGTCATAAAAAAACAGATAGGCGATACTTTTTCCCTCTTCGGCGAACGCTTCGCCACCGTATACATGCGCAAGATGCTGGCTTTCTACATAAAGGGCATGCCCGGAGCCTCGGCGATTAAAATGAAGCTGTTCAGATGCGCGGACAGGGGGGAGATAGAGGAAATTTTAAACGGGTTAAATTTTTAAAGTTCCATAGATGCGGTAAACGGTATGCGACGCTTTTTTGCAAAAAGCGTCGTATTTTTACATTTCGGGACATATATTAGGTTATATAATTTACTCGCAATGGAAGTTTACGTTGAGTATGCCCTTGCCGAAAATTTCTGCATGGACTTCTGTCTGCTGTACGCCGCGAAGAAAATAACCAAAAACGCCGCCGGATACGGCAGGCTATGTATTGCCTCGGCGCTCGGCGCGGCGTTTGCGGTGCTCTTTCCCCTCTTTAATTTAAACGGCGCGGCGGCAATAGCCGTAAAGCTCCTTTCGGGCGGCGTTCTCTGCCTTGCGGCGGGCAGGTTTCCGCGCCTTTCCCGATATATAAAATTCACCGCGGCATTTTTTGTCTTTACATTTGTGCTCGGTGGCGGACTTATAGCAGTGTTTTCCCTCGCGGGGATTGCGTACTCGGAGGGCGGAGGCGTAATTCTCTCCTCCGTGCCCGTCGGCATTCCCCTGTTTTGCGCCATCATGCTTGTTGCCGCGGCAAAAAAGTTTTTTTCGAAGTTCCTTTCAAAAAATATCAGAACGCAAGTTGACTGCCGCATATATGCGGGGCAATCGCAAATAACCGTCAAAGCTTTCTTCGACAGCGGCAACAAAGTTTTCTTTCGCGGCTCGCCCGTAAGCGTTCTTCCCGAAGAGTTTGCCTCGCGGCTCACGGATGTCTCGCGCATAAAAACTTTCGTATCCGTACATACTGTCTCAGGGAAGGGTAAACTTCCGCTGTTCACGGCTGAAAAAGTTGAAATCCACCAAGGCGAAAAAGTCACCACTCACAGGGGCGTGCTCTTCTGCGTAACGCAGAGCGGCAGCGGCGTAGCCGTGCTCCATCCATACCTTGCGGAGGCGTAAAATGCTCAACTTTTTAAAAAAAATCTTAAACTCAATCTTTCCCAAAAACACGCTCGACTATATCTGCGGCACCGAAGCGCTTCCGCTGCCCCTCTCGGGGGAGGAGGAGAAGGAGGCAATCGAACTTCTTGAAGGCGGCTCTCCGTCCGCGCGGAACGAACTCGTCGAGCACAACCTGCGGCTTGTCGTATACATAGCCAAAAAGTTCGAAGGCTCGGGCGTCGACGGCGACGACCTCGTATCGGTGGGTACAATCGGACTGATAAAGGCGATAAATTCCTTCAGGTCGGAAAAGAATATCAAGCTCGCAACCTACGCCTCGCGCTGCATAGAAAACGAAATACTCATGTACCTTCGCCGCATGTCGAGGCTCCGGCAGGAGATATCCTTCGACGAACCTTTGAACACCGACTGGGAGGGCAACGAACTTCTCCTCTCCGATGTCATGGGCACCGACGCGGACGCCGTGTATTCGGATATCGAAGGGGGGGTGGAGAGGGAGCTGTTAAAGGCTTCGCTCTCCCGTCTTTCGCCGCGCGAACAGCAGATAATGCGCATGCGCTTCGGGCTGGACGGCGGCGAGGAAATGACCCAGAAGGACGTGGCAGACGTGCTCGGCATCTCCCAAAGCTACATATCCCGTCTCGAAAAAAAGATTATAATTAAGCTTAAAAAGGACATATCCAAAAAGATTTAAAAATTTTCAGCCGCCGAATGCGTAACCCGTAAAGTTTTTACATAAAGGAGGTTACGCACATGCTTTCAAAAGTTGTAATTTGCGGCGTCGATACGTCGGGGCTGCCTAAGCTTTCGCAGGCGGAACAGGAGGAGTTGCTCAAAAAAATAAAGGAGGGCGACGAGGAAGCGCGCGAAAAGTTCATCGTCGGCAATATGCGCCTCGTGCTCTCCATAGTGCGCCGCTTCTGGGCAAAGAACGCCAATGCCGACGACGTCTTTCAGGCTGGCTGCGTGGGGCTCATAAAGGCGGTAAGCAATTTCGATTTAAGTTACGGCGTGCGCTTTTCCACCTATGCCGTCCCCCTCATAACGGGGGAAATAAAGCGCTTTTTAAGGGACGGGAACTCCTTAAGGGTTTCGCGTTCGATAAGGGATACTGCCTATCGTATCTTAAAAGTGCGCGAAGAGTTAGAGGCAGATGACGACGACGTTACGTACGACAAAATCGCCAAAGCGATGGATATAGCCGTCTCCGAAGTTGCCTACGCTCTCGACGCAATTTCCGACCCCGTATCCCTGTACGACCCCGTATACAACAAGTCGGGCGACGAACTTCTCCTCGTCGACCAGATCTACGATAAAAAGAACAACGATGAGGTCTGGACGGAGAACGCAGCCCTGTACGAAGCCATTTCCAAGCTCGACGAGCGGGAAAAATCCATCATTCTTTTAAGATATTTCGAGGGCAAAACGCAGACGGAAATTTCCTCTGAGGTGGGCATTTCGCAGGCTCAGGTCTCCCGCCTCGAAAAATCCGCCCTCGGCAGAATCAGAGCGCAAATCTCCTAAAAAAATCTCTCCCCTTTTTGAACGGGGAGAGATTTTTATATTTTAAGAATAGTGTAGTCGTATATGTCGCGGTCGGCAGCTGCGCACCATATATCGTCCGCCCTGCGCGAAAGATTGTAAAGTTCAAGGTTGTCGCCCGAAAGTTTGTTTATATCGCTCCCCGTAATTATCAGGGGAAAGGGGGAGAGGGAAAGCTCCTTCAAAAGTTCGTCCGCTACGCTCGCACGGACGGCTAAGGGTTTTATATATCCCGCGCCTTCAAGCAATCCGTTTGTTTGCGCGGCTGTGAATCCCAACGCGTTGTCTGTCAGCGCCCGCTTTATCCTTCCCGCGGGGTAGCGCTTCGAAACAGATTTTTGTATAATCTCATCAAGCGGCAGCCTCTCCAAAGTTTTAAGCTTGTTGGCAACGCCCTCGCCGCCCCCGTAAACGGCTGCAAGTTCCTCCGAAGCCGCCGTAGCGAGCGCGTATTTTAAAATGCCCTGCCATTTTTTTCCGGAACCGTCGTCCGCGCTCAGGTCGGTGTAAACGAAAGGAGGCACATAGTCTCTTATTCTCTCGTCGTCCATATGCTCCCTTATCGCGCTTGCCGAGGCATATGTGCCGCCCAATTCAACCTCGTTGTACCCCGAACCCTGCCTTTTGACGGGCAGTATTTCAAGCCCTGGGCGGTATTTTAAAATCGCCTTTGCGTACTCGAGGGCGAGTATGTTGTTGGGCTCGCATATCTGCGCTCCGCAAGCTTTTTTCAGTGCGGCGGAGTAACTCTTTGCGTAGCTCTCCCCCGCGGCAAGATTGTCCTTTAAAATCTCCCTGAACTGCCCGTCCTCGCCGAGGGCGGCTTTTGCGATTGTTTTAAAGTCCAGTTCCTGCTCGCATCCGAAGGCGAGGGCGCACACGCCGGGTACGGAAGCAACTATTTTAACCGCACCCTCCGCAAATACAGGCGCAGGCGCAACGGCAAAGGGCGCTGGCAACTCTATAACGCCGTCGGCGCCTACAAGAACGGCGTGTTTTGCGCGCGTAAATTTGTCGCACACCGCCCTGTCGCCCCTCTGGGTAAAGTGCCCGCTCATTATGCACAGCACTCCGTCGAATTTTCCGCTTGCCCTAACGGCGTCGAAAAGATGCCTGTGTCCGTTGTGCAGTGGGTTTAGTTCACAAATAATTGCACAAATTTTCATTTTTGCCTTTACAACTCAAAAAATTTATTATATAATATTAACGTTGAATTGAGTCGCCGCAAATATTATACACCAAAGCGGCTGACAAATAAAGTGTTTTAAGGAGAATTTGATATGTCGTTACTTGATGAAATCAAGGCAAAAGCTGCAAAACTGGGCAAAACGATAGTCCTCTGCGAGGGTGAGGACAAGCGCGTCATTCAGGCGGCTGCCGAAATTACAAAGCAGGGTATTGCAAAAATCGTGCTTATCGGCAATGAAGAGGAGTGCAAAAAGGTCGCCCCCGAAGTTGACCTTACGGGCATAACCTTAATCGATCCCCTGACCTCCGACAAGACGGCTGAGTACGCTAAAATTTTGTACGAGGCAAGAAAGGCAAAGGGCATGACGGAGGAAGAGGCTGCAAAGCAGGCAAAGGACAGAACTATGTTCGGTGCGCTCATGCTCAAAGCGGGCGACGTCGACGGTTACGTCTCGGGTGCCTGCCATTCGACTGCAAACACTCTCCGCCCCGGTCTCCAGGTAGTAAAAACGGCTCCCGGCATCAAAACGGTCTCCAGCTGCTTTATAATGATTGCTCCCGAAGGTTCCAAAAACCCCTACAATCCCGACGGAGTAGCCGTATTTGCAGACTGCGCAATCAATATCGAACCGACGGCAGAACAGCTCGCCGATATCGCAATCTCTTCCGCAAAGACGGCAAAAACCATCGCAGGCATAGAACCCAGGGTTGCAATGCTTTCCTTCTCCACAAAGGGCAGCGGCAACGACGATAAATTCTTCAAGTCCGTACCCAAGGTACAGGAAGCCACCGCGCTTGCAAAGCAAATGGCTCCCGATCTCGCGCTCGACGGCGAATTCCAGTTCGACGCAGCCGTCGCTCCCGAAGTCGGTCAGCTCAAGGCTCCCGGTTCAACCGTTGCGGGTCGTGCAAACGTATTCATTTTCCCCAACATCAACGCGGGCAACATCGGCTATAAAATCGCCCAGCGCTTCGGCGGCTACATGGCAATCGGTCCCGTATGCCAGGGCTTTGCAAAGCCCCTGAACGACCTCTCCCGCGGCTGCAACGTCGAAGATATCGTGGCAACCGTAGCCGTCACCGCTCTCCAGGCAGAATAAAACGGATATACGCTCCGCATTTATTCGCTTTACAAACAACTTACTGCATTTCATTATTAATAAATTAGGAATTAAGGTATCATAACATGAAAATTCTTGTAGTCAACGCGGGCAGCTCCTCGCTCAAATATCAGCTCATCGATATGGAGACCGAAGGCGTAATCGCCAAGGGCAACGTGGAGAGAATAGGCATCCCCGGCTCTGTGTTAAAGGCAAAGGGCAACGGGCACGAAAAGGTTTACGAACAGGACATGCCCGACCATAAAGAGGCAATCGAGCTTGTGCTTCACGCATTAACCGACGGAGAAATCGGCGTAATCAAGTCTATGGAAGAAATCGGCGCCGTAGGTCACCGCGTAGTCGCCTCGGGCGAATACTTCAAAAAGCCCACCCTTGTAGACGGCGAAGTGCTTAAAACGCTCGAAAAGACTTTTGAACTCGGTCCCCTTCACAACCCTGCGGCTGCAACGGGCGTAAAGGCTTGCATAGAGGTCATGCCCCATACCCCCATGGTGCTCGTATTCGATACGTCCTTCCACCAGACAATGCCCCCCAAGGCATTCATGTACGGCATCAAGTACGAAGATTACAAAGCATACAGCGTCCGCAAATACGGCGCTCACGGCACTTCGCATAAGTTCGTCTCGCAGGAGGCGGCAAAATATCTCGGCAGGGATATCAAGGAACTTAAAACCGTAACCTGCCACCTCGGCAACGGCTCGTCCATCTCGGCGGTGGACGGCGGCGTCTGCGTAGATACGTCGATGGGCTTCACTCCGCTGGACGGCGTTTTAATGGGCACGCGCTCGGGCTGCATCGACGCTTCCGCCGTCGAGTTCCTCGCCCGTAAGAAGGGCTACGACGCCGCCCGTATGGTCACATACCTCAACAAGGAATGCGGCGTGCTGGGTGTTTCGGGCGTCTCTTCCGACTTCCGCGATTTAATCGCCGGCGCAGAGAGCGGCAATGAGCGCTGCAAGCTCGCCCTCGATATGTTCGCATACCAGACCAAAAAATTTGTCGGCTCCTATGCCGCAGCCATGGGCGGGCTCGACTGCATAGTATTCACGGCAGGCATCGGCGAAAATACCCCCGTCGTCCGCGAAGGCGTGTGCGAAGGGCTCGAGTTCCTCGGCGTAAAGCTCGATAAAGAACTCAACAACGGCAAGAACACCGGCGCCGTCCGCGAAATTTCCGCCAAGGATTCCAAGGTCAAGGTGCTTGTAATCCCCACCAACGAAGAGCTCGTAATCGCCCGCGAAACCTTAGCTCTCGTTTAATCTTTCAAAAAAATTTGTGCGGCGGATTATCGTCCGCCGCATTCTTTTGGTACGCTTCAAAAAATTATTTACTTTTAACCCTGAACGCACAAAATAAGTTGACAAAGAAAGTTTGTTATAATATAATTGGTAAGTCAATTCGGGTATGATTATTGAAGTAAAAAGGCTAATCGCCCGCGGCGAATATGACGGCGGATTCAGCTTCGATATGCCTGTCCCCGCGGATAAACTCGTCCTTCCCCTTGCGGAGGCGGAGGGGGATATCCACGTTACGGGCAGATACGTAATTTACGACGACGACAGCGTAGACGTAAACCTCACTATTTTCTACAGGTTAAAGGGGCAGTGTTCGTACTGTCTCGAACCGGCGGAGACGGAGGTCAACTTTTCCTACGACGCGGTCTTTGTTCCCGAAAAGGACGATTCGGACAATTATTATTACGACGGCACGCGCATAGACCTCAAAGCCTGCGTAAACGACGCGTTCGTTTTCAGCCAGCCCGAGGTTTTGCTCTGCAAAGCATGCGCGTCCTCAACCGAAAATACACAAAATTGAGTCAAGAGAGGTAGATAAAAATGGCAGTACCCAAGGGAAAACAGTCCAAGAGCAGAACAAATTCAAGGTTTGCAAACTACAAGGCAACGGCGCCTACGCTTGTCGAGTGCCCCCATTGCCACGAAAAGATGCAGGCTCACAGGGTTTGCGCAAACTGCGGCTACTACGACAAGGAAGAAGTGGTAAAGCAGGACAGCAAAAACTAATTTAAACCCCGCAAACTAAAAAAGGCGGCGCATTTTTCGCGCCGCCTGTTTTGCGTTTTTGCAATCCCGGCGTAATTCCTATTAATTGTATAGGAATTAACTTGACAACGCGCCCTGTATGGGCTATAATTATACCGCAGTAAATATTTAAGGATATTTTATGGTAGAAAATTACGTTGTAACCGGCATGACGTGCTCGGCATGTTCCTCGGGCATCGAACGTGCCGTCGGCAAAATGGAGGGAGTCAACTCGGTCGAAGTTTCCCTCATGGGCAAGTCCATGAAGGTAGACTATGACGAGAGCGTGGTTTCGGAGGAGCAGATTTTTTGCGTCGTCCGCGACCTCGGCTACGGAGTTTACACCGAACAGAACGCACCCAAACCCAAAGAAGTGCGCACCGACAGGGTGCTGTTTATAAAGTTCATAATCTCCGTCGTTGTGCTCGTGCCCCTCATGTATGTTTCGATGGGTCACATGTGGGGCGCCCCCGTGCCCGCCTTTTTGAATCCCGAACTTGGCAACGAAAGGTGGTTTGCGCTCTACCAGCTCATACTGGCGGCAGTCGTAATCGGCGTCAACTATCAGTACTTTTCGCGCGGGTTCGTGGCGCTTGTCAAAAGAGTGCCCAACATGGATACGCTCGTCGCGCTCGGCTCGGGAGTGTCCTTTGCCTATTCAATCGCGCTCACCGTTCTGATATTCCTCGGAATCGACGCGCACCACAACGCGATGAACCTGCACTTCGAGAGCGCAGCCATGATTTTAGCTCTCGTCGACGTCGGCAAGTGGCTCGAAGAAAAGGCAAAGCGCAAGACGGGCGACGAGATAGAAAAACTTTTAAAGCTCGCCCCCGACTCTGTAACCGTCGAAAAAGATGGCGAACTTGTCACCCTGCCCGTTTCGCAGGTCAGGGTGGGCGACGTGGTAATCGTCCGCCAGGGCGACTATGTCCCCGTCGACGGAACGGTTATTGAGGGCTCGTCCTTTATAGATAAATCGGCAATCACGGGCGAAAGTCTGCCCGTCGAGGTTTCCGTCGGCGACTTTGTCACGACCGCCGCGCTCAACAAAAACGGCGTAATCAAGGTAAAGGCGGCAAAGGTGGGGGGAGACACCACCCTTTCAAAGATTGTCAAAATGGTCAGGGAGGCTGGCGCTTCAAAGGCGCCAATTCAGAAGCTTGCCGATAAAATCGCGGGCATATTCGTCCCAGCCGTCGTGGCAATCGCCCTCATAACCTTTATCGTGTGGCTGCTGATAGACGTAAATATGTACGGCGGGTTCGTGCCCGAACACAGCGTAACCTACGCCATATCCGTGCTCGTAATCTCCTGCCCGTGCGCGCTCGGGCTTGCAACCCCCGTCGCAATCATGACGGCTACCGGCAAGGGCGCCTCCCTCGGGGTGCTCTATAAGGATGCGGAAAATCTCCAAAGGCTGTCCACGGTTAACTGCGTGCTGCTCGATAAAACGGCAACGCTCACCGTCGGCAAACCCTCCGTGTGCGACGTCGAAACCTTCGGCAGAGACGAAGAGGAGATTTTGTCAATCGCCTCTGGCATAGAAAAGCACTCCAATCACCCCCTCGCAAAGTGCGTTGTCGACTACCACCCCAAAAGCTTTGAAGTAACAAATTTCGAATATATCGTCGGGCGCGGCGCCAAGGCGGAAAGCGGCGGAAAGGCTTACCTTTTGGGCAATGCAAAATTGCTTTCGTCGGCACATATTCCTGCACCAATCTCCAAAAAAGCCGACGAGCTCGCCTCGCAGGGCAAGACCGTTTTATACCTTGCGGAAAACGGAAAGGCGGTCGCACTCATAGCCGTTTCGGATAGTTTAAAGGAGGGCGCAAAGCAGACGGTTTCCCTCCTCAAAAAGCGCGGCATGCGCGTGGCAATGCTCACGGGCGACAACTCCACCTGCGCAAAGGCGGTTGCGGACAGCGTGGGGATTGAAGAGTTCGTCGCCGAGGTCATGCCGGAAGATAAGCTAAAGGCTGTATCCAACGTTCAGCAGGTGGGCGGGGTCGTTGCCATGGTGGGCGACGGCATAAACGATTCCCCCGCCTTAAAGCAGGCAGACGTCGGCATAGCCATAGGTTCGGGCACGGACGTCGCCATCGACTCCGCGGGCGTCGTGCTCGTCTCGGACGATATAAAAACGCTCGATACCGCATTCGATTTAAGCAAAGCCACCGTGCGCAATATAAAGGAAAATCTCTTCTGGGCGTTTATCTATAATATCGTAATGATTCCCGTCGCCGCGGGCTGTTTTTCGGCTCTCGGCTTTACGTTCAATCCCATGATAGCCGCCGCCTGCATGTCGCTGTCCTCGCTCTTCGTCGTGGGCAATGCATTGAGGCTGCTTCTTTACAAAAATAAAAATCTGAAAAAACCCGCCGGACAGGTCGGGTCGTTTCAGGAAAATAAAATAAATCAAAAGGAAGATAGTATGAAAAAGATTATTTCAATAGAAGGCATGTGCTGCGAGCACTGCGCAAACCGCGTCGAAAAGGCTCTCTCCGCCGTACACAATGTTGTGTCGTGCGACGTAAAACTTAAAAAGAACTGCGCCGTAGTCCGCAGCCGCGAGGAAGTTTCGGATGAGGAGATCAAAAAAGTCGTCGAGGACGCGGGCTACAAGGTGACGGGCATAGAGAACAAATAAGACATTAAAAAATTTATTCCGTCAAAATAAATGCATTCACACCTTTTCATATGTACTTATAATTAACCTAAGCATTAAGTTTAGGTTAATTTTTTTGTGAGGTGATATTATGCAGGAAATGATGCTTTTAGACAGGCGCACGGCAGACCTCGTGCGGGAATACGTGCCCGAAGGCGACGTGCTCGACTCCGTCGTCATGTTCTTTTCAATCTTCGCCGACCCCACGCGGGTAAGAATGCTCTCCGCCCTCGCCATATCCGAAATGTGCGTAACCGACCTTTCGCGCGTGCTCTCCATAAACCAGACGACAGTTTCGCACCAGCTCAGGCTCTTAAAAAACCTCGGCATAGTCAAGTGCACCCGCCGCGGCAAAATCGTCTTTTACTCCCTGACCAACGACCTTGTAAACGACGTCATGCTCAAGGGTGTCGAATTCTTAGGCATGTAATCCCCGCTTGAGCCCCATTGTGTAAAGGGAGTCCTCAGTCGACCGCCATTGTCATCCTGAGCCTGCCGAAGGATCTCTTTGCTTTGCCTCGGTAATGATAAATCCAAAAGGCTCCCTTGTGTAAAGGGAGCTGTCGACCGTAGGGAGACTGAGGGATTGTTTCCGCGGCGCAGTCGCACAGTATCTCACCACAATGCAGGCGGAGCCTGCAATTCATTAACAATCCCCGTTGCGGCAGCGGGGATTGTTAATGAAGAATAGTACAACCCTACAATTTCATATGCTATTAAACTGATTGAAAATGAGGTTTAATAGATGATTTTTGACGTATTAGGTCTGCTGTTCTCCAAAATTTTCGTTCTCACGGGCGCCGTGCAGGGCAAGGGTTCATTCCCCAAACCCCTGCCGCCCGAGGAGGAGAAAAAATACCTCGCTTTAGCCCGCGCGGGCAACGCCGAGGCGAAAAACATTCTCGTCCGCCACAACATGCGGCTGGTTGCCCATATCGTAAAAAAGTACTCGGGTGCCGCCGAAAACGACGATCTTATGTCTGTCGGCTCCATAGGGCTCATAAAGGCAATCAATACCTATCAGGAGGGCAAGGGCACGGCGCTCGCCACCTACACCGCCCGCTGTATAGAAAACGAAATATTAATGCTCCTCCGCGCGGGCAAAAAGCACAAGAACACCCTTTCGCTCTCCGACCCCGTCGGGTTCGACAAGGACGGCAACGAACTGACCATAATGGACGTGGTGGCTGAGGAGGAGTCAGTCTTTTCCCAGGTCGAGCACTCCATACGCCGCGAAAAGTTCATAAAGCTCTTAAAGGGCGTTTTAAACATGCGCGAGTACACCATAATTACCCTGCGCTACGGGCTGGAGGACGGAGTTCCCCTGCCGCAGAGGGAGGTAGCAAAGCGGCTGGGCATATCCCGTTCGTACATATCCCGCATAGAAAAAAAGGCTATACAAAAGGCTCGCGAACAGCTCTCCGCCGAAGATTTCCTTTAAAGGCGCCCCTTTATTTCTTACTTTAATAACTTGACAGTGCCTCTGTCGCGTGTTATAATTTTTATATGACAGGCTTGAAATTTGCACATCTCTATTACCGCGAAAACGTATTGCTCAAATGGTAATGCGCGTTTTGTCGCGGGTAAATTAACTTGGCTGTATGGGGCGGTTTACCTGCGGGTATGCCGCTTTTAATTTTATTTACGAGGAAAATATTATGGGAATTTATGAAGAACTCCGCGCCCGCGGGCTCATTGCACAGGTCACCGACGAAGAGGAGATACGCGAGCTTATCAACAACGGCGGCGCACGCTTTTATATTGGCTTCGACCCCACCGCCGACAGCCTGCACGTCGGGCACTTCATGGCTTTATGCCTTATGAAGAGGTTGCAGATGGCGGGCAACAAGCCCGTGGTTTTAGTGGGCGGCGGCACGGGTCACATAGGCGACCCCTCGGGCAGAACGGACATGCGCACCATGATGACCGACGAAACCATCAACCACAACTGCGAATGTTTCAAAAAGCAGATGGAGCGCTTTATCGAGTTCGGCGAGGACAAAGCCGTCATGGTCAACAACGCCGACTGGCTTTTAAAACTCAACTATGTCGAACTCTTAAGGGAGGTCGGCGCATGCTTTACGGTAAACAACATGCTCCGCGCCGAGTGCTACAAACAGCGCATGGAAAAGGGGCTCTCCTTCCTCGAGTTCAACTATATGATAATGCAGGCGTACGACTTCTGGTACTTGAGCGAGCACTACGGCTGCAACATGCAGTTCGGCGGCGACGACCAGTGGTCAAACATGCTCGCGGGCACCGAGCTCATAAGAAAAAAGACGGGCAAGGACGCCTATGCCATGACCATAACCCTGCTACTCAACAGCGAGGGCAAAAAGATGGGCAAGACGGCAAAGGGCGCCGTGTGGCTGGACGAAAACAAGACCTCGCCCTACGACTTCTACCAGTACTGGCGCAACATAGACGACGCCGACGTCATGAAGTGTATAAAGATGCTCACCTTCATTTCCCTTGAGGAAATTGGAGAAATGGAGAAGTGGGATCCCTCCCGCATAAACGAAAAGAAGGAAATCCTCGCATTTGAACTGACAAAGCTCGTGCACGGCGAGGAGAAAGCCAAAGCCGCGCAGGCCCAGGCAAAGGCGGCGTTCGGCGGCGATAGCGAAAACCTTCCCGAAAAAACGCTGTCCGTGGAGACAAAAAACATAATCCCCGTGCTCGTCGCGGCGGGTATCTGCACCTCCAACGGCGAGGCGAGAAGGCTCATTGCCCAGGGCGGAGTGTCGTTAAACGATACCAAAGTCACCGATATCAACGCCCCCGTTTCGGACGGCGACGTCATCCACAAGGGCAAAAAGGTTCATGTGAGAATAAAATTCAACTGAATTCCACCCCCATGTCCAACTATCTTTCCGTCCAAGGCGAATGCCGCACGTTAAAAGTTATCGAAAAATCCAAGTTCATAACCAACTCCGCGCACGTCGAGGGGGAGGAGCAGGCAAGGGATTTTATTGCAAAAATTTCAAAGGAGTTCTCGGATGCCACCCACAATTGCTACGCATATATATGCGATGCAAAGGGTAATTTCCTCCGATTTTCGGATGACGGCGAACCCTCGGGCACGGCTGGAATGCCCATGCTCGACGTGCTCAAAAATAAAAAACTCGTGCAGACGGCTGTGGTCGTTACGCGCTACTTCGGCGGCGTAAAACTTGGTGCAGGCGGCTTGGTCCGCGCATACTCCGGAAGCGTTGCCGAAAATCTTGCGGCGGCAAAAATCGTGTCGTATGAGCAGTGCGCCGAGGGAGAGTACTCCGTCGACTATTCCACCGCCGAGCTCGCAAGGCGGTACTTCGACGGCAGGGACTGCAACGTCATATCCGTAAACTACGACAGCGGCGTCACCTTCACCGTTGCCGTGAGGGAGAGGGACGAACAGACCTTCGACGGCGAACTTATTAACCTTTTAAACGGCAGGGTGCAAATCTCACAAAAGCGCCGCTATTATTTCCCCTTCGCTCTCAATTGAGCCGCGGAACCACATGCGGCGGCATATAACCCACAATAAAACCAAAGCCTGCGGAGGAACGCCGCAGGCTTTATGTGTTATTTGTAGTTTTTATTGCTTGAGCCTATGTTATAGCCTTTGCTTACAGAAAAAACGAACAGCGGCAATCAGGGACAGTTTTATAATTTCAATTGAAACTTGCGTTAAAATTCGATCGCCTTTTCGATATAGCTTTCAAGCTCGGATATGGGCAGGCGAATCTGCTCCATGCTGTCGCGGTCGCGCACGGTTACGGTGTCGTTCTCGAGCGTGTCAAAGTCAACGGTAATGCAGAAGGGCGTGCCTATCTCGTCCTGCCTGCGGTAGCGCTTGCCGATGGAACCCGTAACGTCGTACGTCACGCAGAATTTTTTGGCGAGCTTTTTATATACCTCGTCCGCCTTTTCGGAAAGGTTCTTTTGCAGGGGCAGGATTGCCGCCTTGTAGGGAGCGAGGAAGGGATGGAGGTGCAGAACGGTTCTCACGTCCTTTTTGGTCTCGTCCAGAACTTCCTCGTCGTATGCGTCGGTGAGGTATGCGAGCACCATTCTCTCGACGCCTAAAGAGGGCTCTATAACGTAGGGAATATACTTCTCGTTGGTTACGGGGTCGGTGTACTCCATGCTCTCGCCGCTCTCGTTCTGGTGCTGGGTCAAATCATAGTCCGTCCTGTCGGCAACGCCCCACAACTCGCCCCAGCCGAAGGCAAAGTTATACTCAAAGTCGGTAGTCGCCTTGGAGTAGAACACAAGCTCTTCGGGGGAGTGGTCGCGAAGCCTTAAATTTTCCTCCTTCATGCCGAGCGAGAGGAGGAAGGAGCGGCAGTATTCCTTCCAGTAGGAAAACCATTCAAGGTCGGTGCCGGGCTTGCAGAAGAACTCGAGCTCCATCTGCTCGAACTCCCTCACGCGGAATATAAAGTTTCCCGGCGTGATTTCGTTTCTGAACGACTTGCCTATCTGCCCTATGCCGAAGGGCACCCTCATTCTCGTTGAACGCTGCACGTTTTTGAAGTTTACAAAAATGCCCTGCGCCGTCTCGGGGCGGAGGTAAACGGTGTTCACGCTGTCCTCGGTAACGCCCTGAAAGGTCTTGAACATGAGGTTGAACTTTCTTATGGGCGTAAAGTCGCTCTTGCCGCATACGGGGCAGACTACGTTATGTTCCTTTATGAACGCCTCCAAGGCGTCGTTGTCCATGGCTTCGACCTTTACGTCCATGTTGTGCTTGGCAACGTAAGCTTCAACAAGGTTGTCGGCGCGGTGCCTCGTCTTGCAGTTCTTGCAGTCCATAAGGGGGTCGGAAAATCCTCCGAGGTGCCCCGAAGCCTTCCACGTCCTCGTGTTCATGAGTATGGCGCAGTCGACGCCGCAGTTGTAGGTGTTTTCGGTCACGAACTTTTTCCACCACGCCTTTTTTATGTTGTTTTTAAGCTCTACGCCCAAAGGACCATAGTCCCACGTGTTGGCGAGTCCGCCGTAAATTTCACTTCCGGGAAAGATAAATCCCCTGTTCTTGCAAAGGGCGACCAGCTTCTCCTGCGTCACCGCTCTCTTCTTTTCAGCCATAAAAAACTCCTTCGGCGCACTTGGCAAAAGTGCACACAAAAATATTATAGCAACATTTTATATTACAACCCCGTTCAAGTCAAGCGAATGGTGCCTCTCTTGCGCTTCGCGGCAAAAAACATTTTTATATAATTTTCCAAAAAGTTAAGCAAAAGTATGTACAATTGTGTCAAATATGTGATATAATCTTAGCGGAGTATAATTTTAAGAGGTTGCTATGCTTAGCGATATTGAAATAGCAGAGAGCTGTAAGTTAAAAGATATTCGGGAGATTGCGCAAAAGCTCGGGCTTTCGGAGGACGATCTCGAACTTTACGGAAAGTACAAGGCAAAGATAAACGTTAAAAAATTCAATCCGAAAGCAAAGCTCATTCTCGTTACCGCCATCAACCCCACGGCGAGCGGCGAGGGCAAAACCACCGTGTCGATAGGTCTTGCCGACGGCATGGCGCGGCTCGGCAAAAAGGTCTGCCTCGCCCTCAGGGAACCCTCTTTGGGTCCCGTGTTCGGCGTAAAGGGGGGCGCAGCCGGCGGGGGATACGCGCAGGTAGTGCCCATGGCGGATATCAACCTCCATTTCACGGGCGATCTGCACGCCATAACTTCGGCAAACAACCTGCTGTGCGCCATGATAGACAACCACATTTTCCGCGGCAACGCGCTCGACATTCAGAAGGTGAACTTCCACCGCTGCATGGACATGAACGACAGGGCGCTGAGGGATATAACCCTAACCTGCAAAGCCGGCTCCATGAAGGGTTGTCGCGACTACGACCGCAAAGAAAGTTTTGAAATAACCGCCGCCAGCGAGGTAATGGCAATTCTCTGTCTTTCGCGCGACCTTGCCGACTTAAAGGAGCGCCTCGGCAATATAGTGGTGGGCGTAAATTCCAAGGGCGAATATGTATACGCCCGCCAGCTCAACGCCCACGGCTCCATGGCAACCCTTTTAAAGGACGCCATAAATCCCAACCTCGTCCAGACCTTAGAGGGTACCCCCGCAATAATCCACGGCGGTCCCTTTGCAAACATAGCCCACGGCTGCAATTCGGTCCGCGCAACCTATGCCGCAATGACTTTTGCCGACTACGCCGTCACCGAGGCGGGCTTCGGCGCCGACCTGGGGGCTGAAAAATTCCTCGACACCAAGTGCCGCGTCGCGGGCGTTTCCCCCGACTGCGTGGTGGTGGTTGCCACCGTAAAGGCGCTCAAGCTGCACGGCGGGGCAGATAAAAACAATCTTGCCGCAAGCGACGTCGCCTCGTTAAAGGCGGGGCTTCCCAATCTTTTAAAGCACGTCGAAAACATGAAAAAGGTATATTCCCGTCCCGTCGTCGTAGCCATGAACAGGTTTGCAACCGATTCCGAAGAGGAGATTAAAACGGTCATGCAGGCATGCGGGGAGACGGGAACTGAGGCAATCTTCACCGACGTATTCTTAAAGGGCGGCGAAGGGGGAGAGGAACTCGCCGAAGCCGTAATAAAAGCTTGCGAAAACAAGAAGCCCCTTACATACGCCTACAACCTTCAGGACGATATAAAGACCAAGATAAACGACATAGTTACAAAGGTTTACGGCGGCGACGGAGCCGTCTACTCCGAACAGGCGGAAACCTCCTTAAGGGAGATCGAATCAAACGGCATAAAGGGTCTGCCGGTAATAATCGCCAAAACGCAGTATTCCCTCTCTGACGACGCAAAAAAGCTTGCCCGTCCCACGGGATTTACCGTTCACATAAGGGATATAATCTATAAGGGCGGCGCAAACTTCATTGTTGCCATAGCGGGCGACATAATGCTCATGCCCGGGCTCGGCAAAATCCCTTCCGCCGAAAAAATCGATATCGACGAGAACGGAAACATAACAGGGCTTTCCTGACCGTGCAATTAATTTTTACAGGTTTATATAAAAATGCAACTTCCCGAAGCTACAAATTTTATCGAACAAATCATCAATGAAGAGCTGGAGGCGGGCAAATTCGAAAGCCGCGGCAACCTCATCCAGGTGCGTTTCCCCCCGGAGCCCAACGGCTATCTTCATATCGGTCACGTAAAGGCGCTGTGCATAAACTTCGGCGTCAAGGAAAAGTACCACGGCAAGCTCAACCTGCGCATGGACGACACCAACCCCGCCAAGGAGGACTACGAGTACGTAAACTCCATAATCGAAGCGATAAAGTGGCTGGGCTTCGAATACGACAAATTAGTATTCGCTTCCGACTATTACGACGAGTTATATGCCATTGCCGAAAAATATATTATGGAAGGCAACGCCTATGTGTGCGACCTTTCGGCTGAAGAAATTACGGCTACCCGCGGCACGCTGACGGAGCCCGGCACAAATTCCCCCTACCGCAACAGGTCTGTGGAGGAAAATTTAAAGCTCTTCCGCGAAATGAAGGCGGGCAAATATCCCGACGGGGCTAAGGTCTTAAGGGCAAAGATAGATATGTCGTCGCCAAACATCAACATGCGCGACCCCGTAATCTACCGCATAGCCCACGTTCCCCACTACCGCCAGGGCGATAAGTGGTGCATATATCCCATGTACGACTATGCCCACCCCCTTTCCGACGCGATAGAGGGCATAACCCATTCGCTGTGCTCGCTCGAGTTTGAAAACCACCGTCCCTTATACGACTGGGTTATCGAAAAAGCGGGCTTCCCCGCGCCCGTGCCCAGACAGATAGAGTTTGCGCGCCTCAACATAACCAACATGCTCATGTCCAAGCGGTATTTGAAAAAGCTTGTCGACGAAGGTTTTGTGCGCGGCTGGGACGACCCCCGCATGCCCACGCTTATGGGGCTCAAAAACCGCGGAGTTCCCCCCGAGGCGCTCAAAAAATTCTGCGCCGACGTCGGCGTTGCCAAAAACTATTCGGTGGTCAGCCTCGCCCAGCTTGACGAGTGCATCCGCGACGAACTCAACAAAACGGCTGAACGCGCCATGGCAGTGTTCGACCCTGTAAAGCTCACAATAACCAATTATTCGGGCGAGGAGGAACTCGACTTCGAAATCAACCCCCTCGACGGCTCGGGCGCAACGCGCAAGGTAAAGTTTACCGGCACGGTCTATATCGACCGCGACGACTTCGCCTTGAACCCTCCCCCCAAGTACAAGCGCCTCACGGTGGGTTCCAATGTCCGCCTCAAGGCTGCGTACATCGTCCGCTGCGACGACGTTGTTTTGGATGAAAACGGTGAGGTAAAGGAAATTTTATGTACCTACTTCCCCGAAACGCGTTCGGGCAGCGAGGTAAAGAGCGAGGTAAAGGCAAAGGGCGTCATTCACTGGGTGGACGCAAAGTACGGCAAAGATGTTCAGGTGAGGCGGTATAAGCCCCTTTTAAAGGACGAGGAGTACCCCGACCAGGACTATGCCGAACGCCTCGATAAAGAGAGCGAAACTATTTTCTACGCCAAGTGCGAACCGTACGTTGCCGAGGGGGAGGACGAAAAGCCCTACCAGTTCATGCGCACGGGTTACTATAAAAAGTGCACCGACGGTGGCGAGGCAGTTCTTTCCGAAATCGTCACCTTAAAGGATAACTTCAACAAATAACCTCAGAGAGGTCAAACGGATATGATAACTTATATTTTAATCGCCATATGCGTCATTGCAGCCATAGGGCTGATAGTCGGTTTCTTTCTCGGCTACACCCGCCAGTCAAGCTGGGGCGGCTGCGTTCTGGGTGCGGCTCTCGTCTGCTTCGTCGTTGACAGGGCTGGTTTTGCCGAACAGTGGGTCGGCGAAAACACCGGCTATACGGGGCTTGTAAGGTTGGGCACGGCACTCCTGTCGCTCATAATTTTAACCCTTCTGTTCGCCCTCGTAAAGAGATTTTTAAACGACCGCATAGCCGCAAGAAGAAAGCTCGCCTTCTACCGCAGCTACGACGAGAGGGAGGACAACGTAACAAGAACGCTCATAGCGCTCGACAAAAAGGATAAAAAGGCATACCGCCGCTATTCCAAAAAGAAGTTCAGTGCAGGTGGCGGCGCGTGGGGCGCGGTAAACCGCATATTCGGCGCAATTACCCTTGCTCTCAACATCTTCGTCGCCCTCTCCATAATCGGCGGGCTCGCCATCATAATTCTCGACAGCTGCCACGTCGATTCGGTCATGGGCTACATACCTGCGGACAGCGATCTGTGGCTGGCGTGGAAGGGTGAGCTTTCGGCAATCCTTTTAGACGTAATAGTCATCACGCTCATGTGCATGTGTCTGCATTCCGGCTACAGGGGCGGCGTGCTCTCGGTGCTGTCAACAATCCTCTGCCTCGGAGTGCTCGTCGGTGCGGGCTGGCTTGCATACTATGTCGGCTTCGGCACAGACGCCTTTCTCGGCGCAGGCAACTCCGTGTACGCCACTTTCGAAGGCGCCCTCTCGGGCTTCGTCGGCATGGCGGAATGGCTCACCGAGGAATTCTTTGCCCGCCTGTTCGTAACCGTAATAGCCTTCTTAATCCTGCTCATACCTGCAATAATTATCTGCATATTCTTACCCAAGGCAATCGATAAGCTTCGCTCGTTCGAAACTCTCTCCGTCATCGACGGCGTCCTCGGCGCGGTTTTATCCGTTGCGGTCGTGTCGGCTGTTTTGCTAATATTCGGTACATACTTCTATCAGCTCTGCACGCTCGAAGGCTTCGAGGAGGGCTGCGCTGTAATCAACGATTATATGATGCGCTCCCACGTTGCAAAGGGACTTTACAGCGAAAATATTCTCAATTTCCTCTACGCCTCCGGCGCCGACGGCACCGAATACAGAATATTCGGCATAGAGGTCATATCCGACTGGCTCAACGGTCTGCTCGGCTCCGCGCAGTAAAATCTGAGCAACC
>CALVMP010000012.1 GCA_944346655.1 uncultured Clostridia bacterium
AACGAAACTTTCGTCTACGACAACATGGGCAACCCCACCACCTACCGCAATAAACCAGCCACATGGAAGGGCAGGCAATTACTCACTTTCAACGGCAACACCTTCACCTATGACGGCAGGGGCAGGAGAACAAGTAAGAATTCCCTTACATTCCTTTACGATGCCGAAGGCAACCTTGTAAAGCAATCCAACGGACTTGAATTCTACTATGATTTCGAAGGAATTGCGGCATGCAAATATGGCGGCAATACATATATTTATATCACCGACGGACTGGGAAATGTCATTGCCCTTATTGACAGCGACGGCAACGAAGTGGTACAATATTGGTACGACGCATGGGGCAACCATAAAGTCGTAAACAGTTCGGGAGTGGAAATCACCGACCAAAACCATATAGGAAACCTCAACCCGTTCAGGTACAGGGGTTACTATTTCGACCGCGAAACCGGCTTGTACTTCCTGCAAACGCGCTACTACGACCCCGAAATAGGTCGTTTCCTCAACCGCGACTCCGTTGCATACGCCGACCCTCAAACCATTAACGGGCTTAACCTCTACGCGTATTGTTTGAATAATCCTATAGCATATGTGGACCCCACGGGGCAGGGTATTTTCATTACCATAATAATTGGGTCGCTTGTAGCCGGGCTAATTAACGGTACAATTAATGCAATTAATACGGCGGTCAATGGTGGTAATCTTACTGAGAGTTTTGCTTCTTTTGTTGAAAATGCAATTACTGGCGTGGCTATGGGTTTTTCGATGACTTTAGGCGGCTTTGCGGCCGTAGGATCATTCGGGATTGCTGCAATAGCGGGGTCAGTAATACTTTCAACGGCTGTAAGTTTTGGCGCTGGTATGGGAGCATATTATGCAGGGGAATCTATAAGAGGCAATAGTGTAAATTTGGGCGATTCTTTAGCGCAAGGCGGAGTCACCGCATTGGCTGGAATTAATAGTTTTATGATTGGGTTTACTATGGGTAAGACAGGTTTATTTGAAAACCTTAAGCCTAATAATAGCTTTTCTGCATATATATCCTCATCAAAACAATCCGGCTTGAAAGGTATTAATTCTTTTGCTTATGCGGGAATTAGCTATTTAGAGAATAATTTAATCTCTATGGCTCTACGCAGTGGAATAAAATGGTTGGTTACAATGCCCTATTTGCGTAGGATTTTAGATTGATTTTAATAAGGAAATTTCTATGGCAACACCTCAATTGACCATAAAGGAACCTGCTTGGGTTTATCTTTTAACCATAATTTTATGTTTATTAATAATTGCTTTTTCAATTATTGTTAGCGTATTTATTTTAAATGCTGAAGGCGTAACGCCACAGGACGAATTAGCTATTAAGATATATGCGTATATTTCTACTTCATTAGTATGCACATTACTTTTATGTGTTATCATTTGGAATATTGTAGCATGGAAAAAAAGAAAATATTTGTTTTTTGATGAACAAATAGTTGTTATGTTCGGGAGTAAAGTTACAAGTAGCATTAACTACACTGATATCGATTATTATGTAGATAGCTGGTTTTATGGCGTCGTTATTAAAGGCAATGAAAATAATCAAATAAAGCAAAATAATAGGTCAAAATCAAGGGTGTTTTCTCTTCATTTAAATCAAGACACTAAAAGTAAGTTAATAAAATTTTTAAATTCAAAGGGAATTTCAAATAATCTGCCTGTTGTATAATTCCCCTCCCCGCGGCGCGTGCGCCGCGGGGAGTTTTTGTATGTAGTGAAATTTTAACATTCAATAAGTGACGGACGGAACGAAGGGAACTATTGCGGCATTTGATTTTACAATAATAAGGAATTCCTTATTATTAAGAAAATCATTACTACCACAATAAAAACGTGTAAAAACCGTAAAAAAGCGTGAATTTTATTATATTTTGAGCCAATAAAAAACGCGGGCAAAATGCCCGCGTTATGCGTTTTGGGTTAAGATTTTATTAGTTCTTTTTCATTGCGGCAACCTGCTTTGCAACTTCTTCGGAGAGGTCTTCGGACTTCTTTTCGATGCCCTCGCCCATCTCCCAGCGGACAAAGCGCGCTACGGTGAACTTGTTGCCGATAACCTGACCGACGGTCTGGCTGTCGTCCTTTACGAAAGGCTGCTTTAACAGGCAGTTTTCAGAGTAGAACTTGCCCATTTTGCCCGCGACAATCTTTTCGAGAATGTTCTTGGGCTTGTTGGCGTTCTTGGGGTCGTTCTGCATCTGAACGAGCATGATCTCCTTTTCCTTTTCGATAACTTCGGCGGGGACCTCGTCCTCGGTCACATAGCCGGGCTTGGAAGCCGCTATCTGAAGGGCGATATCGTGAAGGGTCTCTTCGGAGCCTTCGGTATAGTTGGTTGCCTCCACCATTACGCCGACCTTGCCGCCCATGTGGATATAAGTTTCGATCTTGCCCGTCGTTTCATAGATGGCGAAGCGGCGGATAGAGATCTTTTCGCCGATGACGGCGGTTGCGTTGGTGATATATTCCTTTACGGTTTCGTCGCCGATTTTGCACTCGTTGAGCGCTTCGACGTCGGCGGGCTTGTTCTGGGCGATTACCTTTGCAACGGATGAAACGATACCCTTGAACTTGTCGCCTGCGGAGACGAAGTCGGATTCGCAGTTGATTTCAACGAGAACGCCGACGCCGCACTCGGGGCAGACGTAAGCGCCGACGGCGCCTTCCGCCGCAATTCTCGATTCCTTTTTGACTGCCTTTGCAATGCCCCTTTCCCTTAAGAGTTCCGCAGCCTTTTCCATATCGCCGTCGGCGTCGGTCAAAGCCTTTTTGCAGTCCAACATGCCTGCGCCGCTCTTTTCGCGCAGAGTCATAACGTCCTTAGCTGTGAATGCCATAATTATCCTCCTTGACGCAAGCAAACAAAAAGCTTGCGGTATATTTTATTTAGATTGGGTGTAAAATTACTCAGCCGCGCTTTCGCTCGCTTCGACTACTTCCTCGACAGAGGTGGGAGCGGCAAGCTGTTCTTCAGCCTTTTCCGCCTGTTCGTCCGCGGGGGTTTCGCCCTGGTTAGCTTCGATTACGGCGTTTGCTATAACGCCCGCAATGAGCTTGATGGCGCGGATTGCGTCGTCGTTGCCGGGGATTACATAGTCGATGAGGTCGGGATCGCAGTTGGTGTCGGTGATTGCGATAACGGGAATGCCGAGTTTGCGGGCTTCGGATACGGCGATATCCTCGTTGTGGGGGTCCACGACGAACATAGCGCCGGGCATTTTGGTCATTTCCTTAATGCCGCCGAGGTTGGTCTGAAGCTTGTTCATCTCTTCCTTAAGTTTTGCGACTTCCTTTTTGGGAAGAAGGTCGAACTCGCCGCTTTCCTCCATCTTTTCAAGCTTTACCATGCGGTCGATGCGCGAACGGATGGTCTTGAAGTTGGTTAAAGTGCCGCCCAGCCAGCGGGAGTTTACATAGTACATGCCGCAGCGTTCAGCCTCTTCCTTGATAGCTTCCTGAGCCTGCTTTTTAGTGCCGACGAAGAGGATGGATTTGCCCTCCTTTACCGTTTCGACGACGAACTTGTAAGCTTCCTCAATGAGACCTACGGTGAGCTGAAGGTCGATGATGTGAATGTCGTTGCGGGCTGCATAGATGTACTTGCTCATTTTGGGGTTCCACTTTCTGGTCTGGTGACCGAAGTGAACGCCTGCTTCCAAAAGCTGCTTCATTGTGATAACTGCCATTTTAATTCCTCCGTTAAACCTCCCCGCAGGCGCAGTTTGTATGACGATTATTGCGGAATTGAAAAAATTTTTCCGCCACGGGTCGCCTGCCCCACGGGTGTGAATTTTTATAGCCATGATATTTTAACAGAAAATATTGACCTTGTAAAGCAAAAAAAGCCATACTTTTCCATATTTATGGGCAATAACGCGCCAAATATTTTATAAATGTACGCGCACACACGCAGACGGGCGAAAACCCTGTATTAACTGTATTGCAAATATATAGTATTAACTGTATTAATTGTATTTACTGTATTATATATTAGACAAAATACAACACCCCGCGGCGAATGTTGCGGAGTGTGTAACGTTGTTTTTTATGATGTATAAACGGTTGTGACCGTTCCACCCTCAAGAATGAGGATAAGTGAAAGATTACCGCCTCTTGCTTCGTAGGTTACGCCGAGGATTTCAACCTGGTCGCCGTCCTGAGTGTAGGACACTGCGGGAGCGCCGTTGACCGAAACAGTACCGTCCTCGGTGAATGCAAAAGATGCCGTTGCTTTGCCTGTTACCTCTGCCGCAGCTACCGCCGCATCAACGGCAAGCCGCTGCACGGTAGTTGCGTCGTCATTATACTCGTACGTTACTTCGCTGTATGTAAAGGTTTTTCCGGCAACGTTGGTTGTACATGCAGCAAGTACAATAAGCATAGAAGCAAGCGCAACCACAATTGCTGTGGTTAAAAGTTTCCAATACTTTTTCATGTTTCTTCTCCTTGAAAAAAATTTTACTGTATTGATTATACCGCAATTTGCACGCTTTGTCAACAGCGTGTTTAAAAAATGCGGATAATTTCAGTTCGCGTCGTCCTCGTCAATCTCGCTCTGGTAAAAGTCGAAAACCTCCTGAAGAAGGTCCTCGTCCTCGATGGGTTCGAGCGTCTGTTCCCCTTCGTTGAGGCGGAATATGACGACCTCGTCCTCGGCAATATCGTCGTTGGGTTCCGCGGCGAGCAGAAGGGTGTACTTTTCGCCCTTGTATTCGGTGACGTCCAGAAGCTTGAAATTGATAATTTTGCCCTCTTCGTCCACAAGTTCGATAATTTCTTCCTCGTCGAGCATTTCTTCGTCAGCCATAAAAATTTCCTCCGTCAATTTATTTTTAGTGTGCGCACATTAATTTGTACGCTTATTTATTTTATTGAGATACCCGTCGAGAATGTTTGCGGCGGCAAGCGCGTCGACGTAATTTTTGCGCTTTTCGCGGCGCATGCCCTCGGAGATCAACACCTCGTGAGCCATGACGGTGGTGAACCGCTCGTCCTCGCACACGACGGGGATGTCCGCCTCCTGCCTTAAAGCCTCGATAAACCGCGCCGTCTTTTGGGTCTGAAGCGCTTCTGTGCCGTCGAAATTTACGGGCAATCCGCAGACAATTGTGGTTGCGCCCTTTTCCTTAACGATTTTTAAAAGCGCCTCTATATCCTGCCTGAAGCCCTTGCGCCAATAGGTTGCCGAGGGCAGGGCATAGGTGTTGAACGGGTCGGACACGGCGATGCCTATGCGCTTATCACCGATATCGAATGCTATGTATCTTTCCATACGGTAAAAGAATTATAACACACAACCCCTCACCCGTCAACCCGTAAGTTAAAAATAAAATGCGACAAAATGCGACAAAATGACGGCTGGCGGCAAGTTATACCCGTGATATTATACAAATAACATAGAGCAAAAGGAGAACTTTGTATGACAGTTTTAAAACTTTATTCCATGTCCGTTGTAAGGGTGGACGGCAAAAAGCGCGGGTACATACTCGCGGTTATGAACGCGGGCGGCGAAATTTTGCTGAAGTGCGCCGACGAAAACGAGAGGGAATTTTTTATCAACCCGCGGAGCATAGTTCGGACGGGAGGGGAAATAGTTTTCGACCGCGAATGCAAAAGAGAGCCGCACGCGGCTCCCCTGAGGCTGAACGCGCCCTGCTTTGACGGGCAGGGCAACTATATAGGCGCGTTTGAGGACTGCGCACTCAAAAATTACGCCCTTAAAACCTTTCTGATAGGCGGCAAGAGATACCCCGCGGAGAGGGTCGCGGCAGGCGACGTTTTAATACTGAGGGACAAGAGCGACGCCCCGGCGGCAATTGCGGCAAAGGACCTGTTCCTTTCCGCAGTGATGAGTTAGGCGCTGTACTTTGCCGTGAGCTTTAAAAGCGCCGAAAAACAGGAGTTGAGCGCCTCGCCCTCCTGAGGGGAGACCGAGCCCTTTATCTGCATGACGGTGAGCGTTGTCTTTATGCGCTCGAGCTCCTGCCTGTCCGCGCGGGAGAGCGGCTTTAACAGCAGCCTGTCCGCCATGGAAATTGCGTGGTCGAGCTTTACCGTGCCTTCAGCCGCAGGCGCGGTTACGCGGCGGCGTTCGGGCTGACTTTGGGGCAGAGCCGAAAAGGTCGGCACGGCGGGATTTGCGGAACGGCGCACGCCCTTTGTGAACGCGCACACGATTCCGTAGTAAAGATAGCCGGCGAGCCAGAAGATTGCCGCCCAGAAAATTGCCGACGATACTTCCTCGCCGATGAGCAGAAGAGCCAAAAAGAGCGCCGTGAAGCAGTTGACGAAGGAGAGCACGCACCTTTTATTCATGCCGCGCACCCTTTCCGAAAGCGCCATGGCGAGGATAAAGAGTACGGCGAGCGAACAGAAAACTATTACCGCGGAAAAGACGAGCGTGGGAAAAGGCAGAGCCGAAAGCGAGGCAAAGACCCGGGCAAAGAAGTTATGTAAAGCATCCATAGTACACAAATTATATCCGCCCTTCAATGCAAAGGGGCGGATATATTGTCGAATTAAAGCTATTTTACACGTTTATCTGAACGAGACGGCGAAGGTCTATTATGCTCGCCTTGATAGTGTTTGCGTCGATGCCCATAATTAAACTTACGGCGCTTTTGTACAGTTCGAGCTGGCGGGTATACTTCTTTCTTATGCCGTCCTCGTCAAGCTTTACAAACTTATAATCTATTATGCGCACGCCGTCGGCGCCGACGGCGAGAAGATCTATCGCGCCCTGCACCAGAACGCCGTCGCGGGCTGAAGTTTCAAAGAGCTCGCAGGCGGGCAGCGTGCACAAAAATTCCTGCTCGCGGAATATACGCGCTCCCCTTACGGCTTCAAAGGCGGGCATCTTCAAAATCTTCGAAAGCCGCTCCGCCGAAAGGAGTTCAGCCTGCTCCGCCGAAAGGGTTCCCTCCTCCGTCATTCTATTTATCTCTGCGGAGACTCCCTCCCCGTCCGTGACGGAGAAGTCGCACAGCTCCAGAAATCTGTGGTACGCCGTGCCCGCCTCCCTGCCCGAGGGCAGGTCCTCATATTCGTCGCCGAAAAGGTAGTGCCGCGCCGTCTCCTCCTCCCCTTCATACGCCCTCATGAGCTGGGAAGCGGAAGTTTTTACGGCAAGGTTGCAGCTCTCCGCGCCGGAGTACCGCGCGTTCATGAGCGAAAGGTCGACATCCTCCCCTCCGCCGGCGACATTCAGCGGTGCGGATACCCCGGTAAAGTCGGTTAACTCCTCCATATATTCGGGCGAATAGTCGTCTATGTTGAACATTTTGGCGTAACAGTCGGCGTCGAGCCGGGCGACGGGATCGTACTTAGGCTTTTCGCCGACGAGCACATACAGGTTGCACATGGCGCGGGTGCAGGCTACGTAAAAGAGGTTGAGCTCGTTTTTTATGTCCTCGCTGCGGGCACGGGCGGCGCACAGTTCGCGAAAGATTGTGGTGCGCATGAGCTTTTGCCCGACATCGTAAGCACGGGGCGCGAAGCCGTACTTGTCGTCGAACGGCAGCTCGTTTGCCCTTTCGCCCGTGAAGGAAAGGGCTATGTCGGCGAGAATGACGACGGGATATTCCAGCCCCTTTGAGGAATGCATGGTGACCACCTTTACGCTGTCGGGCGAGGCGGGCACCGAGGACTTTAACGAAGGCAGGCGCTTTATTCGGGCGAGAAAGGCGCTTAAAGAGAGCTCGCCCCCGCCCGAATACACCTCCTGCTGGAGACGGCGGACTGCGGAAAGTTTTGCGCCGCCGTCTGAAGCGTAGCGGGCGGCAAGCCCCGAGTCGGACAGAATTTTATCTATGAGCGATGCGGCGCCGAGAATATCCGAAAGGCGCCTGTAATCGTTTATTTTTTTGAAAAATGAAGCGATCTTGCGCGTAAGGGCGTCGTTTTTGTACTTTCTGTAGTTGACGAGGCAGTCGCGGAAGGTCATGCGGGGGGCGCCGTTCTGGCTTATTCTGATTGCCGCCAGCTCGTCGCAGGTGAACCCGCCGACGGGTGAGAGCATGGCGGTTGCAAGCGGGATATCCTGCTGGCAATTGTCGATAAGGGAGAGAATATCGAGAAGCTGGACTATTTCGCCGCGCACGAGCAGATCGCCGTCGCCCGCCCCCTCTACGCCGTAACCCGCGTCGGTGAGGGCGCGGACTATGCCGAGGGTGCTGTCGGACGCGTTTTTGCGTGTGAGAATGCAGATATCGCCGGGGCGGGCGGGCACCATTTTACCTTCCTCTATGGAGTAGTGCATTGACGCCAGTTCCCGCCTGACCAGTTCGACGACGGCAAGCCCTTCGCGCGTGTGCCCCGTCCTTGCAACCTTATGTCCGAGCACGGAGTAAACTCCCGCCGCCTGCGGCGAGGGGCTTTCGTCCTTGCCGAACACGATAATTTTTGCGCTGCCGTAACCCTCGGGATACTTGCCGCCGCGGTGCATCACGCCGTCGTTTTTATAGTCTATGCCGCACGTTTCGTCCGTCATTACGGCGCCGAAAAGCGCGTTGACGAAGGAGAGCACGCCGTCGGACGAGCGGAAGTTTACCGAAAGTTTCAAAGCACCGTCGCTCTTTTGCATGTCGGTAAATTTTTTGGAGAAGAACACCGACTTGGAGCCGCGGAATCCGTAGATTGCCTGCTTGACGTCGCCGACGGTGAACACCTCCTCCGCGCCGGCGAGGTTGATTATAGCTTCCTGCACGGGGTTGACGTCCTGATATTCGTCGACGAACACGTTTTTATACCGCGCGTTAACTTCCTCCCTGACCGCGGAGTCGGAGAGAAGTTCAAGCGTGAGATGCTCCAGGTCTGCCGGGTCGAGCACGTTTTCTTCGCGCTTAACTGCGGCATATTCGCCGTCGAACTGCAAAAGAACGTCTGAAAACGCCCGCGCAAGCTCGCCGCTCTTTAAAAAGGCGGCGTACTCCGTCTGCCTGTCCGAAAGGTTCTTTTTCAAGCCGTCGTACCTCTTTTTAATGTCGGCTTTGAGCTCGCCGAAGGCTTCGGAGAGCTGTTTTTCCTCCGCCGTTTTGCCGGAAGGACGGCGGGTGGAAGGATAAGCGGGGAGAGGCTCGAAGAGGTCGCCCGAAACCGCGGCGTCGAGGCAGGCATAAATTTCCCCCGAGATATCCTTTATTTTATTCAGCGAAGGGGGAATTACGTTGCGGGCAAAAAAGTCGTCGAGGACGCTTTTCAAAACCGAACACTTCGAGGAAATGAGCGAGGAAAAATCGGCGCACACCCCGTTGAACCCCTCCTCCGTCCAGAGCGAATTCATTTCGCCGAGGCGCTGCCTGTAACCGGCGACGTTGCGCACCTGCTCGTAGGCGGCGGACAGAAGTTTGCGCACGTTGTCGTCGCTCCGCCTGCGGCGCAGGCAATCCAGAACGAGCAGAAAAGAGGGATCGCCCCCGTCATACAGCCTGTCGAAAAGGTTGTCCATGGCACGGGAGCGGAGCTCGGAGAGGCGGGCGTCGTCCACCACTATTTCAAACGAACGGTCGATGCCGAGCGCATAGAAGTGGGTGCGTATGAGGCGGGCGCAGAAGGAGTGAATTGTAGATATGTCCGCCGAGGGAATTTTGGCAAGCTGCACCTTTATCGAAGCGCGTTCGCCCTCCCCGCACGAGGCGAGGCGGGAGATTAAAGTTTTGCGCAGCTTTTCCTTTATCTGCGCAGCCGCCTTTTTGGTGAAGGTGACGGCGAGAACGGTGTCGAGGTCCCCGCCGCCCTGCAAAAAGTCGCACAGCTTTTGTATCATTACAAAGGTCTTGCCCGACCCTGCCGAGGCGGAAACTATTATTTTGCCGCGGGCTTGTATCGCGGCTGCCTGTTCGGGAGTGTAGTTCATAAAAATTTACCTTTATTTACTCGTCGCCCCGCTCTTTCCTGACGATATGCGCTATCTGCGAGCACTTGACCGAGTGCTTTTCGCGGGGGAGGTCGAGCCCGGCGGCAAAGCCGCAGCTACCCGAAAGCTTGCAGAATTCGCACGCGCCGAAGGCGGGCGAGGGCGCGACGTTGCCTTCGCTCATCTCCCTCGCGCCCATGCGGGAAACGAGGGTGGAATAGGTTAAAAAGTCGGCGAATTCGTCCTCGCCGAGGGCGCCTTCGGGAAGTTTTGCGCCCAAAGTTACGTCGACGTATTTGCTCTTCTGCTTTTCGGATATGGTCGTATCCGTGCTCTTTATGACCTCCTCCGAGCCGTCCATATATCCCTTGAGCCTGAACACGCCGTCGTGCTCGCCCTCGAAAGTTACGCCCGCGGGGAAGTAGTAGGCGCCGACAGCCCTCCTACCCCTTGCCGAAGCCGAAAGATAGAGGGGAAGCTGGAGCTTCAGCCCCATGTAATAGAGGGGTGCCGAGCAGTCGAACGAGCCCGTTTTATAGTCGATTACCCTCACCATATCACCGCTCGAATCGACGCGGTCGATGCGACCGTACAGACTTAAATTACCGTCGAGGGGCATGCGGCAGACCTTTTCCACCTCCTCCACCGAGAATGTGGAATTTTTGAGCTGCTCGAAGGCGCCGAGGCAGACCTGCACGCTCTCCTCAACCAGTCTCGCCGCGGCATATTCCCCCCTCTTGTCCGCCGAGAGCGACGAATATTTGGGGTCGGCAAGCAGTTCTTCCGCCGTTTTTTCGGCGCGGATTCTAAGCTCTTCCCGATCGCCCAGCGAATTTACGGAGGGAGAAAAGACCCTTTGCAGCACGGTGTGAATAAAGTTGCCGCAGTCGAGGGGGCGCATTACGCCTTCCTCCCTTTCGGCAAGCTTTAAGCCGCGGAGCATAAAGCACTTGTAGGGGCAGGAGAAGTAGGTTTCGAGCACGGTGGGCGAAAAGGAAGTGCCGTACAGCGGGGCGCCGTTTGAAATGTATGAAGGCACGGGCGAACCCGCGATTGCCGTCTGAGCCTCGCCCTCGTATCCGTTTGCGCACAGGGCAGAATATATTGCCGCGCGGACGCCCTGCGACTGTTCGGCTGCCAGCCTTCTCAAGGCGGGCGCGGGACGGGAGACGAGGTACTTTAAGTTTGACCGGTCCGAATAGAACGCCCTGCCCGTAAGCACGGGGAGTTCGCTGCCCGATGGGGTAACGAAGAGACTCTTCGCATAGTCGACGATTACGCTTACGCCCCCCTCCTCCCCGCCCTTGCGCACGGGATAGGAAAGATGCAGCGCCCGCCTGAACGCCGCAAGGTTGAGCCCGGCGGTTTCACGCAGGCGGGAGTTGACCTGCTGTATTTTGGGGGAAATGATTATGTTTAAACTTTCGAGCGAGGTTAAGTCGCGGTCGGTGAGCACCGAGGTATCGTCGCCCGAAGAGGGCACGTCGCCCGTGAGCCCAGCGACGAAAACGACCTCGCTGCCCGTGTTTGCGCACTTTAAAAGGTCGCCGACGAAAACCGCGTCCTGCTTGGGCGGAATGAGCGAGAGTTCGCAGGCGGTGAGTCCGCTCTTTAAAATGCGGGCAAACTCGCGCACGGGCATGACAGAACCCGCAGTCAGTCTTTCCGCTTCGTCTATAACCGCGTTTACGCTTTCGAACGCGCGCCCCGAAAACGCGGCGAGCGAGGGATATTCGTCAGCGAAGTCATTTGCCATGCCGCTGAGCACCGACTCTGCGGAGAAATCGGAAAGTATGGCGCGGAGCGCTGCGCAGAAGGCATGCCCGTCGCCCTTCGACGGTATGCGGGCAACACCCTTTAAGAGGGGTTCGCGCACGCGCCGCACGGCGGATATATCGAGGCCGAGCGCCGAAAGAATTTCTTCCTTCGGTTCCCTTTTTACTCCTCCGCGGTAGCCCGCGAGGCGAAGCATGTAGTTACAGAAGAGGTCCTTGTCCTTGCGGCGTTCGCCCTCGGTGAAGGGTTTGCCGTCGGGGCGGAAACTTTCGACGAAAAAGAGGGGGGAATTTACGACGGAGAGCACGCTTTCCTTTGTGCAGCCGTCCGCCGCGCAGTTTAAAAATCCCTCTAAAAAAGCCGAGACGGGGTGTGTGGAGAGCGGATACCTTATATCGAGATAGAAGGGAATACCGTACTCCGAAAACACGCGCGAAAGTTTGGGGGCGTAAGCCTGCATGTCGGGCAGCATGACGGAAATTTCGCGGTAGCGCACACCGCCTTCGAGAGCGTATTTTAAAATGTTGCAGGCGATATATTCGAGCTCCTCCTCTTCGTCGCCGCCCGCGAACAGGAATATGTTATCAGAGGGCGCGCTGCCCGCGGTATGGAAGCATTCGGGGTCGAATATGTGCCTGCGAAGGCGTTCCGCCGCGGGAATAAGGTCGGCGGGGAGGGCGACGCGGTTGGCTCCGCCGAAGTTTGCAGCCGCCTTTAAAAAGAAAGCGGAGGCTTCGTTTACGTACACCTCTTCCTTTCCGCCGATGAAAAGCCCGGTAACGTTTTTCGCGACGTCCATGCACGCCGAGGCGCACTCCGCAACCGAGCAGGTGAACGCCTGGAAGCCGAGGAATATTACCTCCGCGCCGCGCACGTCGGACGAGGCGATGACTTCGGGCAGCATGGCGAGATACCTGTTTCTGTCCACCGAGCCGCTCTCTTCAAGATAATCCGAGTACGCCCTGTACAGGAGCTCGAGATCGCGCAACTTGCCCTCGAGCAGGGGATTTTCGCTGGTGACGGAGGCGAGGTCGCCGGGCGTAACGCGGGAGGAGTATAAAAGCGCTATCGTGTCGTACACGTCCTGAGCCGCCGTGGCTGCGGAGAGCTTTTTAAACAGGGTGAGCTTTTGCCTGTTCTCCTCTATGAGCCTGCGCACAACCATTGCCGAGCCCTGGCTGGTCAAAAGATTTTCGCACTTGCCGCGGCGGGCGGAGAGAAAGCGGGCGAAGGTGTATACGGCGGTTGAAAAGGTGCCGCCGACGGCGGCGCAGACGGCGCGTTCGGCGGCAAGGGTCAGCCTGTCCTCGCAGAAAATTACGGTGCGGGCGCCCCTGCCCTCGTTATCCTTTACGACAGAACCGAGTTTTTTTAAAGCCGCGCTTAAGGTGGGCGCGGTGATGCAAGTTATCATGCAACCATTATAACACATTGCAGGCAAATTTTAAAGATTTTAACCTTTAAAAGTTTGCACTTTTTAATATTTGTATGATATAATAGCGAATATGAATAAAATCGTTAAGATAGTTGCGCTTTGCCTTTGCGCCGCGAGCGCCTTTGCGCTTTCGGCATGCAGCGGCTGCAACAGCACAACTTCATACAAAGCCACCACTACGCCCAACTGGCTGATAAGGACAAGCTCCGCCGACGAGCTCGACGCCTCCTCTCCCCTTTTAACCTACGCCGAGCAGTCGACTTACTCGATTACCCACAGCGGAGCCGCAAACGGCACCTACAGCTTTGAATACGGCGAGGGCGAATATACGACGAAGCTTTACGCGCAGCTTTTCAACTGGTCGACGGACACAATCGGGGAATATGCCGAAGACGACCTGCGCGAGTATGTTTACGTATACGAAACCACGCTCACCCTGCCCGTTACGGTAGTTGTCGGCGACGAGCGCAGCGAACAGTTCGTGAACAAAATTTCGACGGTAAGCTATTTCGCCTCGGCGGCGAACAATCTGAGACCGGTCTATTCTAAACAGGACATAAAGAGCGTTACCCCCAATGTTTTGCAGGCATCGTCGCTTTCAGGCAGCTACGTCGAGATGGACTGCATATACGAAACGCACTACAGCCAGGACGGGCGCAACGCAACCACTTCCGTCACCTACCGCAGCGGCGGGGAGGACTCGACCGCAACGGCTTCGACAGCTTCGGAATACACCGTGATAGACTCGAGCGCCCTTGCAATCGCCCTCCGCTCGCTGACCCAGAGCGGTACGCCCACATTCGACGTATACGTGGGCGTGAACGGAAGCTCTGCAAGATATCAGGCGGCTTGGGGTTCGGCATACACCCTCGACAGAGAGGACGCCTCTCTCACCTCCGTAATCTCGGCGCTCGACGACGCAAGCGACGACGGCTACCTTCTGACGGGACTTACCGACGGCGTAAGACAGTACAGCGTAAAACCCGTCGTAGTAAGCCTTGTTTCGTCCATGGCGGGTCCTTCCACAACCTACCACGTGGCAAGCGTTACAAACACCGACATGAACGCGGGCAGAGCCGTGATAGTACGCATGGAGGAGACGGTACCCTTCAACCTCGGCACGCTCACCTACGATTTGCAATCTCTCACATTGGTATAAACAATAAATGCATATCCCCTTCCTCCCTTGCGGGAAGAAGGGGATTTTTAATAACCTGCGGAGCACTCTGTATGCCGCAGGTTAAAATTTTATATGCCGAGAGGAATAACGTCGTTGTAGACGGCGCGGAAGCGTTCGCCTATCGGGCAGTCGGCGTGGTAGTGCCCGAAGTACCAGCGTTTGAACGAGACTTCCTCCTCGAAGCGGGAGAGCATTATATTTTCGGGATAGACTCCCCGCTTGCGCGAGAGCATGCCCGCCGGCGCGAGCGATAGCGCCTTCTGCCCGCAGGAGTGGGTGATTATATAGTCCACCCTGTTGCCGTGTTTTGACAGGTTTTTAAGCCCCTCTTCAAACTCGGTCTGAGAGGGAACCTCCTGCGACCACCAAGAAAAGCTTTGGGTGCGGTACGCACTGTCGACGCTGGTTGCGCCGCCGAAGGTAAAAATTTTATTGCCCTCCAGCTCGAACACCTGACCGCGCATGAGGTGAATAACCGTCGGGCAGACGAAATGCACCCTGCCGCCCCTCCACACCCTTTCGGGCATGGAGTAAAGCAGGTCGAAATTTTCGTGGTTGCCGTCGGCGAAGAGCACGGTAAAGGGAAGTTGTTCATAGGGCTGTAAGTCGGCTTTTAAGGTCTTATCCCACCACACTCCGCCGAAGTCGCCGCAGATTATGACATAGTCGTCTTTGGTTAAGCCGGGGCGGCTTTGGGCAAAGCGGGCGAGCTTTGCAAAATCGACGCCGCCGTGGGTGTCGCCCGTGACGAAGATCATTTTCACCCCTCCTAAATGCTGTACATGGCATTGAAATCTTCGTCCGACAGGTATACCTTGAACCGCCCGAGCGAATCGGGGCTGGAGGATATGTAGACCTTGTCCATCATCCAGCCGAGGAAGGAACATGCCGTTGAGTAGTCGACGGGCAGATTTTTCCTTACGAGCAGAGCCGAGGCATAGCCATTATCTATGCACAGCCTGAGCGCCTCCACGCAGTATACCTCGTAAAAGCTTTCGGGCAGTTCGGGCGGGCGCCTGCGTTCGTCGCCGCCCTCGAAGAGGAAATTATACAGCCGTTCGGGGTCGATGTCGCACTTGCCGTCGTCGACGGCGCCGAAGAGCTCGCAAAACAGCCTGTCGCGCTCCTCGTCGCCGTCCGTCTCCGCCCCGTCAGCGGCGGCATATTCGGGGGGAAACTCCTCTTTTTCCACCGTGCAGACATAGGAGAGCCCGTCGGGGCAGGAAGCCGCCAGACCCTCCCTTACCATTGCGTCGACAACAGCCGCGGCTTTGGTGTAGCTTATGGAAAAGTGCGACTGTATGAGGGGGACGGAGAACACTTCCTTTTCCCTGCAGAAGAGAATTATTTTGTTAAAACCGGTCATTTTGAACCTCCTTTAAATGTCCCAGCCCCTGCGCGGGCGGCTTTTCTTTAACGTGAAGATATACTTTTCGTCAAAGGGATTGACCGAACTCACATAATCGTGCTCGGACGCCGCGGGCAGGGCGATGAATTCGGGACAGCGGTAATACCTTGTAAGCTTGGAGAAGAGCACGTAGCCCGAGTTCGCCTCGGTGACTATGCACTCGCCCTCGCCCAGGCAGGACAGTCTGCTCTTGGTTACGAGGCGGATTGTTTCAAGCTGGTAGTTGTCGATATCGTCACCCCTGCCGTTGAGCGCCGAAAGGGGGGATATGCGCGTTCTTTCGCCGCACTCGCGCGAAAACTGCTCGAGCGTGGAGTAGTTGTTGGAGCCCATGAACACCTTTACGTTGAGATTGTCGAGAATGATTTCAGATACCTCCTTGCCGTAAACGTTGGCAAGCTGGGCATAGGACTGGATTATGAGAATGAAAAAGATATTGCGCCCCGCGCAGGCGGAGATTGTGGTGTCGAACTCGTTTATGGCGGGGAAGTTGCCGAACTCGTCGAGGACGAAATAGAAGGGAACTTCGAGTCTGCCGTCGGGGCTGCGGTTTGCCCGCTCTATGAGGAGCTTGTAGGCGTGCTGAACGAAGAGGGAAATTATCTGGTAGTGCGCCTTTATTTCGTCGCGGTAGTCAATGAAGATAGCCACGGGTTCGCGGACGATATCCTCCATATCGAACGAATTGCAGCCCGTTATGAGGCGCACGCCTACGTCGCGGAATACCGCGAGCTTGGCGTTGAAGGAGCTTATTACGCACTTGCGCGTGTTGGGCGCGTTTTCAATAAAGGAGTTTTTGGCGAGCAGGCGGGCGCGGGAGTTTTCGGGGCGCTTGGAAAAATAGCCGCCGTCGTCGTACCACGAGTCGCGGTCATCCCTGAACTGCGCCAAAATGGAAAGAATGGTGTTGAAGGAGAAGGTGTCCTCGGTTATGAGCTGCTTTTCGAAGTCGCCGTCGTCGCGGGCGTTGAGCGATTCCTCGCGGCTGTCCTCGAGCATAGCCCAGATGAACGCCTTCAGTACGTCCCTTGCCGTGTCCTCCCAGTAGGGGTCCCTGGTGTTGACGGTGGCAATGAACATGGCGGCCAAGTCGTCGATGTCCTTGCCGACGTCGTCGACAGCCATTCTGACGATTGTCGAGAGGTCCCTGTCGAGCGCCTTGCGCGTTTTGTACACCTTGCCCCTGAAAACCGAGCGGGGACCGTCCTTGGTGTCGGCGACGCCCACCTCGTCATATACGGCGTACGCCTTCTGGTACTTGCGGTATATGGGGGTGAGCATATTCCAGCACTCGGAGTGGTTATAGTCCCTGAAGTTCATAAGGAGCACCTTGTACCCCGCCTCCCTCAACGCGGCGGAGGTGTGGCGGTAGAGCTCGCCCTTGGGGTCGGAAATTATCATGCTGCGCCTGTCCCCCCGCTTTGCGTTCGAAAGAATGGTGGGAATTACATACCCCGTCGTTTTGCCGAGGCGGGTCGCCGCGACGACGAGGGTGTGGTTTTCCTCCCCGGAATAGAGCTGCGAAAGTTTGCCGTCGCGGTATAAATTTGCCTTTAGCACGCCGCGCACGGGCGTTGAACCCAAACCTTCGTAGGGCACCCAGCCGAGACCTTCGGCTGAGTCATAGTTTATGAGAGCGGCGTTTTCATAGTCGCCGAACACGTCTTTACCGAAATTTATCATTTTGCGTTACCTCCGAATCCTATGGCGTTTGTAAAGTTGGAAGATGAAATGTACTGTTCGAGCATATGCGCGGTGACGGTTACTCCGCCGCTCCTCTCCGCGCCGCGCACGGCGGCTTCGATTGCCCTGCGGGCGACGGACGAAGTGCAGTCTGCAAGCCTTGAAAGGGCGTCGTCCGAAAGGCTTACAGCGCCGAACTCCTCTGCCATGCCGCCGAACACAGCCCTGCACTCCCCGTCGGTCATGGGCGAAATTTCCACCCTGCGGCAGCACGCTCTGAAGGGGTCTTCGTTGCGGCTGTCGGCAATGACGACGACGGCGGCGCGCCCGAGATTTAAGGTGACGCCGAGGTCTGCAAGGTGAAAGCGCGAGCGCTTTGCGGGGTCGGCAAAGTCGGCAACCGCCGAGAGTATGCCCCCGGGCACCTCGCCGCGCACGGTGATTATGTAGCAGTTGGGCTTGTCCTCGTCGGCGGTGCGCACAAAGATGTTGCCCCGCGAGGGCTCGGCGTCGTAGGAAGAGAGCGCGGACGCTTCTATGCGCTCGACATGCACGCCCGCAAGGCAGTCCGCGACGGCAGCCGAATAGGCTTCGGCAAGGTACGCGCCGTCGCACGAGAGCAGGAGCGAAGGACACTCGCCGCCCGCCTCAAGTACAGCCGAAAGGGCGCGGGACACCTCCTTTTCCTCCTTCCTGCAGAACGCGGGGGAGAGTTTTAACGGGGACACATGCGCGGGGAACTCTGCCCTGCCGAACTTTAAGGGCAGGTTGCCGACGGCGGCAATGAGGTCCTTTGCGTTAGAGTAGACAAGCCGTTCCTTGTCCCGCCCGCCGAGCACGGGGCTGTAGACGGTGCGGGCAAGCTTGGAATCGTACTGCCCGCGCTTTGCCATGCCGGAAGAGAACGCCTTGGCGACGAGCACGGCGCCTTCGGGAGCCTCCCCTCCGCAGCCGAGATCGCACGCCACGCCCGAGAGGGACGAAAAGGGCGTTCCCTCAGCCGCAAGCCTGAGGCGGGCGAGGTTGTAGTCGCGGTCGGGTCTGCTGTAGGCTATGAGCGCGAGGAGCGCGGGCACGTACAGCCAGTCGGCTGCCCTCGAGAGATACTTTAAGCCCTCGGCTTTGTTTTCCTCGAAGAAGATGCCGTTGTACATGAGGGTGCCGCAGACGGTGAGAGCCGCGACCGAACCCGAGTTTGCGCTGTCGGTCAAAGCCGCGTGGACTTCGTGGCGGGCGGCGTTCGCATTGGCAAAGACCGTCTTTTCAAGCGAGACGAGCACGTTACCCCTGATGCCGATAACCTCCTCATAGTCCTCGGACAAAGCCTTCCTTCTGCCCTCGATGACGGCAAAGTACTTGTTCAGCCGGCTGCGCAGCAGGAAGTCGTCGGCAGTCTTTATGCGGCTGACCTCCTCCGACGAAACTATGGAGTACAGCCTCTCCTCTTCCTCCTCTTCTATGAAGAAGGTTTGGGCAAGGCGGGAAAAGAGTTCCTTTTTGTTCTTAAGAAACCTGCCTGCCATAGCCTCGCAGAGCATGTAGTGCGATAAAAATAATTCTGTTGTTGAGTTTAACATATTTTCCTCCTTATTTGTAGCCAAACGCTCTTATATGCGTTTACAATTATATTTTAATATGCAGCGCCGCGCCGTTCAAGGCGGTTTTATTTATCCTTTGGGAAGCTTTTTACAAAATAAAAAACAACCTGTAAAATTTACAGGTTGTTTTTAAAGGGTAAAAAAATATGCCTTTTTCGCCGTCAGTCAAAGACGATGATATCCTCCGGCTTTACGCCGGAGATGGCGCAATAAAATAGCATATCCTCCAGTCCTACGGGCGTTTTGCCCGATTCCCAGTTAAAAATAACGCTGTCCGAAACATTGAAAATTTTTGCAAGCTCTGCGCGGCTGATGTTCATGTCGATATCGTACCTGCAATCTTCGCACAGACCCGAGCATTCGTTTTTGTCGTAGTTGAGGGCGCGGCATACGTTCCTGCGGAGCGCAAGATTGTCGTTCCTTAAAATGAGCAGATTCCTGCCCGTCTTTTCCCAATTTATGTGCTTCCTTGAGATATTTGACATGATAATCCTCTTTGAATAATTTTTTTCGACAAATTTTGCCGGGAACGTTATTATAACATATGTTTTTTTTAATTGCAACAGTATTTTAAAAATTTTTTTGAACAATTTTTAAGCGCCGCGCGGAAACCCCGCGCGGCGCTTTTGGTTTTAAATTACAAATTATTCGTCCATGCCTTTAAGAAATTCCTCAAGCGACATGCGACCCTTTGCAAGGAGCAGAAGGGTGTCGTTGTACTTATCGACGGTGTAGCCCGTGCAGGCGACCATGTAGGCGAGCAGGTCCTTTGAAATGAGGCTGTCCTTATAGCTTGCCGTCATTCTGAACATTACAGTGCCGTCGGCGAAGTTGTAGTCGAAACATCCGTCGGCGAGTTCGTAGTTTATGCGGCAGGTTACAACCGCGCCGAGCACCCTGTCGTCCCCGGAAAAGGTGACGGGTAAATAGGAAAACAGGCGCACAAGCTCCCTTTCGGCGTCGACCGCGATAAGATAGTCCATGGGCAGATCTTCTCCGCGCATGGTGAATTTTACCATCATTTCGTCGTCCATGCGGTTGTAGCGCACCTCTTTTTCGTCGAGCATGGCACACAGGTTGTTATACATGTTCTGTGCATTTTTCATTAATATTGCGTCGGTCATACCTTCTCCTCCTTACTGTATGAACTTTATTACCTCATCGGGTCCCATATTTTCCTTGGACACGGTGAAAAACTTATCGTTGTATTCGTCGACGGTGACGACCGTTGCGGCGAGCAGATACTTTAACAGATTTTCGGATATTAAGCTGTTTATGTAGCTTGAGGTAATTCTGAATAAAATTACGCCGTTGGCAAGATTATAGTCGAAACTGCCGTTGGGAAGCCCGTGGTTGGCGAGACTTACGGCGATTGCCATCAAAACGCGCTGGTCCTCGGGGACCTCGAAGGGAAGCTGCGAAAAGATGATTATTATCTGCTTATCGGCGTCCACCTCAAGATGCAGCGAGATGGGCAAATCCTCCCCCTTGGTGCCGGTGGTGATGGTTAAATCCTCCTCGTTTGCGTCGTAGGTCCAGTCGAGGTTGTCGAGCATGCCGCACAGCGACCTGAATACGTTTTTTGCCTGCTTGAGTTGATTGTTGTCTGCCATAATTTTCTCCTTTTATATATTGAAACCGATTGTGGTTTTACGGGGCTCGTTGAACGCAAACTCCCTGTCGGCGGTTGCGTGTTCGAAGTCCTCCTTGGTGAGGATTACTTCCTTTTTGCCCTCGAGCTGACAGCGCAGAGCCGCCTTGCCGCAGGTGCGCTCGAACAGGTTGCGCACATAGCGGGCGTTGGAAAATTCCTTTGCCTGCATCAGACTTTCGGGCAGATTTAAAAAGTATTGTTCGGCGGCTGAAAGGAGAGACTTGTCGTATTTGAGCTTGTACCTCGTTTCCGCCTGCTTTTCGAAGATCTGATAGAGCTCCTCCCTCGTGAAGTTGGGGAACTCCAAAGTGTAGGGCATGCGGCTGGCAAGCCCGGCGTTGCCCTGCATCATAACTTCCATGTCGTCGGTGTAGCCCGCCATTATTACCACAAAGTCGCTGCGGTGGTTTTCCATTTCGGCAATGAGAGTGTCGAGCGCCTCCCTGCCGTAGTCCCTGCTGTCCGCGTCCCCGCGGTAGAGGGAATACGCCTCGTCGATGAAGAGCACCGAACCGTACGCGTCGCGGCATATGGCTGAGGTTTTGGGCGCCGTTTCGCCGACGTACCTGCCGCAGAAATCCCTGCCCTTGTATTCATAGAAGTTGCCCACGCGGAGCACTCCCTTTTCCTTTAAAATTCTGCCGAGCAGGCGGGCGACAGTCGTCTTGCCAGTGCCGGGATTGCCCACGAAGCGCATGTGGAGGCACGGTCTGTCCTCTTCCGACCTCAGCGCCAGTTCTATCTGGGCGATTATCTCGTTTACCCTTGCCACTATCCCCTCGCTGCCGACGAGTGATTTGAGCTCCTCCATGGCGGTTTTTCCGCCCTTTACGGGATTTACCGAACATATGAGAGCCGCCTCCTTCTGTCCGATGACGGCTTCGTTTTTATTGAGGCGGGCGTTTTTGAGCTGCTTTTGGTAGACGAGCTCGCGGACGACCTTGCGCACGGTATTTATGCCGTAGAACCTGCCGTCGCTCTTTTCCTCGGCTATTCTCTCGAAAAAACAGCTCCATGCATTCTGCGAAAGGGAGAAGCCCAGCCTTTCGAGCTCGGCTTTGGCGCAACCCTTCAGCTCCTCAGCGGAGAGGGGCGGGAAGGCGACGGGAGTTATGCTTAAAACGTCGCCGAGGGCAAAGCCCACCCTCGAGAGCACGTCCTTATCGACAAAGGGAATGCGGAATACGATGATGTTGCCTGCGGCGCTCTTTTCGACGGTGCGCATGAACTGCCTGAAGGCGGAGGAGGACGTCTCGTCCATCCATTCGCTGATATCGATGCACACTATTCTGTACTCGCCCGGTCTGTTTATGCGGTTGAGCGCGGAATATGCCGCGTCGAAGGGGTCGTTTTCCGAGCGGGAGAGCCTGACTTCGGTCTCGTCCGCAACCTTTGCAAGTCCGAGAGCGGTTATGTATCTTCCCAGAATTTCAAGGTAGGTCGACAGCCCGCAGCCATCGCCTATCGAGAAGAGATAGGAGCGGTTCAAAAACACCTCGCCCGTGCCCGAGGAGGCAAGCAGCGGGGCAACCTCCTCCAGTTCCTTTAAAAGACCTTTGAACTGCACGGCGCCTATCAGCCGTTCAGCCTCATTTTTTACCGCGGAGATATCCTCCCCTCTCCCCGGACGCATTGAAAATGCGCGGGGCGCGGAGCGTTTTTGCTCTTCCTCCGCGGCGCCCTCCTCTTTCTTTTCCGGCTGTTCCTCCGCATAGTCGCCGAGCTCGACGGAAAAAATTTTTCCTACCTCTTCGCCTTCGTACGCGGCGGAAAGAAGTTTTGAAATTTTATCCTCCGCCTCGGACGCGGAGAGAATGTTGCCCTCAAAGGAAAATGAAATTCTGTCGAAGGTCTGGTCCATGAGCGAAAACCCGTCTATTGAGAGCAATTCGCTCTTTATGAGGTCGACAGGCAGAAGGGCGTCCCCGCGGCGGCTGAGCACCCAGTTGCCGTCAAATTGTACAGTGAGTATCTTTTTCATGTGTTTCTTTCCCGGATAAAATGTATTACAAGACTATTATAGCATTGTTTGGCAAACATTTCAAGCCCCCTTTTAAAAAAAGTTAAATATTTACCTCGAGTCCGTTGCCGAGCATGTAGGAAACCCATATACCGTTTTCCACGATCTCTTCGCGTGCGACTTCCTTGATAAAGCCGTCCCTTTCGGCGTCGGGGCGGAAGGACACGTCCTTCCAGCGCTCGCACGCAGAGGCGTACAGGTTTGCCATTTTAAAGTTGTCGTCAGCCTTTCTGTCGTAGGACATCTTGCCGAAATAACTGGAAAAAAGCAGGGACGCCGCCGTGGCTGTGCCGACTATGATTATGCCGAGGGAGCGCCACTCCACCCCGCCGGCCATTATGCCTTCCCAGAACCAGTTGTTGCCCGTGGCGTTTATGATGGCGGTGGCAAGCTCGAGGGCGAATATTACAAAGTATATGCCGACGGTCACGCCCGATATGCACCTGGAAAGGCGGCTGTTGAATACGCTCTTTGCCCTGTTTGCGCTCAGCTTCGAGGTGTGGTACTTAAGCTGTCCGGTGGGCTTTGAACTGATGCCCAGCCATACGTCTATTATCTTCGACTTGTCGATGGCTGAAATTTTACCGGGATTGCATTCACAGATTATGCCCAACGCCTGAATTGCCTTGGCAATCCACAGCATGTCGCTCTTTTGCGTCCATGAATACAGGGTACATACGTTGTATAAACGCGATTGTTCGCTCAGCCCCATCGACATGTAGAACTGAATTCTCAAAGCTTCAGCCATTGCCCTGTATTCGACAAAATTTTTGTGGTATTTTTTGCGGTTGCCGAGGAACACGAGGGTCAACAGAAGAATGAGCGCGCACGTGCAGGCGAAGATCATCAAGGTAAGGGAGGCGTCGTCGTACAGAGTGAAGAAGAGCGCGACGAGCGTACCGAGGAAGGCTATAGCCAGCAGAAACTTGTTGTAGGGCTTCTGGTTGACGGTATAGGAGAGGTGGTCCGCCTTTATGTAGTGGCTGCGAAGCCCGAGGCGGTAGTCGTCGAGCTGCTCGGGATTTGCCCACAGCTTTACGGCGTCGGTGCTGACCGGAGCGGCGGCATTGTACTCTGCCGTGCGCTCTATAGTATCCTTTAAAAAGACGGGCGGTTCGGCAGTTTCGACGCGCACCGTTTTGGGCACGTTTACAACCTCCATATGCAGCCACTTTGTAAAAATGCCGGGGTCTGCCGCGGAATCGAGCTTGTCCTTCTGCCTGCGCGTGTATATCCAGCAGACGGCGGCGTCGTTCAGAAGCCCGGGCTTGAAGAGGTGGTCCTTTGAAAGATACTTCTGCTCGAGCGCGAAGCTCACCACCTCGGCGGCGCCGCAGCCGAAGGGGTTGCTTTCGGGAGGTTCCTTGCCGTTCCACAGCGCAAGCAGTATGTGACTGTTCGCCGCCATATATATGCCGAGCTGGCGGTATTCGTAGTCGGTCTGCTTCATGTCGCGCTGGGTCTTTATCCAGTCGTAATTCTGCTCGGTATCGGGCGCGACGAACACGCGCTCGGCTCTGGATATGAGGCACCCGAACCTGACCTTTGCTTCGGCGTCCTCGATGCTCTCTATGTACCTCTTCTCCTCGCAGGGCATGACTACATACAGGGGTATGCCCGCTTCAACAGCGACTTCGGCGCACAGCATGTCAGCACCCTCGGCAAGGGCGTTGAGCATTACGACGGGAGTGTCGCCGCACATTTGCTTTATCTTTAAAAGATCTTTTTTGACTTCTTCCTTTAAAGCGGGAATATCTTCGGGATATAGATCGCGGTGACCCGTGACCCCGACCACGACGGGGATTTTTTCGCAGGACATAAATTTTCCTCCTTTGAACGGTTACATAAACATTATAAGATAAAAAATGTTAAAATGCAATAGTAAAAGTTATTTTTGTGCAAGGGGTCTGAGGCATTTGCAATCAGGCGAATATCGGCGCCTCGTCAGAACGGGCACCTCCGCCATGCGTTAGTCAACAAAAAATATCCGCCCGAAAAGGCGGATATTATGATAAGGCAAATTTATCTGTCCTCGCGGAAGTAGGAAAGCCCCAAACTTGCGGGCGCCTGCGTTTCGCGCTTGCCGATTATGGAAGTTACTATGAGCACCAACAGCGTTACGGCAAAGGGCACGATGTTTAAAAGGGGTATCTGATAGAAGGCTATGCCCGTTATGCGCGAGGAGAGAATGTACAGGGCGCCGAACACTATGGAGCCGAGAATTGCGAGCGCGGGGCGCCACATGGTGAAGATTACGAGGGCTATCGACAGCCAGCCTATGCCCTGGATGGTGGTATCCACCGTCGCGCCGACGATGCCGCCCATGTAGTCCATAACATAGCACAGCCCGCCCAGTCCCGCGATTGCCGCGCCGACAATAATAAAGGTATACTTATAGCCCGTGACGTTTATGCCGACGGCGTCGGCAGTGGCAGGATTTTCGCCTATGGCGCGGAGATTTAAGCCCACCTTTGTGTACCTTAAGACGACGGCTGCGATTACGGCTACGATTATGGAGAGGTAGACCATTGCCCCGTGGCTTAAGAAAATTTCGCCGAACCAGCCGAGCGCTTCATAGGGCATGGCGGCGAGGAAGAAGTTCTGCCCCGCCGAGGAAAGAGCCGTGCTTACGCCCTCGGTGAGGACGACTGAGTTTAAAAAGAAGGATGTAAAGCCCGCGCCGAATATGGTTACGGCAAGACCTGTAACGTTCTGGTTGCAGCGCAGCGTTACCGTTAAAAAGCCGTACACCGCGCCGAGAATGCCCGCAAATATCATGGCAAAGAGTATTGCCATAAAAATGGTCATGAACCCGTTGGGGTCGGCAGTCGGCATTAAGTAGAGCTTTGCGCCGAAGCACCCGCCCGCGGCGCCCACGCACATTATGCCGGGGATGCCGAGGTTTAAGTGCCCCGATTTTTCGGTGAGAATTTCACCCACGCAGCCGAAGAGGAATATTGCGCCGAACTGAATGGCGTTGGAGAAAAATGTTGCGTCCATTATGAGTTGCCCTCCTCCGATGTCTCTGTGATCTGTACTCCCCCCTCTGCCGCCTCCTCAGGCTGAGCTTCAGGTTCAACCTCTGCAACCGCCCCGTCTGCGGGCGGTTGCTTTGTCTTTTTCTTTATAAAGTTGAAGTGCACCTTGTAGCTTATGAAGAACTCGCAGCCAATGAGGAAGAAATAGATAAGCCCCACGACTATGTCCGAAAGGGAAGAACTGGTAAAACCGAAGTCGGTGCAGACCTGCGACATGCCGCGCGAAAGGAAGATTATGAAGAAAGCCACGCCAGCCATGATAAGGGGGTTGAACTTGCCCATCCAGGCAACCATTATGCCCGTAAAGCCCATGTTGCCGTCCATTGTGGTGGAGACCATGTGGTTGACCGAGCCGACGAGCAGAAAGCCTATGAGCCCGCACAGCGCACCCGAGAGACAGAGCGTCCTTATGATTACTTTTTTTACGTTGATGCCCGCATATCTTGCGGTGTTTAAGCTTTCGCCGACGATTGAAATTTCGTAACCGTGCTTGGAAAAGCGCAGATAGCAGTAGATTATCGCCGTGACGGCTACGACTATGAGCACGGGCAAAAGCACCCTGCCCGCTATACCGTCGCCGAGGGTGGGAAGATTGCCGTAGGGCAGGGGAGACATTACGCCCGTGCCCGTGGGATACCACAGCGCTATGAAGAACGCCACCAGATACATGGCGATGTAGTTCATCATGAGGGTGAAGAGCGATTCGTTTGTGTTGAAGAACGCCTTGAACACGGCGGGGATTACAGCCCACACCATGCCCGCAAGTATGCTGGCGACAAACATTACGAGGCAGATGACCCCGTCGTTCACCTTGCCGCCCATGTAGAACATGCACATTGCCGAGGCAAGACAGCCCATGAGCACCTGACCGTTGCCGCCGAGGTTCCAGAACTTCATTTTAAAGGCGACAACGAGCGCTATTGCCACACCGAGAAGGAGCGCGGTGTTCTGCAAAAGCATCCAGAACCTTCTCTCCGTGCCGAATGCGCCCGAAAAGAGGGAGGCGAAGAACTCGAAAAATCCCCCCCTGCCGTCCGACGAAGCCGTTATGAATATGTCGCTTATTAAAAGCGCGATTATTACCGCCGCGGCGCGGACAATCATGCGCTTCCAGAAGGGCATGTCCTCGCGCTTGGTTATGTGAATCAAAGGTTGCTTTACGCGTTCCATTATTCGTCCTCCTCTATGCGCGTGTCCTTGGCAACGCCCATGGGTTTGCCCTTTTCCTCGGCGACGTCCAAAGCGCCCGTCATCATTAGACCGAGCCTCTCCTTTGTAGTCCTGTCGGCATGCACTACGCCCATCATTCTGCCGTGGCAGAGCACCATAATTTTATCGCACAGCGCGAGCATTACGTCGAGATCCTCGCCGATAAAGAGAACGCCCGTGCCCGCCTCCTTGCGGCGGTTCAATATATCGTAAATGAGGTATGAGGAGTTGATATCCAGCCCGCGCACGGGATACGCCGTGATGAGCACGTTGGGGTCGGTGAGTATCTCCCTGCCGAGGAGCACCTTTTGCACGTTGCCTCCCGAAAGCCTCCTTACGGGAGTTTCGGTTGAGGGGGTCACGACGTCGAGCTCCTTTATGACCTGCTCCGCCTCAGCCCTTGCCACCCTGCGGTTGACAAAGGGGCTGTGCCTGTCGAAAAATGAACCGACGGCGTTATATATGCGCTTTAAGAACGCCTTGAAAGGTTTTTCGTCCTCCTTAATCTCCAGCGGCTTGAAGCCCATGGTGTGGTCCTGATAGTTTTTGACCATCATGTTGTCGGTTATGGAGAGCGAGGGCGCGAGACCCATGCCGAGACGGTCCTCGGGAATAAAGGACATGGCTATGCCCTTTTTATAAATCTCCTTGGGGGAGAGCCCGACTATCGACTCGCCCTCGTGATATATGCCGCCGCTTTCTATCTTTCTCAGCCCCGCGATGGCTTCGCAGAGTTCCCTCTGTCCGCAGCCGGCTATGCCGGCAACGCCGAGAATTTCGCCGCCGCGGATAAAGAACGAAAGGTCCTCTATGGCTACGCTCCCCTCGTCGCTCTTTACGGTGAGGTTGCGTATCTCCAAAAGAGGTCTGTCTATCTCAGTTTCGGGGCGCTCGATGTTTAAAACTATCTTCTGCCCCACCATCATTTCGGTGAGGGCGTCCTTGGTGGTCTCGGAAGTTTTTACGCAGCCGATATATTCTCCCTTTCTTAAGACAGCCACGCGGTCGGAGATCTCCATTACCTCGTTGAGTTTGTGGGTTATGATTATTATCGACTTGCCGTCCGCCTTCATCGCCCGCATTACCGAAAAGAGCTTTTGGGTCTCCTGCGGGGTAAGGACGGCGGTGGGCTCGTCTAAGATGAGAATATCCGCTCCGCGGTATAAAACCTTGATAATTTCCACCGTCTGCTTTTCGGAGACGGACATATCGTAAATCTTCTTTTTGGGGTCTATTTCAAAGCCGTACTTTTGGGCGATGGCTGCGACCTCCCCGTTGCTGCGGGAGATTGAATAGCGCTTGCCGTCCTTTACGCCCAGCACGATATTCTGCGCGGCGGTGAAGATATCGATCAGCTTGAAGTGCTGGTGCACCATGCCTATGCCGAGTTTGAAGGCGTCGTCGGGCGAGGAGATTACCACCTCCCTGCCGTTGACCTTTATCTGCCCCTCGTCGGGATAGTATATGCCCGATATCATGTTCATGAGCGTAGTTTTGCCGCTGCCGTTTTCGCCGAGCAGGGCTAAAATCTCCCCCTTTTCAAGGGTGAGGTTTATGCCGTTGTTGGCTACGACGGGTCCGAAATATTTGGTAATGTTACTGAGTTCGAGGGCGGGTTGCTGCACTTCGTTACCTCACATAAAAGATTTTCTTTTAAAGCGACAAGCGGCGGAGATCGATTCTCCGCCGGGTTGTGCCTTTAAATGCTAAAGCTTGTCCCTGCGAATTATTCGGCGGAGGCAAGTTCGGTTATGCCGTCGATTCTTACGTCGAAGTAGGGAGCCGAACGGTGCTTAGATTCATAGAATACGCCGTTCTCGACAGCCTCGGTTTCGTTTACATAGTCGCCGTTGGTATCGGCAAGATAGGAGGTGAGGTGACCGTCTGCGTCCACTTCGTACGCGCCGTTCTGCGTGCCGCTGACGGTGAAGGTTGAGCAGTCGAACACCTGAAGCGTACCTGCCTCGAGCTGTGCCTTTACCTCGTCAAGCTTTGCCTGCGTGCCCTCGGCTGCGGCTGTACCGAGCTCGGTGAGCGCTACGGCGCCGTTGTGCAGGGTGCCTACCCAGTCGTCGTCGATTTCGGTGCCGTTCATTGCGCAGTCGATCATGTACTCGAAGTAGGGAACCCAGTTGATCCTCGAGGAGATGATATAGGTATTGGGGCAGGAAGAAGCGGTGCTGCCGTTGTAGGATACGTTGGGAACGCCGGCGGTTTCGCAGGCAGAGGGTGCGCCCATGGAGTCGGCATGCTGGGAGATGAGAGCCGCGCCGCGACCGATGAGAAGGTTAGCGCCGTCGCGCTCTGCTACCTCGTCATACCATGAGGAGGTGTAAGTAACTTCCATGGAAACGCTGATTTCGGTGTATTCCTCGACGGTGTTGCGCGCACCGAGGAAGAATGAGGTGTAGCCAGAAACAACTTCGGCATAGGGATATGCGCCTACGTAGCCTATTTTGATATTGCCCTGAGCGTCGAAATTGTTCGCTTTGAGTTCGTCGTTTTCATACATTTCAACAAGCTTCATGCCTGCCGCAACGCCCGCGAGATATCTGCCCTCGTAGATGGAGGCAAAGGCGTTGTGGAAATTGTCAAGGTTTGAGCCCGCCGCGTATACGCCCGTTGCATGGCAGAATTCGATCTCGGGATAGTCCTCCGCAACCTGCATGAGGTACTGTTCGTGACCGAATGAATCGGCAAAGATTACGTCGCAGCCCTGGTCTGCAAGGTCGCAAGCCGTCTCGTAGCAGGTGTTGTCCTCGGGAATGCCCGTTCTGATGATAAGCTCGACGTTCTTGTTTTCGCAGGCTTCCTGCATTGCCGTGATAAAGTTTGCGTCGTAGGTGGAATTGGAGTCGTGCAGCGCTATTAAGCCGACGGTAAATTCATCGTCGCCGCCGCAGGCAGCCAGCGTGGATACGCCCGCAACCGCGACCGTAGCCGCAAGACCTAAAGCCAAAAGTTTCTTCATATTTTTATTCTCCTTATAAATAAAAATTTTAAACCGCAACAAAAAAAACGCGCAGTATGCTACTGTGCGCGGAATTCGACCGAGCTGTCGGTCATTTTTTCTATTATGGCGAGCGACTCGACGCGCACCCCTTCCGAGCGCAGTTTGTCCCCTGCACCCTGAAAAGCCTTTTCAATGGCGATTGCACAGCCCGCAAGCTGTGCGCCCGCTTCCTCGGTTATGCGCATGAGCCCCCTTACCGCATTGCCGTTGGCAAGGAAGTCGTCGACGATAAGAACGACGTCGCCGCTCTCTATATATTCATTTCCGACGGCGATTTCGTAGGTCTCCTTATGGGTGAAGGAATACACGCTTGCCGTGTACACGCTCGAAGGCATGTTGGCGCTTCTGTGCTTTTTGGCAAACACGACGGGCACGTGAAGGGCTATTCCCGCCGCGACGGCTATGGCTATGCCCGAAGATTCGACGGTGAGAATTTTCGTAACCCCGCAGCCCTCATAAAGGCGCGCAATCTCCCTGCCAACCTCTGCGATAAAGTCGGAGTCGATCTTCTGGTTTAAAAAGCTTCCGACCTTCAAAACGTTGCCGGGGAGCACCGTACCCTCTTTTAAAATCTTTTGTTCAAGCGCCTTCATCCTAAAGTACCCAAAGAAAAATTATAAAAAAATTATACCACCGTGCGCCCTTTAAGTCAAATGAATAGCCCGCCATTGTAAAATTTTTGAAAGCCGCAAATTTGCCTTAAGCCCCATAAAAAACATGCGGCGGACTTGTAAGAAAATTCACCGCATTTATAAAGCACAGACAATATTGAATTTAACCGTTAAAGCCGCTATAGCGCGGCAAAACTTTCCGCAAAAACACCGCTGCGCTGTACGTTTGAATCTTGCCCGTCCCTTTTTAATGCCACCACCCGGGCATCAGTTCCTTTAATTTCACGGACCTTTTTGTTTCATAGTCGCATAAAATTTCTGTATCTCCGGCGGATTTGCCGAGCTGCATCATTAATTCCCTGCACGCTCCGCACGGCATGCCCGCTTTTCCGTCCGGCATAACGGCGACTATTTTAACAATACGGCTTTCTCCGTTTGTAATCATATTGGCAACCGCATTTCTTTCCGCACACATTCCCAAAGAACAGGCGGTATCAATGCAAACGCCGGCATATATATTGCCCTTTGGGGTAAGAAGCGCGGCGGAAACGCTTCCCGCTTCAATCAACGGGGAAACAGACCTTTTATGCTGCACTATTCTTGCGGCAAGGTACAATTTATCCCATGCCCCGTCGAATCGGGAGAGGGCAGTTTCCTCCATGGCGCGCACAAAATTTTCCTTGCCTGCACAATATCCCTCAATGTCGTAAGGAAATTTGCGGGCGAGGGATATTTTGAACTCTGCATATTCCTCACGCTCTTTGCGGTGGTTGCGCATAAAGTCGCGGAACGCAAGGTGTCGTCCGATATTGTGCCAGTCGTCCGCGCGAAAAATATGAATCTGATGGGTCCGTTCGTCGCCGCCCTTGCGAAGATACCGCCTGCCGGATATCCCGAATTCGCCGAGATATTCATAGCCTGTTTTTACAAACTCCTCCGCAACGGCGTCCGCCTTTTCAAGATTTTTTACCGCCGCCATAATATCTATGACGGGTTTTGCAGCCAAGCCCGGCACGGCAGTACTGCCGATATGATATATCGCAATGCAGTTATCTTTAAGAATACCGGCTATTCTGTCCTTTTCTTCCGCATATTTCAAAGCCCATTCGGGGTTATAGCCCACAACAGTTACATGCTGCGCCATTATTGCCGCCTCCTTTCAGTTTTACATAAATCATTGCACCCGCCGCAGCCGCCGGCGATTACCTTTTCCGCAACACTTTCAACATATAAATATTTGTAAACTTAATTGCAGAATTTAATCTTCGTCGCTTCTATCAGAAAATTCTGCCAGCTCCACATACTCTTTGAGTTTGCGCTGTAACAACTTTTTATCTATGAGTTTCAGCCTGTATTCCGAAACCAACGTTGGCGACAAGCTACGGATGAGCGCATACTCTGCCACCTCGTCATCCTTGCTGGCGCAAAAAATAAGCCGGCTCTCTCGCGCTATAACGCTCTTTGACGCATAAAGTCATATAAAAGA
>CALVMP010000013.1 GCA_944346655.1 uncultured Clostridia bacterium
CCCTAACCCCTAACCCCTAAATTATGTTTTTTGACGACGAAGAATACACAACTGAAGACGACCGCCTCGTTCAGTCCACCAAGGGTGAGTACGACGTAGAAGAAAACGTACTGCGCCCCAAAACGCTCGACGCGTACGTGGGTCAGAGCAAGGTAAAGGAAAATTTAAAGGTCTACATGAACGCCGCAAAGCGGAGGGGGGAGGTGCTCGAGCACGTCCTTTTATACGGTGCGCCCGGTCTCGGCAAAACCACCCTTGCGCATATAATCGCCACCGAAATGGGCGGTCAGCTCAAAATGACCTCCGCTCCCGCCATAGAGCGCAGCGGCGACCTGGCAGCGATTCTCACCAACCTAAACGAGGGCGACGTCCTGTTTATCGACGAAATTCACCGTCTCAACCATTCGGTCGAGGAAATTCTGTATTCGGCAATGGAGGACTACGCGCTCGACATAATTGTCGGCAAGGGACCCTCTGCAAGAAATATCAGGTTTTCGCTCAAAAAATTTACTTTAATCGGAGCCACCACCCGCGCGGGCATGATCTCAAATCCGTTGAGGGACAGGTTCGGTATCGTCTGCCGCCTCGAAATGTATTCCCCTGAAGAGCTCAAAGAGATTGTCACCCGCTCGGCAAAGACGCTCGGAATCGCCATCGAAGACGAGGCGGCGACCGAAATTTCCCGCCGTTCGCGCGGCACGCCCCGTATCGCCAACAGGCTTTTAAAGAGGGTGCGCGACTTCTCCACCGTCGGCGGCTCGGACAAGGTCACTTTAAAGGACGCAGACTTCGCCCTCGCCCGCATGGAGATAGATAAACTCGGTCTCGACGAGGTCGACCGCAGCCTATTAAGGGCAATGATTGAAAAATTCGACGGCAAACCCGTGGGGCTCGAAACGCTCGCTGCCACCATAAACGAGGATGCGGGCACAATCGAGGACGTATACGAACCCTATCTTCTCCAGCTCGGCTTTATCGCCAGAACTCCCCGCGGCAGGGTCATTTTAAAGGGCGGCTACGAACATCTCGGCTACACGCCCACCGCCGCCCAGTCCGAGCAGATAACCCTCTTCGATAAAAAGAACGGGGAGTCATAAAACTTTCACATACCTATGCAATACCATAAATCAGATTTTTACTACGAGCTCCCCGAAGAGCTCATCGCCCAGACTCCCGCAGAACCCAGGGATTCCTCCCGCCTTCTGGTCTACAACAGGGCAACGGACAGGGTTGAACACCGCATATTCAGGGACATAACCGATTATTTAAGGGCGGGCGACGTGCTCGTTGTCAACAACACAAAGGTGCTCCCCGCCCGCATGTACGCCAAAACCCAACACGGCGGCAACGTCGAAGTGCTCCTTTTAAAGCGGCTGGATATCGACAGGTGGGAAGTGCTCGTAAAGCCGGGCAAAAAGTGCCGCGTCGGCACAAGGCTCACAATCTCCGACAAGCTCTCCTTAACCGTCGAGGGCATAACCGAAAGCGGCGAACGCATCGTAAAGTTCGACTGCAAGGGCGTGTTCGAGGAGGTGCTGGACGAGGTCGGCTCCATGCCCCTTCCCCCGTATATACACGAAAAGTTAAAGGACAAAAACCGCTACCAGACTGTCTACGCCCAAACCGACGGCTCGGCGGCGGCGCCCACGGCGGGTCTGCACTTCACCCCCGAACTGCTCCGAAAGATTAAGGACATGGGCGTGGAGTTGGTGGAGGTGCTCCTTCACGTCGGCTTGGGTACCTTCCGCCCCGTCAAGGAGGATATAATCACCGACCACAAAATGCACAGCGAATACTTCTCCGTCAGTCAGAGCGCGGCAGACAAAATCAACAGGGCGAAGTCGGAGGGCAGAAGGGTTATCGCCGTCGGCACCACCTCGGTGCGCACTCTCGAGTCGGCAACCGACCAAAACGGTGTGGTAATCCCGCAGAGCGGCAACACGCAGATCTTTATCTATCCCCCCTACAAATTCAAGTGCGTCGACGCGCTCATAACCAACTTCCACCTGCCCGAAAGCACTCTCATAATGCTCGTCGCCGCCCTCTCGGGAAGGGAAAAAATTCTCGAAATTTACAGGGAGGCGGTTAAAGAGAGATACCGCTTTTTCTCCTTCGGCGACGCGATGCTAATTTTATAGTTGCCGCAAAACTCCGTTTCCGTCTGTGAATGTCTGTCGGGCGGCAAATTTTGCAAATATACAAATAAAGTTTAACCAAGGTAATTAATGTCTCAACAGTTTTCGTTTGAACTTCAACACGTAGAAAAACACACGGGCGCCCGCGCGGGAGTATTCCACACCCCTCACGGCGACATACTCACCCCCGTTTATATGCCTGTGGGAACGCAGGCGACGGTAAAGGGGGTGCTCCCCCGAGACTTAAAGGAGGCGGGCAGCCAGATAATCCTTGCCAACACCTACCACCTGTACATGCGCCCGGGCGACGAGCTCATAAAAAGGGCAGGGGGACTGCACAAATTCATGAACTGGGACCGCCCCATTCTGACCGACAGCGGCGGCTTCCAGGTCTTTTCGCTCACAAAACTGAATAAAATCAGGGACGAAGGGGTATATTTTAATTCCCACGTAGACGGTTCCCGCCACCTGTTCACGCCCGAAAAGGCGATATCCATCGAGGAAAACCTCGGCGCCGACATAATAATGGCTTTCGACCAGTGCTCGGAATACGGCTATACGTATGAGCAGGCAAAGGAGGCTATGGAGCGCACCGCCCGCTGGCTGGAGCGCTGCGCCGCCGCCAAGACGAGGGAGGACCAGGCTCTCTTCCCCATAGTTCAGGGCAATTTCTACAAGGATTTGCGGCTGGAGAGTTTAAAAGCCTGCCTGCCCTACGTAAAGCACGGCATAGCCATAGGCGGACTCTCCGTCGGCGAACCCAAACCTTTGATGTATGAAATGCTCGAAGCTCTCCGCCCCGCCCTTCCCGAGGGGGTTCCCCGCTACTTGATGGGCGTCGGCTCCCCCGATTGTCTTATAGAGGGCGTTCTGCGCGGCGTCGACATGTTCGACTGTGTGCTCGCAACCCGCGTCGCGCGCAACGGCACGGCTTTCACCTCCAAGGGGAAGATAGTCGCCCGCAACGCAAAGTACAAAGAGGACTTTACCCCCCTCGACGAAAACTGCGGCTGCTACTGCTGCCAAAATTATTCAAAGGCATATATCCGCCACTTAATCAACGTAAACGAAATGCTTGCCGCCCAGCTTTTGAGTTTGCACAACATCACATTTCTGCACAATCTCATGGCTGGAATGCGCAAAGCAATCTTCGAGGACAACCTTTTGGAGTTTACGCAAAACTTCTATTCGGCTTACGGCAAAGACGAAATTTGAGTGAAAACAAATTTTGCGGCAAAAAATACTTGCCAAACTCTTCCAAAGATATTATTATAGAAGGGAAATAATTTAAAACTTATCTGGAGATCACTATATGTTATTATCACTTCTCTCAGGCGAAGGTTCAACAAACAACGGTTGGCTCAGCTATGTCATCTTCGGCGTGCTCATCGTGGCGATCATCGCCATGCTCGTCATCAGCTCCCGCCGCAACAAAAAGCGCCAGCAGGAGGCTGAAAAGCTCATCAACGCCGTAAAGCCCGGCAACAAGGTCAAAACCATCGGCGGCATCTGCGGCATCGTTGTCGAAGTGGACGAAGAGGACAACTCCTTCGTGCTCGAAACGGGCAGCGAGGCTTCTGGCAAGTCCTACGTAAAGTTCGACCGTCAGGCTATATACCAGACCGACGCCGTAGTCGAGGACGACAAAAAGACCGAAAAGGAAGAACCTGCAAAAGAGGAAGCCCCCGCAGAGGAGACCCCTTCGGCCGAAGAGGCTCCCGCGGCAGAGGAAAAGGAAACCCCCGCAGAGGAATAATATTGTTCTTAAAAATTACCGCTCCGCATACAGTAATGTATCGGAGTGGTTTTTTATGTTCAAAGATATTCTTCAGATTTCCAAAGCTGTGTGCGCCGCAATTATTTTCTGCCTCGTTTATTCGCTCATATTCGCGGGGCTTTTGTCTCTTTTCTCCATACCCTCAACCGCCGTAAAGCCCGTCAACCAGGTCGCTAAAATACTCTCCATAGTCTTTGGCGGCATGCTTTTCATAAGGGGGGAAAGGGGGCTAATAAAGGGCGCGGCTCTGGGCGTTCTTTCCATCCTTCAGGCGTGGCTGCTCTTTGCAACCATAGCGGGGGATTTTTCCGCAAACTGGACCCTCCTTTTAGAGGTTCTCATCGGCGCATTTGCCGGGGCAATTACGGGAATAATTGCCGTCAACGTCAAAAAAGCGTAAAATAAGTTACAAAAAGGCTTGCATTTTGTGCGCACGTATTCTATAATATAATAAATTATAAAATATCCTCGGAGGATTCGGAAATGATCAAAACTATAGCAAAACCCGTAGAAAAGAAAATCACAGGCTGCGGCGAATGCAGGTCCACCTGCCAGTCGGCTTGCAAAACAAGCTGCACCGTCGGAAACCAGAGCTGCGAAAGAATAACGAGAGAACAGAACCCCGAAAAGGACGTAAAGTAATTTTATCTCAAAACCTGATGGGAGCAGATTTATCTGCTCCCAATTTAACGCTTTAAAAAGTACTGTATGATTCACGTTTTCAAATATAAAACCAACAACTATATATACGACGTCGGCAGCGGCAGTCTGCACTGCTGCGACGACAAAACTTACGATTACCTCGCCCGTTTCCTCGGCGGGGACGTCGATATCTCCTATCTTACCGAAAGCGACGTCGCCTCGATAAAGGGAGATATAGCATCTCTCGAAAAGGAGGGGCTTTTAAACGCGCCCGAGGTTACAACCTACCCCGTAAAATCCAACGAGGTAAAGGCGCTGTGCATACATATCTGCCACGACTGCAACCTGCGCTGCCGCTATTGCTTCGCCGACGAGGGCGCCTACCACTCCGCCCGCGAATTCATGAGCGTGGAGACGGCTAAAAAGGCGATAGATTTCCTCATCGAAAACAGCGGCAACCGCAAGATACTCGAAGCCGACTTCTTCGGCGGCGAGCCGTTAATGTGCCTCGACACCATTAAAGAGGTCGTCGCGTACGCAAGGGAACAGGGCGAAAAACACGGCAAAAAATTTCTCTTCACCACCACTACAAACGCCCTTCTTCTCGACGACGACGCGATAGATTTTTTCAACCGCGAAATGGAAAACGTCGTCCTCTCGATAGACGGAAGAAGGGAGGTCCACGACGCCATAAGAAAGACGGTAAACGGAAGGGGCTCCTTTGATATCGTCCTGCCCAAAATCAAAAAGTTCGTCAAAAGCAGGGGGAACAAGTCCTACTATGTCCGCGGCACGTTCACGGCAAAAAATTTAGATTTTGCCGACGACGTCGTCTTTCTCGCCGAACAGGGCTTCGACTCCATCTCCATGGAGCCCGTCGTAACCGATATCCCCGACCTTCAGATAAGGGAGGAACACCTGCCATTAATAAAGGCTGAGTACGAGCGCCTGTGCGACATGTACCTTGAAAAGTATAAAAAAGGGGAGGGGTTCAACTTCTTCCACTTCAACATAGACTTAGAGGGCGGACCCTGCCTTTCAAAGCGAGTCTCCGCCTGCGGCGCTGGCAACGAATACTTTTCCGTCGTGCCCAACGGCGACATATACCCCTGCCACCAGTTCGCGGGCGACCCCGCCTATAAAATGGGCAACGTGTTTGAGGGCAGGCTCAACCCCGAAATCCGTTCAACCTTTGCCTCCAGCTGTCTCTTCACCCGCAAAAACTGCGAAAGTTGTTTTGCTAAATTCATATGCAGCGGCGGTTGCTCGGCAAACAACTACCACTTTACGGGCGACATTCAAACGCCCTACGGCATCACCTGCGAGATGATGAAAAAACGCGCCGAGTGCGCAATGCACGTGCTCGCCGTTAAAAAGGGAATAACTCAGTAACAAAAAAATCCGTCAGACGCGCATATTTGTTTGACGGATTGCCTGTTTTTAATTATAATATTATAGTATTGATTTTAACTTAGATTTATATCCTTCAAGGAGTCTTTTGATGAGCAAAGTCAAATCGGCAATAATCACAACGCTGGTGGTAATTGCTATAATCGTTGCCGCTGTGTTCGGCGTGGCGTCCTTCAACGTGGGCGACGTCCAGCGCTATAACTCCATTGCGGCAAGCATACCTCTCGGCAGCGAATATTCGGGCTACGTCTACACGACAATCTACCCCGAGGGAGTAATTTCCCGGAGCGAATACGAAGTCCTCTCCGAAGAGGACAAGTCCTCGTATGAAGAGTACGGCAGCCTCTACTACAACGCCGACGAAATCGACGACATCGAAGCTTTGGCGGAATCCGTAAAGGGCGACGCCGAAAAGCTCTCCGCCCGATTCGGCTCGAGGGAGCTTTCCGGCTATCAGGTGTCGGTTGTCGACGGTCTCGCCATCAGGGCGGCAGTGCCCTCTTCGTATACGTACGCCGCATACAAGGGCAACGCCTCGTCCGACCGTTCAAACTCGCTCACGCTTGCGGCAAACACTCTCTCCGCACTCCTTGCGGACGGAGAAATCACCCTCCGCACCACCGATGCGTCCATAACCCTCGGCGACGACGACACTAGTTCGACCTACAACCCGTCAAGCTTTGCCGACGATTATTCAAATGTTTTAATAAACGGCAATACAACCTATCCCTTCGTCGACTCTTCCGAAAACGCGGCTGATTATTTCTCTTCCGTAACTTCCTTCAGTTTCGGCGGAAATTATGTTTTAAGCTTCAATCTCACAGAATACGGCAGGGAGAGAATACACTATATCTCCAACCTCGCCGCCTATTCCGACAGTCAGACCATATATGTCTGCGTTGGCACCACCCAGGTGCTCGCCATCACAAGCACTTCCACAATCGACAGCGACGTAATGCAGTTTTCAATGTCCAGCATGTCCGCGGCAAGGGACGCGGCTGCCGTGCTCGACTCGGCTGTAAACGGCGGCGATCTCTCTGTTGAATACCGCGACCTCGAAACGGCTCTGTCCTCCACGGCGACCGGCGGCGAAAACGCGGCTCTGCTCACTTTTATTGCCGCTATCGTCATGCTCGCCGCGCTCTGCGTTGCGGCTGTCGTAAAGTACAAAAAGCTGGGCGGCGTGCTCTCTTTATCTCTCATAATTCTTGCGCTCGTAATGCTCTATGCGCTCTATATCCTCGCAATCGAGGTAACGCTGCCCGTCGTTTTAACCTGCCTTGCCATGCTCGTGCTCTTCAGCTTCTCCAATCTCGTGCTTCTTTCCGAGGTCCGTGCCCAGTGCAAAACGGGTAAAACCATGCAGGCGGCTGTAAAGGCGGCTTATAAAAAAACTTTCCTCCCCGTGCTCGACATTCACGTAATTCTTCTCGCCGCGGCAATTTTAATGGCGGCGGTTGGCGTGGCGCAGGTTGCGGCGTGCGGGCTTCTCGCAGTCGTCGGAGTAATAGCCTCCTGTCTGCTCTGGTGGTTCACCCGCTTCATGTGGTACGTATGCAGCTCGTCAACGCGCAACAAGTTCGCCTTCGGCGGTTTCAAGAGGGAGGTGTACGGCGATGACTAAAATAGTAAAGTTCCGCCATATCGCGGTAATCGTCAGCATAATAATAATTGCAATCGGCATGGCGGTCGGCACAATCTGCCACTTCGTTTCGAACGGGTTCTTCAACTACGGCAGCGAATTTGCCTCCTCGTACACGGTTGAAGCCACCACGTCGGTGGTTGAGGATTTCGACGGCTCTATATTAAGGGAGACGGCGGAAGAGGTGCTCGGCTCCATGGGCGCCTACGAGGTTTCCTTCTCCGAAGCTTCGGGGCTTTCCCCCAACACGGTGGTTTATAAGTTCTATTCTTCTGCAAACTCGTCCGAACTCTCCGCTGCCGCGGCTTCCATAGAGGAGCGGCTCGCCGGCGCCGGTTGCGAGGACGCCTCCGCAAGCTACTACTTCACGGCGGCTGAACTGGGCGGAATATGGCAGCTCAACTTCGCGGCAATCGCTCTTGCCTCTGCCGTCGCCTTCCAGGCAATATACATGGTGTTCAGGTACAAGCCCGGCATGGCTCTGTCGGCGCTTGCAACCAACGTTGTGGCGGCAGGCGTCTATGCTTCTCTGCTCGCAATCACCCGCTGTCCCGTCGGGCTCGAAGCAATCGCCTTCGGTGCGCTCGCGGTAATTGTCACCATGATCTGTACCTGCCTGCTCTTCGATAAAATCAAAAAGTCTTTCAAGGACGAGGCAAACGCAAAGGAAGAAACGCTCTCCCTCGTTGCGGCTCAGAGCTCATCCTCGGTAAAGCTCAATCTCTTCGCGCTCGTTGCCATGGCTGCAGCCTGCGTAATCGTCGGCGTGTTCGCCGTCATAGCTTCGCCCTCGTTTGCAACGCTTGCTCCCTTCGGGGCATGCCTTATCGCAATAGCCGCCTGCGCCTGCGCAACTTTAGTGTTTGCCCCCGCAAACTATGCGCAGTTTTCGGCAATCGACAGGCGCAACAAATAACTCAACCATAAAATACGGCGGGTAAATTTTTACCCGCCTTTTTCCTTTAAAAAGCGCCAAATGAAAAAAATTCTCCCCGAGTGCGAGTTTTCGCCCGAACAACTCAATACAATCCGCGCCCTCGCCTCGCGTACGGGGTTGTGCCCGGAAACCGTGGGCATACTCTACGGCAGGGGAATCGACAGCGATGATAAAATTAAAAAATTCCTGCACCCCTCGAAGGAACACTTTCTCTCTCCCTTTTTAATGAATGGCATGAGGGAGGCAGTTTCTCTCATCACCCGCGCAAGGGACGAAGGCTGGCAGGTCGTCGTCTACGGCGACTACGACGCCGACGGCATATGCGCGTCCACAATAATGAGGGGCGTGCTCGAAGATTTCGGCATTGACCCCGTAGTATACGTCCCTGAACGCACTTCGGGCTACGGTCTCGGCACCGCCGCCATAGATGCCATATTCGAAGAATATTTTCCCCAGCTCTTCATCACAGTTGACTGCGGCATATCCAACGCCGAAGAGGTGGAGTATATAAAGGAACAGGGCGCCGAAGTCATCGTAACCGATCACCACGAGCTCCCCGCCGTTCTCCCCGGCTGCGTCTGCGTCAACCCCAAAATTGCCGACGGGTACCCTTACGACAATCTCTGCGGTGCGGGCGTCGCCTTCAAGGTGGGTTGCGCCCTGCTCGGCAAAGAGGCGTATAAATATCTCGACTTCGCAGCCATTGCCACCGTTGCCGACAGCGTGCCTTTAACGGGCGAAAACCGCGACATAGTGGCAGAGGGGCTTAAAATAATAAATTCAGCCAAGGGCAAACCCTACTCGTCCTTTTTAAAGCCGGGCGAAAACGTCACCGCCCAGACCATTGCCTTTTCCATAGCCCCCAAAATCAACGCCGCCGGCAGAATGGGCGACGCCAACGCCGCATTGAATCTCTTCTGCGCCAAGGACGAAAAGACAATCTTCGATCTCTCGGTAAAGCTCACCGCATACAACGCCGAGCGCCAGAAGTGCTGCGACGAGCTCTACGCCTCGGCAAAGGCGCAGCTCTCCCGCCAGGGCGCTCCCGACAGAATTATCATGCTCAGGGACGAAAGCTGGAACACGGGCTTTGTGGGCATAGTCGCCGCGCGGCTGTGCGAAGAGTACGCCCGCCCCGCGCTCCTGTTCGTAAAAAACGGCGACATGTTAAAGGGCTCCGCCCGCTCGGTCGAGTCGGTTAATATTTTTGAAGCGTTAAAGGCTTGCGGACATCTCATATCCGAATTCGGCGGTCACTCGCAGGCTGCCGGAGTCAACGTCACCGACGAAAATTTCGAAGCCCTAAAGGAGGCTTTGAACAACTACCTCAACGAGCATTACCCCGTCGGCGCCTTTACGCCCACCCTCTATGTCAGCGGTGAGCTCACATCGCAGGTTTCGGCAAAGTTTGCGCACGAACTCGAAATGCTCGAACCCTTCGGAGTCGGATTCAAGCGCCCGCTCTTCTGTCTTTCCGTCGGCAGCTGTCAGGTCCGCCCCGTAAAATTCCGCTCGCCCCATCTCTCTGTAAAGAGCCCGTATATCGAGCTCATGTATTTCAACGGCTCGCAGTATTCGCGCATACTCTCGTCCGAGGTCCCCAAAAAGCTTGTGTTCGAATACAACGTCTCAACCTTCAAGGGCAGGGAGTATGTAAAGGGCTTCGTGCGCGACGTCGTCTACTTCCGCGAAAGCGCCGCCTTCGCCCTCCCTGAAATCGCTTCAAACGATCTCGAGCTCGCCTCTCTTCCCGCGGTAAACTGCCGCCTCAGGGCGATAACGGCGGAGGAGGGGGAGGAACTGATAAAAAACTGCGGTTATTACGATACTATCTTCATCGCCTGCAACTATTCCACCCTCGCAAAGTATAAGGGGCTCGAAAGATTTGATATAAATCTATTCACCCTCTCCAATAAAAACATATCCTCGTGCGTGCTCGTCTCGCCGCAGGCGGACTGCGACCTTTCGGGTTACTCGCACATAGTCTTTTTAGATAACCCTTCACGCGTAACGCTGCCCTCGCTCGAGGGCAAAGAGGCGCTCATATGTCCCGACTACGACGGTTTTTCATTCATGGACGAACTGTCGTGCGTGAGGGAGGACCTTTTAAAAATCTTTAAAATCCTCTCGGCAAATTCGGGCAATATCGAGGGCGCTTCGGCAGTTGAGGCAAGCGTTAAAAATAATTTCGGCGTGCCTGCCATTCAGGCTCAGTTTGCGCTCAGAGTGTTCGAACAGCTCTCTCTCGTCTCCTTCGAGGGCGGCAAACTCACCGTCTACCGCGGCATAAAAACCGACCTGTCGAACTCGGATTTATACAACATGGTCAAAAACCGGCGCTAAACTTTCTGCCCGCTGTCTGCGGCATAAAAAACAGAGTGTGTTATGAAAAGTGTTTTAGATAAAATCAACGAAAACTACGGCGAAAGCGACAAGCAGTTCCTATTAAAGGCGTATCACTATGCCGAGGACATGCACAAAAACCAGAAGCGCGCCTCGGGCGAGCCTTACTTTACCCACCCCTGCGCCGTCGCCGAAATACTTATCGACCTCGGCATGGACACGCCCTCCGTCGCCGCGGCTTTCCTGCACGACGTGATAGAGGACACTCCCGCCACGCCCGAAGATATCAAGCGCGAATTCGGCGACGAAGTTTTAACTCTCGTCGAAGGCGTCACAAAGCTCGACAAAATCCGCTTCCAGACCAAGGAAGAGGAGGACGCCGAAAACTTCCGCAAAATTTTCGTGTCCATGGCAAACGACGTGCGCGTCATTATAATCAAGCTCGCCGACCGCCTGCACAACATGCGCAGCTTAAACTTTCTCTCGCACGAGCGCCAGCAGAGGATAGCACGGGAAACGCTCGATATTTTCACCCCCCTCGCGGGCAGGCTGGGCATCTCGCAGATAAAGTGCGAGCTCGAGGACCTGTGTCTCAAATACCTCGACCCCGAAGCTTACGAATATCTTTCGGCAAACATTCACCAGCGGTTGGAGGAGAGGCGCAACTTCGTCGACCTCGTCGTCGCCCAGCTCCAGGAGATGCTTAAAGAAGACAACATTCAGGGCGAAGTTTTCGGGCGCCCCAAGCACTTCTATTCCATCTACAAAAAGATGAAAAACAAGGGGCTCAGCCTCGACCAGATATACGATTTAACCGCCGTGCGCGTAATAGTGAATACCACCACCGAGTGCTACGAAGTGCTCGGCAAAATCCACAAGCGCTGGAAGCCCGTCCCCGGCAGGATAAAGGACTATATCGCCATGCCCAAGCGCAACATGTACCAGTCGCTGCACACCACCGTAGTCACCGACTTCGGTCAGTTCTTCGAAATTCAGATAAGAACCTTCGAAATGCACAAAATGGCTGAGTACGGCATCGCCGCGCACTGGAAGTATAAGGAGCAAAAGACGGGCGGCGAAAGCAACTTCGACCAGCGCTTGAGCTGGATACGTGACGTAATGGACTGGCAGGGGTCGCTCAACGACTCAAAGCAGTTTGTCGACATTTTGAAAAAGGACCTCTACTCCAACGAACTGCTCGTTTTCACTCCCCACGGCAAGGTCATTTCCCTCCCCTTGGAGGCAACACCGGTCGACTTCGCCTACGCCATTCACTCGGAGGTGGGCAACAAGTGCGTGGGCGCCAAGATAAACGGCAAACTCGTCCCCTTAAACTCCACCTTAAAGACGGGCGACGTCGTCGAAATTCTCACCTCCAACACCTCAAAAGGTCCCTCATGGGACTGGATGAAGTTCGTAAAGTCGGGCTCGGCAAGGGCAAAGATAAGAACCTTCTTCCGCAAGGAGATGAAGGAGGAAAACGCCAAAACGGGCAGGGCAATGTTAGAGGCTGAAGCCAAGCGCCGCGGCTATAAGCTCGACGACCTTTTAACCGAGGAGTCGTTCAAAAAGCTCTCCAATAAATTGGTCTTTGCCGACGAGGAAGAGATGATGGCTTCCGTCGGCTACGGCGCCGTGTCGGTAAATCAGATTATCTACAAGCTCATCGACTACTACAAAAAGGAGATGCCCAGGCCCGAAAGCGGGCTCGACCTGGAAAAAATCAGAAAAACCCCCGCGGGCTCTGTAACAGTCAAGGGCATGTCGGGGCTTCTGGTCCGCTTTGCGCACTGCTGCAACCCTGTCCCCGGCGATAAAATCGTCGGCTTCGTCTCGAGAGGCAGGGGGGTAATTGTGCACCGCGCCGACTGCCCCAACATAAAGGATCTGGACGACGACCGCATTCAGCCAGCCGAGTGGACGGGTCAGACCGAAAAAGGCTTCATTGCGGGCATCAAAATCGTCGCCGCCGACGGCAGCGGCATAACGGCGTTCATCACCTCTGAAATCGCCCAGATGCAGCTTACCATGACGCAGATAAACGGGCGCATCGGCAAGGACGGCAAGGCGCACTTCGACATAAACGTCATGCTCAACAAGCGCTCCGATTTAGAGGTGCTCATCAACCACCTCAAAAAGGACAAGCGCATAATCGATGTCTACAGAACGACAAATTAATTTGTTATAAGGGGATAGGGAATAAAGAGTAGTGATAGCAGTTTCTGGTTATTCCCACCTCAATTCTTCATTCTTCATTATTCACTATTCATTCAATTGCTAACCCCTGATCCCTGATCCCTAACCCCTAATCACTATACACTAACCACATGACCATCTACAAAATCCTTCCCGTCGGCTTTGCCGCAAACAGCTACATAATAACCTCCGACGACAAAACATGCGTCGTCATTGACCCTGCCCAGCCGCGCATTTCAGAGGAGTGCAAAAAACGCGGATTGACCCCCGAATATGCCCTGCTCACGCACTGCCACTACGACCATATCGGCGGCGCTGGCGCACTCTATAATGAAGGTTGCAAAATACTCTGCGGCGAGGCGGAGGAGCCCTATATCTTCTCCGAGGACAACCGCGCCATCTTCCACGGCATCACCATTCCGCCCTTTGAAATTTACAAAACCATAAAGGACGGCGAGCAGTTCACCCTCTGCGGCATCCCCTTCCGCGCCATCGCCACCCCCGGTCACACGGCTGGGGGAATGTGCTACGTTACGGGCGATACCATCTTCTCGGGCGATACGCTCTTTTGCCGCAGCGTGGGCAGAACGGACTTCCCCACGGGTTCATATCCCGCGCTCGTGCAGTCAATCAAAAAGCTCTACGCGTTAGACGGCGACTACAAAGTCCTCTGCGGGCACGACCGCGACACCACGTTGAACGAAGAGCGCACCCTCAACCCCTATGTTAAACAGTAACACCCCTTGGCTCGTTCCCGAAATTATGGACGTCGTCCGCCTCTTCGACTGCGAAGACAGGGACTTTACCCATTATTTCTACTTCGAACGGGACAACTATATCAACTGCATAGAGTACGGCGGCGAGGTTACGGAGTATCATTATGCACAACCTACGGCGGATGACATAGAGTTCAAGCGCTACGCAAAGCGCTCGGCAAAGCTCGCCTTCTACGAACTGTTGCACAGTATCACGGGCAGGTCCTTTCCCTACGGCGCCCTCACGGGCATACGCCCCACCAAGCTCGCGTATATGGAAACGGAGGAGGGCAGGGACTTCAAAGACCTCTTCTTCCGAATGCACGTCTCGCCCGAAAACATAGACTTTGTCGGAAGAGTGATAAAAACCCAGCGCCCGTATTATGCCAAAAAGGGCGGGCAGGAGCTGTTCATCTCCCTGCCGTTCTGCCCCACAAAATGCAGCTACTGCTCCTTCATAACGGCGCCGATATCCTCTACGAAAAAGTACGTTGACGCCTACATATCCTGCGTCGAACGCGAACTTGCAAGCTTAAAGCCCATACTTTCGAACGTAAACTCGATCTATATCGGCGGCGGCACGCCATTTTGCATAGAGGAAGAGGGATTGGAGCGCATATATGCCGCGGTCAAAGCCTTAAATCTCCCTCCCTGCGAGTACACCGTCGAGGCTGGCAGACCGGATACCTTCAACCTCGCCAAACTCGAACTTTCGAAAAAATACGGCGTCACGCGCATATGCGTAAACCCCCAGTCCTTTTCGGATATCACCCTGCAAAAGATCGGCAGAAAGCACACCGCCGCGCAGACTTTTGAGGCGTACGCCATGGCAAAGGAATACGGCTTCGATATAAATATCGACCTCATCGCAGGTCTCGAGGGCGAAACCCCGTCGGGCTTTGAAAATTCATTAAAGACTGCAATTTCTCTAAATCCCGCCAATATCACGGTTCATACCCTTTCGTTAAAGGCCGGGGCAAAGCTTAAAGAAACCACCCGCCGCCTGCACATAGAGGGTATTGGCGAAATGATAAAAATTTCCCGTCAGCTCTTAACGCAGGCAGGCTACGAGCCCTACTACATGTACAGGCAAAAGTACCAGGCGGGCGGGCACGAAAACTGCGGCTGGGCAAAGCCCGGCAGGGAGTGCGCCTATAATATAGGAGTCATGGAAGAAATTTCGCACAATATCGCCGTCGGGGCAAATGCAATTTCAAAGAAATTATTTGTGAACGAGGGCAGAATAGAGCGCCTCGCCTCCCCCAAAGACATCCCAACCTACATTGCAAAGTGCGACAAAATAATCTCCGACCGTCTCGCCCTCTTCGGGCAGCAAGGATAAATATCATGAAGTACGTCACAAAAGAATTTTTAATCCCCGTCGAAAGTCCCTCAAAGAGAGATTTTTACGAAAAAGTAAAGGCTTCCAACAGAATAAAATCCTATTGCCGCGCCCGTCTCGGCGAGGATCTCGAAATAAAGTCGGGCGTAACGGCGGTGGAGGCGCAGATCTGTCCCGAGTGTGCAAGGCTCAGGGACTGCTTTATTCCTGCGCAGTACCTCTCGAAGGACAAAAAATCGAGGGTGATCGAAGCCAACTGTATGGAGTGCGACTGTAACTTTTACGCCTATCAGGAGGACGAGGAGTAATTTCACCCTTTTGTTGAACTTTTAAAAAGTTGACAAAAATTATTCCCTTCAAACACTTGCATTTATATAATAGTTATGCTAAAATATTAAAGGTTGCAATAAAATCACGCGGCAACCCTGCGGCTACAAAGTAAGCGCGAATACTCAACGGCTCTCTTTGTTGCCCGCGCATAATTTCCATAGGAGGATAAATTTAAATGGAAAAGTCAGAAATCATCGCAAAATTCGCCACAAAGGAAGGCGACACAGGTTCCCCCGAGGTTCAGATCGCTCTTTTAACAGAACGCATCAACCACCTCAACGAGCATCTCAAGGAACACATTCACGACAATCACAGCCGCCGCGGTCTTTTAAAAATGGTCGGTCGCCGCAGAGGTCTTTTGGACTATCTCAAATCCAAGGACATCGAAAGATACCGTGCAATCGTCGCTGCGCTCAACTTAAGAAAGTAATGTTAAACGGACGGGAGTATTATATTTTAAACCCGTCCGTTTTCGTATTTTATAAACTGTCCGCGGCGGGCGCCGCGGGCGCAAGAACAGACAAGGAGAACGAAAAATGAACTTCAAACAATTCACAATGCCCGTCGGCGGTCGCGATGTAATAATCGAAGTCGGCAAGTATGCCGAACAGACCAACGGCGCCTGCGTAGTCCGTTGCGGCGAAACCGCCGTAATGGTCTCCGTTTGCATGTCTGCCTCCCCCAGAGAGGGCATGGACTTCTTCCCCCTTCAGGTGGACTATGAAGAGAAAATGTATTCCATCGGCAAAATTCCCGGCGGCTTCAAAAAGAGGGAGGGCAGGGCTTCCGACAAGGCAATCTTAACCGCCCGCCTCATAGACAGACCTCTTCGTCCCCTCTTCCCCAAGGGACTTTTCAACGACGTAACCGTCATCGCGCAGGCTCTTTCGGTTGAGCCCGACGTCTCTCCCGAGCCCCTCGCAATGATAGGCTCCTCCGTCGCGCTCTCCATCTCCGATATCCCCTGGGCGGGTCCCACGGGTTCCGTCGTCGTCGGCATGGTCGACGGCAAGTACGTTATCAACCCCGACCTCGCACAGCGCCAGAAGAGCACCATTCACTTAAACCTCGCCGGCACGCGCGACGCAATCTTAATGATCGAAGCGGGCGCGAACGAAGTCTCCAACGAGGACATGGTCGGCGCAATCATGTACGGTCATGAGGAGATCAAAAAGATCTGCGCATATATCGAGGACGTAATCGTTCCCGAAGTGGGCAAAAAGAAGCTCGAAATCGAGCTCTACCACATTCCCGAGGAACTGGACAAGGCTGTCCGCGACTACGCCTCCGAAAAGATCGACTGGGCTATCGACACCTTCGACAGGCAGGAGAGGGAAGCCCGCCAGGCTCAGACTGAAAAGGAGATTTTGGAGCACTTTGCAGATATCTATCCCGACAACACAAGGGAGATAAAGGACTCCGTCTACTACCTCACCAAGGAAAAGGTCCGCGCAAAGATCTTCGATAAGGGTATCCGCCCCGACGGCAGAGGCTTAAAGGACGTCCGCCCCATCTGGTGCGAACGCCACGTTCTTCCCCGCGTTCACGGTTCCGCCGTGTTCACCAGGGGTCAGACCCAGACTCTCACCACCGTCACCCTCGGCATGCTCTCTGAAAGCCAGAGGCTCGAAGGCTTGGACGAGGAGACCTCGAAGAGGTACATGCACCAGTATAACTTCCCCGGCTACTGCACGGGCGAAGCCAAGGCGCTCCGTTCCCCCGGCAGGCGCGAGATTGGTCACGGCGCCCTTGCAGAGCGCGCCCTCGTCCCCGTCATTCCCTCCGAGGATGAATTCCCCTATGCAATCAGGGTGGTAAACGATATCATGTCCTCCAACGGCTCGTCCTCCATGGCTTCGGTCTGCGGCTCTACCATGGCGCTAATGGATGCGGGCGTTCCCATCAAGAACCCCGTAGCCGGCGTTGCAATGGGTCTCATAAAAAATCAGGAGACGGGCGAATTCCGCGTTCTTACCGACATTCAGGGTCTCGAGGACTTCCTCGGCGACATGGACTTCAAGGTTGCGGGCACCGTCAACGGCATCACAGCCATTCAGATGGATATAAAGATCAAGGGCATCTCCGAAGAGATCATGCACACCGCCATCAACCAGGCTAACGAGGGCAGGCAGTTCATTCTCTCCAAAATGCTCGAGTGCGTTCCCGAGGTTGCTCCCCAGCTCTCCAAGTATGCTCCCAAGATTATCAGCTTTGAAATCGCTCCCGATAAAATCGGCGACGTCATCGGCAAGCAGGGCTGCGTAATCAAGAAGATTATGGAGGAGACCAACACCCAGATAGACTTCAACGACGACGATTCGGGCAGGGGCTATATCTCCACAATCGGTCCCGTCGAAAACGCCGAAAGGGCAAGGGATATCATTCTTTCAATCGCGCACGATCCCGAAGTGGGCGACATGTTCGTCGGCACCGTCGTACGCATACTCAACTTCGGCGCCTTTGTCGAGTTCGCTCCCGGCAAGGACGGCATGATTCACATCTCCAAGCTCTCCAACAGGCGCGTTGAAAAGGTAGAGGACGTTGTAAACCTCGGCGACACCGTAAAGGTAGAAATTATCAAAATCGGCGAAAAGGGCATCGACCTCAAACTTCTCGAAAAATTATCTTAAATATAAACGAAACATGAAAAGCGGAAGCCGAGGCTTCCGCTTTTTTGTAAGTCTAATTAATAAATATTGACAAACAATCGTGCAGGGTTTATTATAAAATCAGAGAATACAGGATAATTTTATAGCTGTAAAAGCAGACAATTTAAATGCCATTAATTGCCTCTGTTCTGTTGAGGTATCAAATATTTTCGGCCATGAATACAGCGAAATTGTTTTAGAAAGGCAAAATTTGACCGTTGCTGATTTTGATGCTATGGAATTCTTGCTCAACACTTTTGGACGGACGATAATGAAAAACTTTGCTTTTCAATGGGAGGGGGAGACCGCAGCGGTTCCTACAGTGAGGGTTTTGATTTAAAAGTGCAAAACGAAACCAAAAAGGTATGCTTTGCGTGGTTGCCCGGCAAGAAATTTCAGATACTCGATTGGGATAGCGACTACGCACTGGCTGAGGGGACTTACCAAGGCAGCGGTTTAAGCGTCACTCTCAACTTCACAAAGGACGAAATCTGGGGAGACACAAAAACGTTGCTCCTTAAGGGTGAGCGTACAACATAGGATATCTTATAATTAATCAGCGGCGGCGCACTCTGTGCGCCGCCGCTGATATATCATTGAGAAAATATACCAATCCACATAAAAAATAAGTAAAAATCACTTCCATAACGGAAGTGATTTTTATAATAAAAAAGTTAAATTATATTAAATGTAACTAAGCTATCTGTATTATAAATTACGTTAAAACAAAAAAGAGTATTGCGACAAAACAGAATAACGCAAGGATAATACCAATACACAGTAATGCCGTATTGCTGTAACTTTTTAAGGAAAATTCTTGTATGATTCCCTCAATGGTTTCGTCAACATTTTTTTCTTCGTCGCTTATTTCTAATATAATGGTCCATTTATATGATAATCCAACCCTTCCCCATTCGGAACCCTTTGAGGCACTTAAAACACGCCAGCCGAGAGCTATAAATTTTTTACATGCTTCTTCAATATCGGACTGCGAGGCTCTGATTGTGATAACTTTCTGCATAGAATAACCTGCACAAGATTTACTAATAACTATAAATAGTTATCTATAATCATTATACACTAATTATAATTAGAAGTCAAGATAATAAAATACATAAATGATATAATTTTAGTGTATATGGAACAATTTGAAAGAAAGATTTTTGCTTCGCGATTGAAATTATTGCGCGACGAAAAGGGAATAGGGCAAAATACTCTTGCTCATGAATTGCAACTCAGCAATGCTTCTATCAGCTATTGGGAGACATGCAAGCAGGAACCGTGTGCCGAAGCAATTTTTAAACTTGCAAAATATTTCAATGTTTCAGCAGATTACTTGTTAGGAATTACCGATGATTGAATAATATAATGTTAAATATATTAATTTTTTACCTATAACGTGGGGCGCACCGTTCGGTGCGCCCCACTCTTTTAGTATTCAAGGTAATTTTATTTTAAATATGTCTTGAAAAAGCTTTCAATTTTGTCGAAAGGTATTATGTCAAGTCTGTCGTAAAGGTCGGTGTGTACGGCGCCGGGAATAATCAAAAGCTCCTTGTTTTCGGGGCAGGGGTTGCCGTCCGTCATGTTTGCGAATGCGTCGCGCGAGAAGTAGCGGGAGTGCGCCTTTTCGCCGTGAATCAACAATACTGCCGAGCGAATCTCGTTGGAGTACTTAAGTATGGGCATATTCATAAACGACATGCACCCGATAACGTTCCAGCCGCCGTTGGAATTTAAGGAGCGGGGGTGGTAGCCTCTCGCCGTCTTGTAGTAGTCATGGTAATCCTTCACGAAGAAGGGCGCGTCGTCGGGCAGGGGGTCGACCACTCCGCCGCCGAGGGCATAACTTCCGCTTGCAAAATCCTTAGTCCTCTGCGCGTTGAGCGCAACCTTTTTCTCGTGTCTCGCCTGTTCGCTGTTTTCGCCGTCAAAGTACCCGTTTGCGTTGACCCTCGTCATGTCGTACATAGTCGAAGAAACTGTGGCTTTAATTCGCGTGTCGAGCGCGGCGGCGTTTATGGCAAGCCCGCCCCAGCCGCATATGCCTATAATGCCCACTCTTTCGGGGTCTGCCTCGGGGGAGGTGCAAAGGTAGTCTACCGCCGCCTGAAAGTCCTCCGTGTTAATGTCGGGCGAAGCCATATATCTGGGAAAGCCTCCGCTCTCGCCCGTAAATGAGGGGTCAAAGGCAAGGGTCAAAAATCCGCGCTCCGCCATGGTCTGCGCGTATAAACCCGAAGCCTGCTCCTTTACCGCGCCGAAGGGTCCGCACACGGCTATCGCGGCAAGCCTTTCGTTCGCGCCCTTGGGTTTATAAAGGTCTGCCGCCAGCTCAATGCCGTAGCGGTTTTTAAAAGTCACCTTGCGGTGGTCAACTTTTTCACTCTTTTTAAAGGTCTTGTCCCATGTTTCCTGCAATGTAATCGCCATGTTTCACCTCGCGCTTTTCTTTAATTATATTCCGTCTGCCGAACTATGTCAAATGCTTATTATTTATCGTAAACTATAACGCGCGGTAATGCATTATGAAAGATACATTATAACCCCCTCGAATATAGCCGTCGCAATCTCTTCGCGGTATTGTTCGTCGAGAAGCAGTTGTTCGTCCTCGGCGTTCGAAAGGAACGCGCACTCGACGATAACCGAAGGCGCGTCGGTGCATTTGAGCATAAAATAATCGCCCGTAAGAATTGTGTTCGTCTCCACACCGCCCGAAAGATTATTCAGATTGCCCTGTATATATCCCGCAAGCACCGCACTTTCGCCGCTCTCCTTATCGTAAAAAACATGGCTTCCGCGGCGGCTCTTCAAAGGGCATGTGTTCTGGTGCACGGAAATTACAATGTCGGCGGCGCTCTCCACGATTATTTCCTTTCTTCTGTTCATGTCGCGCATCTTGAACCCCTGCGCCGTCGTGCCGTAAAGTCCGCCGTGGTCGGCCCTCGTCATCACGCAGTTAAACCCCGCGCCCGAAAATCTGCTCTTAAGTTCGCGGGATATGTAAAGGTTTATATCGCTCTCCTTAACTCCCGTATTTACGCCGCACACTCCCGCGTCTATGCCGCCGTGACCCGCGTCGATAACTACGGTGGGCAGGTCGGAGGGGGAGGATGAGGCGGCAGCAGCGGTGCCTGCGCACACTCCCGCGACAGCGCCCGCCAAAACGATTGCCGCTGCGCCCAAAATCTTGCGCTTGGATAAGGTCAACAATTTCACGCTATATATTACTTTACGATTGATTTTTTTATGCAAAAGTGCTATAATTTAAACATAAATGTTTAACGAAAAAATTATTCTGCAAGCAGGGCAGGCAAAACAGCTCTCGCCCGTAACATTGGCGTTTGTGGGCGACGCCGTCTACTCGCTGTACATAAGGGCAAATCTCGTCGCCGCGGCTGACAGAAAGCCCTCCGACCTTCAGAAGCTCGCCTCGCAAAAGGTCTCGGCGCACGGGCAGAGCGAACTTTTAAAAACTCTGGAAGGCAGACTCACCGAGGAGGAGCACGAAATCTACCTCCGCGGCAGAAACGCCAAAAAGGCGACAAAGAGCAAGAACGCCGACGTCGCCGAATACAACCGCTCCACGGGCTTCGAGGCTGTGCTCGGTTTTTTGTACCTCACGGGAAATGAGGAGAGAATACATACTCTTTTAGGGGAATAATATGCAGACAGAGGGAAGAAACGCCGTTTTCGAGCTTTTAAAGAGCGGCGCCACAATCGAAAAAATACTCATGGAAAAGGACCCTCAGGGGTCGCTCAATAAAATTTTTGCCGAAGCGAGAAGCCGCGGCGTGCGCGTGCAGTTTGTCGACAAGCGCACGCTCGATTCAAAGTCGGTCACAAAAAAACATCAGGGCTGCATAGCTTATTCCACCGACTATAAATATTCCTCCCTCGAAGATATAATCTCCGCAGCCCCGCAGGGCGACGGCTTTGTAATTTTATGCGACGGAGTGGAGGATGTCCACAACCTCGGCTCGATTATAAGGGTTGCCGAGTGCGCGGGCGCCAACGGCGTGATAATCCCTTCAAACAACTCTGCCTCCGTCACCGAAGCCGTCGTGCGCATATCGGCTGGCGCCGCCAACCACATGAAGGTGGCAAAGGTAAATTCCCTGAACGGCGCCGTCGACAGGCTGAAGGAGGCGGGCTTCTGGCTGTACGCTCTCGAGGCGGACGGAACCTCCATATATCAAGCCGACTTAAAGGGCAACGTCGCGCTCGTCGTCGGCGGCGAGGATAGCGGAGTCAAAAAGCTCACCAGGCAAAAGTGCGACTTCACCCTCTCCATACCCCTGCGCGGCAAAGTAAATTCTCTCAACGCTTCGGTGGCTCTCGGCATAGCCGCATACGAGGTGGTAAAAACGCGCCTATGACCGACAACGACCTCATCGCGCTGTTCAAAAAGGGCGACGGTTCCGCCTGCGAACAGCTGTTAAACAGATACAAACCGGTGGTCCTAAGGTTGTCGCGGCGTTACTTCCTCATCGGGGGAGATGCCGAAGACCTCGTCCAGGAGGGTATGTGCGGGCTGTATTCGGCCATGCAGAACTTTAAGGAGGGCGATTTTTACTCCTACGCCTGCACCTGCATAAAAAACAGAATAGCCGACGCCCTCAGAAAATCCTTAAGTATCAAGCAGCAGGCTTTAAACAGCTCCGTCCCCATCGACGGCGAAGCGCTGTTTCTTCAGGCGGCAGACAATCCCGAAGCGCAGATAATCTCCTCGGAGAGCGCCGCGGAGCTCGACAATCTCATGCGCGCAAAACTCTCGCCCATGGAATATAAGGTGATGCGGCTGTACGTCGACGGCTGTCCTATAAGCGAAATCTGCTCGTCCCTCGGCATGGACTACAAGAGCGCCGACAACGCAATCTCCCGCTCAAAGCGTAAACTTCAAAAAATTTTAGGAGGCTGAAATGGCATACCTTGCCTTCTATCGCGCCTTCCGCCCATCGACATTTGACGAAGTCGTAAGGCAGGAACACATCGTAACAATTTTAAAAAACCAGATAGCCGAACAAAAGGTGGGTCACGCCTATCTTTTCTGCGGTCCCCGCGGCACGGGCAAAACTACGCTCGCCAAAATTTTCGCGCGGGCGGTCAACTGCGAACACCCCGTCAACGGCTCGCCCTGCGGCGTGTGCCCGACCTGCCGTGCGCTCTCCTCGCCCGCCAACATGGACATAGTCGAAATCGACGCCGCCTCCAACAACGGCGTGGACGAAATGAGGGATCTTCGCGAAAAGGTTCAGTATCCCCCCGTCGCCGGCAAAAAGAAGGTCTATATCATCGACGAAGTGCACATGCTCTCGCCGTCCGCCTTCAACGCTGTGTTAAAAACTCTCGAAGAGCCGCCTTCGCACGCGCTTTTCATTCTTGCCACCACAGAGCCGCAGAAGATACCCGCAACCATTCTTTCGCGTTGCATGCGGTTCGATTTTAAATTGCTCCCCCGCGAGGATCTGGAAAATCTCTTAAGAAAGGTTTTCGATAAAACCGGAAAAAAGTACGAGGAGGAGGCGATCTCCGCAATCGCCCGCGCGGGCGCCGGCAGCGCGAGGGACACTCTCTCCATTGCCGATATGTGCGCCTCGTACGCTGTCGGCACCCTCACATATGAGGACGTAAACGCCGTTTTGGGCGCAGCTGACTTTTCTTCGGTTGCCGACATTGTAAACTGCCTTTTCCGCGGCGACGCGCCTGAAGCTCTCTCACGAACGGAGCAGGTGCTCTCAACCGGCAAGGGTGTGGGAACGCTGTGTAAGGATATCCTTACTTTCCTTAACAACGTCGCCATAGCTAAGCTGTGCAAAAACGCCAAGGAAATTTTATCCCTGCCTGAGGACAGGTTCAACATTCTCTTCTCCTCGGCGGAGTTCGCCGACGGGCACAAAATTCTGCGCTGCACCGAAATTTTCTCCGCGTGCGAAAGCGACTTAAGGTACGCTTTAAACGGCGCCATAACGCTCGAAACCGCAATACTGAAGTGCGCCCTGCCCGACAGCGACTACAATATAGACGCACTTATTTCCCGCGTGTCTGCGCTTGAAAAAAAGATTGAGGAGGGTGTAGCCCCGGCGAAAAGCACTTCAAATTCCGCCCCTGCCGAAAGGGTGCAAACGATACAGCCCGAAAGGGTTGGGGCAAAACCGTCCCCAAAGGCGGTCCTGACCGAGCTTGAGGACGAAAACCCCTTTGCCCCCAAAAAGGAGGAAAAGGAAGAAGTTCAGCCCACGCTTTGGGAGCAAGCCGCCCCCGCGCCGTCAAACGCGGGTTCGCTCACTGAGGAGGAGAAAGGCAAGGTGTTTGCAAAGCTACTTCGCGCCTTCCGCACCACCCGCCGCAACGCCGTGCTCTTCACACTGTGCATGGACCTTGAAAGTGCCTTCGAGGGCGACACCTTAATCCTCTACACCGATACGCAGGCGGTCTTAAAGGCTCTGAACCGCGAGGAAAACTCCCGCTTCATCCGCGAAGCTTTAGCGGATTTCGGGGTGTTCTCCTTTGAGGTGCGGTTCAAACCCAAGGGCGAAAGCAAGTGGGAAAGCGCCGAAAGAAGGCTCAAAGAAAACTTCAAGGGCATAGATATAGACATAAAGTAAATTATCCCCCGCACCCTTTGTCACGGGGGAGATGCAAATTTCGTAATTTCAAGGAGATATCATAAATGGCATTCAGAGGCAACAACGGCAACATGCAGAACATAATGAAGCAGGCTCAGAAGATGCAGGAGCAGATGCAGGAAGTCGACAGGGAGCTCGAGGACTGGGAAATCGTCGGCACCTCGGGCGGCGGCGAGGAGGGCGACGAAACGGTCGTCGTCTACATGAACGCCAAAAAGATGATAAACGGCATAGAGTTCGGCTCAAAGCTCCCTTCAACCGTCGACCTCTCCGACGAGGACGATGTCGAAATGCTCGAAGATCTTATCATGGCAGCCATCAACGACGGCTACAAAAAGGCGGAGGCAGTCTACGACGAAAAGATGGGTCCCTTCGGCAACATGGGCGGACTCGGCGGGTTGCTTTAATGGAAATTTATATCGAGCCCATAGGGCAGCTCATAAACGAGTTCTCCAAGCTCCCCGGCGTCGGCAAAAAGACTGCCCAGCGCTACGCCTATAAAATTGTCGACATGACCAAGGAGGAGGCGGCTGAGTTCGCAAGGGCTATACTCGACTGCAAAAACCGCGTGCGCTACTGCAAGGTCTGCGGCAACTTCTCCGAAGAGGAGGTCTGCGAAATCTGCAAATCGCGCGATAAGTCTACAATCTGCGTCGTGCGCGACCCGCGCGACGTCGTCGCCATGGAAAAACTCAGGGAATACAAGGGGGTGTACCACGTCCTGCACGGCGTCATCTCGCCTATGGACGGCGTGGGTCCCAACGACATAAAAATAAAGGAACTGCTCGCGCGGATCGACGGCTCGGTAAAGGAAGTCATAATGGCTACCAACCCAGACGTCGAGGGCGAGGCAACCGCCATGTACATTGCAAAGCTCTTAAAGCCTTTGGGCGTAAAGGTCACCCGCCTCGCCCACGGCATACCCATCGGCGGTGAGCTCGAGTACACCGACGAGGTCACTTTATCGCGCGCCCTGCTCGAAAGGAAAACGTTATGAACATATCCGTTCTCGGCTGCGGCAGGTGGGGGTCATTTCTCGCTTGGTACCAGTCGCGCATTTTAAACAACAGCGTAATATTGTGGGGCGAACGGGGCAGAAGGTCCTTTGAAGAGCTTGCAAAAAACAGGCGCAACGAATTTGTCGGACTGCCTGAAGAAATAACCCTTTCGTGTGATCTTTCCTCTGCAATAGCTTTTGCCGACGTCGTCATAATCTCCATAAGCTCCCAATCTCTCCGCTCCTTTTTAAGTAAGGCGGCGCCGTACGGCATAGCCAAAAAAAAGGTCGTGCTCTGCATGAAGGGTATAGAGGAGGGAAGCGGCAAGCGTCTTTCGGAAGTTGCCGAAGAGTGCAGCATACCCTCTGAAAATATCGCCGTGTGGGTGGGTCCCGGGCACATTCAGGCGTTCGTCGCGGGCATACCCAACTGCATGCTCATCGACAGCAAAAACACGGAGCTCACAAAATTTCTCGCCGACTCCTTCAAATCCAATTTAATCCGCTTCTACTACGGCAACGACATCATCGGCACCGAGGTGGGCGCCGCCGCCAAAAACGTTCTCGGCATAGTCGCGGGCATTCTCGACGGCTGCGGATACGGCGCCTTAAAGGGTCCCTTAATGGCAAGGGGAGCCTTCGAGGTCGCCTCGCTCATCAAGGCTATGGGGGGCGATTTCAACTCGGCATACGGGCTCGCCCACCTCGGCGACTACGAAACGACCCTCTTTTCAGAGTACTCCAACAACCGCAAATACGGCGAACTCATGGCTCACGGCGTAAAGTTCGATAAACTTGCCGAAGGCGTAATGACGGCAAAGGCAATGAAGGAACTGGGCGAAAAGTACTCCATAGACCTCCCCATCACCAACGCCGTGTACGAAGCCTGCTTTCTCTCCCATGCATTCGAGGGGGGAGACGGAAGAAAAAACTGCATGCAAATAATTTTAAAATTGTTTGAACGCCAAACAAAAACGCAGTTTTACGATAAATAACCGCGTATTTGTTTGCAAAACGGCTCTCCAAGTATTAAAATAGTACCGTTCGAAATTTTTACGGCACAGAGATTTTATTTTATATGATCAGGAACGATTTAAGAAACGTAGCAATCATAGCCCACGTCGACCACGGCAAAACAACCCTCGTCGACGCAATGTTAAAGCAGAGCCACACCTTCCGCGAAAATCAGGCGGTAGACGAAAGGGTGATGGACTCCAACGCCCTCGAGCGCGAGCGCGGCATAACCATTCTTGCAAAAAACACGTCCATTCACTATAACGGCGTCAAAATAAACGTAGTCGACACCCCGGGACACGCCGATTTCTCGGGCGAAGTCGAGCGCGTAATGATGATGGTCAACGGCGTTCTCGTCCTCGTCGACGCCGCCGAAGGTCCCATGCCCCAGACGCGCTTCGTCGTGCAAAAGGCACTCGAGATGGGTCACCGCCTCGTAATCGTCGTCAACAAAATCGACCGTCCCGACGCCCGTTTAAGCGAGGTTCAGGACGAAATTTTAGAGCTTTTATTGGAACTCGACGCCTCGGACGACCAGCTCATGTCGCCCGTCGTCTGGTGCTCGGGCAGAGACGGCACGGCAACGCTCGACTTAAACACCCCCGGCAAGGACTTAACCCCCCTCTTCGAAACCATCTTAAACCACATTCAGCCCATGGAGGTGGACGAACAGGGTCCCGCGCAGATACTGTGCTCGTCCATAGACTATAACGACTACGTCGGAAGAATAGGCATCGGCAGAATAGAGCGCGGCATCGTAAAGGCGGGTCAGAACGTAGTAGTCACAAACTACAACAACCAGACGTTGAGGCAGCCCGGCAAGATTGTCAACCTCTATCAGATAGAGGGACTCAACAGGGTGAACTGCGACCAGGCAATGGCTGGCGACATAGTCTGCTTTTCGGGGCTCGATAAAATCAATATCGGCGATACGGTCTGCTCGCCCGACTGCGTCGAACCTCATAAGTTTGTTAAGATAACCGAACCCACCGTCGAGATGACCTTCTCTGTAAACGACTCCCCGTTTGCCGGCAGGGAGGGTAAGTGGGTCACCACCAGGCATTTAAGGGACAGGCTCTTCCGCGAACTCTTAAAGGACGTCTCCTTGAGGGTGGAGGAGACCGACTCCGCCGACAGCTACCGCGTTTGCGGCAGGGGGGAGATGCACCTCTCCATTCTCATTGAAAACATGCGCCGCGAGGGGTATGAATTCCAGGTCTCCACTCCCCGCGTAATGTACAAGTATATCGACGGACAGAAGTACGAACCCGTCGAAAGGCTTATAGTCGACATTCCCGACGACGCCTCGGGCGCGGTGTTCCAGTCCATGGGCAACCGCAAGGGCGAACTTCTGCACATGTCGGCAATCGGCTCGAGGACCCGCCTCGAATTCCTGATTCCCGCAAGGGGACTGTTCGGCTATAAGTCGGAGTTTCTGACCTCCACCAAGGGCGAGGGCGTAATGAACTCGGTGTTCTTTGAATATCAGCCCTATAAGGGCGACTTGAACCGCCGTTCCACGGGCTCCCTCGTAGCCTTTGAAACGGGCGAAGCCGTAACCTACGGTCTCTATAACGCACAGGGACGCGGCACGCTCTTCATCGGTCCCGGCACGCCCGTCTACGAGGGCATGGTCATAGGCGAAAGCCCCAAAAACGAGGACATAAACGTCAACGTCTGCAAGACCAAGCACCTCACCAACACCCGTTCGTCCAACTCCGACGACGCATTGAGGCTCATAACCCCCAAAAAGATGAGCCTTGAGGAGTGCCTCGAGTTTATCGGCGACGACGAACTTTTGGAGGTCACGCCCAAAAATATCCGCATCCGCAAAAGGATACTCGACTCCGAGCTCCGCGCCAAGGCGGCTGCCAAAATCCGCAAAGGACTTGCATAAATCCATTAAAAAACCGACTGCCCGCAGTCGGTTTTTTTGTAAAAGGAAATATTAATAGGGGATAGGGAATAGAGAGTAGGGATTGTTCCTCGGTCGACCGATTTTCTTCGGTTTGTCATGTTGAGCGGAGTCGAAACATCTCCTTGTAGCGGCTCGGTCGATTTCTATAATAATACTCACCACAATGCAAGCGCAGCCTGATTGAATGAATAATGAAGAATGAAAAATGAATAATTGTTGCGGAAAGTAGTCATGAAACTACCTTTAAATAATTCTCACACCCTCCCTATCCCCTAATCCCTAACCTCTAACCCCTATATCATATTTCCCCTTCAAATTGCATATCTTATACCATGCAATCACAAACCCAACCCGTACAGCACACATTGACTATAGACAACAAAAAGCTCCTCACCGCTACGGCTATAGAGGGCGTTGTATCGTTTTCCCCCGTCAGGTTAACCCTCACATATGCGGGGGGCAAAATAGCGGTGGAGGGATCGGATATGAAAATAACGTCCTTTTCCAAACAGACGGGCGCCTTCTCGGCTGGCGGCACAATCCTTTCAGTCAGGTATCTCTCTTCGGGAGGGGGCTTAAAGAAAAAACTCCTTAAATGACGGCTCTTTCCAACGTATTTATTTTTGCCGCCTGCGGAATTTTGAGCGGAGCCGCATACGAGTTCCTGTATGCGATACGCGCGGCGTTTTTAAAATTCGCCCCTGCCTGCAGGCGGCTGGGCTACGCGGTAACTTTTGTCTGCGATATTTTGTATTGCGCCCTGCTTTCAGCCCTCTTTTTGCTCTGTTGCCGCGCCTTTGAAGTATGGATTCCGCGGGCGTATATCATAGCCGCTTTTCTTTCGGGAGCGCTCATTTATTTAAAAAGTTTACACATTATTGTTGCTTTTTTTGTTGACAGAGTGTATAATAGGATAAATAAATATGTACTTTCAAGGAGGGATAAACGTGCAGGACGAAGAAAAGCGCAAAAGAATAATAGCCGCCGTCACCGTTTCGGCTGTCATTCTCATCGTCATTCTCCTGATAGTCGTCGTCTATCAGATAGTCGAAATCTGCGCTATAAACTCCCGCAGGGACGCCCTCGAAAGGGAGTATCAGCAGATTCTCGCCGACATTGAAGAGTCGGAAGACTGGATGGAAAAATACGAGCTCAACGAGGACGCCATTTTATACATGCTCGCCCTCCAGAACGGTTACAGACCCCAATAACAATGAAAATCGCGGCTTTAGACATCGGATCGAATTCCGTTCGCCTTATGATGTGGGCGGACGGAAAAACTTTATATAAGGCGCTCAACATCACCCGCCTCGGCGAGGGGCTCATCTCAACGGGCGCGATGAAAGAAGAGGCAATCTCCCGCACGGCTTTGGCTGTAAAGCAGTTCAAAGAGCGGGCGGAAGAGGAGGGCGCGGAAAAATTTTTCGCCTTCGCCACGGCTGCAGTCCGCTCGGCTTCCAACAGACAGACATTCCTCGACGAGGTGAAAAGGGTCGCGGGGGTAGAGGTGGACGTTATATCGGGCGAAGAGGAGGCACGCCTCGGCATAATGGGCGCTTTGGGCAATTCCGACGGCGGAATTATAGACCTCGGCGGCGCCTCGACGGAAATTACCCTGCAAATCAAAGGGCAAAAGCTCTACAGCCACTCGGCGAATATCGGCACCGTGCGGCTCTTCGACGCCTGCGGCAGGGATGAGCAGGCTTTGTCGCGCTATATTGCGGGGGCAATTGAAGAATACGGACAAGTCCCCTGCAAAAATTTAACCATGTACGCCATCGGCGGCACGGGCACTACAATAGCCTCCGTCGCCCTCGGACTGGAGAGGTACGACCCCGCTTTAATCACGGGCACCGTAATCGCCCGCGAAAAGGTGGGCGAAATGGCTCATTCCCTTCTTTCCATGACTGTGGAGGAGGTAAAAGCCGTAAAGGGCATGGAGCCCAAACGCGCCGACTTAATCGGCGGCGGCTGCCTTTTAATGTATATGATAATGCAAAAGCTTGACATTGCCTCGATAACCGCCTCCGACAGCGACAATCTCGAAGGCTATGTAATATCAAAGCTCGGCGGGGGAAAGTCATGAAAAGCAAAATAATCTTCTGGTCGTCGCTTATAATTTCGCTTGCGCTCGCCGTCGTCTGCGGCTATATCTTCTGCACGCGGGTCACCTTCGAAAATTCGGGGCTCGAAAGCGTAATCCCCGCCTATATTGTTTTGCTCTTTTTAAGCATAATCTTTTCCGACCTCGTTCACGAGGGCGCCCACCTCATAGTGGGGCTGATATGCGGCATGGGCATAAAGCCGGATAAATACCGCATATTCCGCACATCGTCGGTCAACGTCTTTCCCAAGGGCGGCAGAGCCATGAGGGCGAGAATGATTGCCACGACTTCGGCGGGGCTGATTGCCAATCTTCTCTGTCTCGTGCTCGGCATAACCGGCTGTTGCCTGCCCGAATATTTCGCCGTGTTCTCCGTGCTCCTTCCGTATTCGGTGTATATCGTCTTAATCAACGCCGTACCCGACCAAAGGAACGGCGCAAAAAACGACGGCTGCCTCCTCTTCGAGCTCATAACGGGAGCCGACTCCGCCCGCGTCATGCTGCAAATTCTCCGCATACAGGGCATGGTGCGTTCGGGCACAAAGCTTTCAGAAGTTCCCGAGGCAATGTTCTTCGAAGTCCCCCAGCTGCCCGAAGACGACCTCAACTTCATAATTTTAACCCAGCTCCGCTGCGAATATTATACCCAAAGAGGTAACGACTCCGAAGCGTATAAATACTTCTTAAGGTTTCAGGACCTCATACAGTATCTCCCCTCGGAATACGTTCAGTCCGCGCCATCGCATAAAAAACACAACAAAGCAAAAAACGAATAAAAAATGTCGCCCGAGGGCGGCATTTTTTTGTGCAAAGTGAGCTTTTTCCCTCTAAAAAGTTGCAATCGATTATATAATATGGTATAA
>CALVMP010000014.1 GCA_944346655.1 uncultured Clostridia bacterium
CCGCAATTCATTTACAGCGCCGCATAGCGACACGCTGTAATTTATTTGCCAACCGTTCAATTACCTGCTATAATTTGCATGTATGAAAAAGTGCGTAATAATCACAAACGCCTACTCGCGGCTTGAAAGCGCCCTCAACCAGCCGCGGCGGCTCAAAGAAGAATTTTCCGTTCTCGGCGTCAGGGCGGATATTCTCCCAAACGACGGATTTTTCTGCCGCGCGGAGGAGGGGGGAGCGCTTTCAAACTGCCTTGAAGATTACGACTTCTGCGTATATCTCGACAAGGACAAGTACGTCGCCCGCATGCTCGAAAAATGCGGCATGCGCCTTTTCAACCGCGCCTCAGCCATAGAAGTCTGCGACGATAAAATGCTTACCGCAATAGCTCTTTCGGGCGGGGATATCCCCATGCCTGCAACCCTCCCCGGGCTGCTGTGCTACAATCCCGAAGAGCCCGTAAAACCAGCCGTGCTTGACAAAGTGGAGAGCGCCCTCGGCTATCCCGTAATCGTCAAGGCGAGCTATGGTTCGCTCGGCTCGGGCGTGTTCATGGCGGGCGACCGCGCCGCGCTCGAAGAGCTGGCAGAAAAGCTCAAGTGCGTTCCCCATCTCTTTCAGAGGTTCGTTGCGGAGAGCTCGGGCAGGGACGTCAGGGCGATCGTTGTCGGGGGAGAGGTCGTCGCCGCAATGGAGAGGGTGTCCCGCTCCGACTTCCGCTCCAACATAGAGCTGGGCGGCAGCGGCAGAAAATACGCCGCAGACGAAAAGCTTTCAAGGCTGTGTTCCGCTGTTTCAAACCGCCTCGGGCTGGATTACTGCGGCATAGACCTTCTGCTCTCGGACAGTGGGTACCTTGTGTGCGAAGTCAACTCCAATGCCTTTTTCGGCGGCATAGAGGGGGTTACGGGGGTCAACGTCGCAGCCGCTTACGCGCGGCATATGTGCGGCTGTATATATGGAGACATGAGCAGATGACGATAAAAAACAAAACTGTAGCCAGAGCCCTGAGGGCGTTTAAATTTTACGCTTTAAACATAGTTTGCCTTTCCGTAATAACGGGCGTTGCCGCCGGCGTGGTTATAACGCTGTACACCATCGCCACCTCGTACGGCGAGCAGATTTCGCGCGATTACTACACGCTCATCGTTGAAAACCCCGCCTTTGTGCCCCTGCTCTTTGTCGGGCTGGCGGCAAGCGCGATAGCCATAGGCACGCTCGTTAAATTTGTGCCCATGATACGCGGCAGCGGCATACCCCAGATAGAGGGCGCCTGCCGAGGCAAGTATCCCTTTAACTGGTATATAACCCTCTGTTCCATGTTTGCCGCGTCGCTCGCCTGCGTGTTCCTCGGTCTCGACGCGGGCAGCGAAGGACCCTCCATAGAGATGGGCGGTTGCGTGGGCGAGGGCACGGGCAGAATTCTCCGCCGCACCTATATGGTAAGGAGGCTTCAGATAGCCTCGGGCGCCTCGGCTGGCTTTGCCGTCGCGTTCAATGCTCCCGTCACGGGCATGATTTTCGCCCTGGAGGAGGCGTTCAAATCCTTCTCGCCCGCAATCTTCGTCTCCGCCGCCGTGTCGGTCGTCTCCGCCCTCGCCGTAAGAACGGGCATACGCTCGGCGTTCGGGCTGGATATCTCCTTTGCCATGAACGGCTTTGTGTTCTCGGAAAGCATGTCCTTTTCAGAATACGGCTACGTCGCCCTTGCCTCGCTCATAGTCGCGGTCTTTGCCGTCGCCTTCTATTACGGAGTAATGGCTTTGAAAAAGCTGTTTAAAAGGATAACCTTTTTAAAGGGTACGGGCAAGTTTTTAATTCCCTTTTTGCTCTCGGGCGCGTTCGGGCTGATCACCGTATACGCAATGGGCGGCGGTCACTACTTCATTCATTCCCTCGCCACGGACGGAAGCGGAGTGATAGAGGGGGTCTCCGTTTTCGGCGCGGGACTGGTTGCCTCGCTCATAATCATAATCGTCATGCGCTACATTCTGATGATGCTGTACATGGCTTGCGGCGTGCCCTGCGGCGCATTTGTGCCCATGCTTGCTGTCGGCGCGGGACTGGGCGCGCTCCTCTCCGTCGCGTTTTCTTCGGCGGGCATGGACCCCGTCCACACCGACTACCTCATAATAATCTGCATGTCGGTGTTCTTCGTCACCTTTGTCCGCGCACCCATAACGGGGCTCTTTTTAATCTTCGAGCTCACGGGGCAGTTCACCAATCTCCTGCCCGCGCTCATAGGCGTGGTAATCGCCTCACTCGTCGCCGAAGTGTGCAGGCTGGAGCCGGGGTATGAACAGCTTCTCCACTCCTTCATAAAGGACGAGGGTTTTGCGGCAAAGCAGAAAAACGAGCGCTTCGAGCTCATAATCCGTCCCCGCTCTCTCGCCGACGGCGGCAGAATAAACAAGCTCATATGGCCCTCGGGCGGCTTGGTCGTATCGATAACGGGGGAGGACGGCGGCGAAATAGTCCCCTCGGGCGGCACGCGCCTTCAGGCGGGTCAGCGCATTATGTTCGAGTGTTCCACCTTCGACAGGCGGGAAACGCTCGAATACCTGTGCACCATCGTCGGAAAACAGGACGGCGAAATAATATAAGCTCCGCTTATATATTATATCATTTTAAACAATCCAAAAGGCGGCGGGTTATTGCCCGCCGCCTTTTGTTTACGCTTGACTTAGCCGGCTATTTATTCTATAATAATAAAGTCTAACAAGCGCGGTTGCAGGCAGCTCTGCTCTCTTTAGCGGGCTAAAGCGCAGCCGCAGGTATCTATAACGGAGTAACATATGTTTGTCAACGACCTTGAACACAAAAAGGCGCCTCTTGAGGGCGAGGTAAGAATCCCCTCGGGCTGTGCCGTAAGCGCGATAATCGACAGGAGCGGCAAAAAAATGACGGGCGCAAACGTCATACGCTCCATTGCCACCATGCACGACCGCTCCAACGGTCTGGGCGGCGGCTTTGCAGGCTACGGCATATATCCCGACTATAAGGAGTACTATGCCTTCCATCTCTTCTATAACGATTTCCAGTGCAAAAAGGAGACCGAAGATTTCCTTATAACCCACTTTGAAATCGTGTATTCCTCCGAGATGAAGACGCGCAAAACCAAGGGTATCACCAACGAGCCCATAATTTACCGCTATTTCCTTTCGCCCCTTTCAAAAAGGCTGGCGAACTCCCTCATGGACGAGGAGCAGTACGTCGTAAAGTGCGTAAATAAGATAAACGCCGAAATAAAGGGCGCGTTCGTCTTTTCGAGCGGCAAGGACATGGGCATCTTCAAGGGCGTGGGCTTCCCCGAGGATATAGGCAGGTTCTACCTTTTGGACGAGGAGTATGAAGGGTATGCCTGGACAAGCCACGGCAGATATCCCACAAACACTCCCGGCTGGTGGGGCGGTGCGCACCCCTTCGGGCTTCTGGACTATTCCGTCGTGCACAACGGCGAAATTTCCTCCTACGACGCCAACAGAAGGTACATCGAAATGTTCGGCTACAAGTGCTCGCTTCAGACGGATACTGAGGTCATCACATACGTTATAGACTACCTCATCCGTGTCAAAAAGCTCACCCTGCCCGAGATTGCAAAGGTAATTTCCGCTTCATTCTGGTCAACGATAGAGGAAAAGAGCGAAGAGGACAGAAGGGAGGAAATCTTCCTGCGCAAGGCGTTCCCTTCGCTTCTGATAAACGGACCTTTTTCCATAATCTTCGGCTTCACGGGCGGCATAATGGCTTTGAACGACAGGTTAAAGCTCCGCTCCATGGTCTGCGCCGAAAAGGGCGACCTCGCGTTCGTCTCCTCGGAGGAGTGCGGCATACGCGTAATAGAGCCCGAGCTCGACAGAATTTATTCACCCGCCGGCGGTCAGCCGGTCATATATACGCTCAAAGAAGGAGGCGCACTTTAAAATATGGATACGTTTATCCCCGCGGAATACGAAGTCGTGCGCAATCCCGAGCTGTGCATAGGCTGCAGAGTATGCGAAAGGCAGTGCTCCAACGAAGTTCATAAGTACGACAAGGACCTCGGCAAAATGATAGCCGACTCCACCAAGTGCGTAAACTGCCACCGCTGCGTCTGCCTCTGCCCCACGCACGCGCTCAAGATAGTAAAGAGCGACGACACCTACAAACTCAATGCAAACTGGTCGGTTCAGGCAATGAACGAGGTCTACCGCCAGGCAAATTCGGGCGGCGTTTTGCTCTCATCCATGGGCAACCCCAACGACTACCCCATATATTTCAACAAAATTCTCGTAAACGCCTCGCAGGTAACCAACCCTCCCATCGACCCTTTGCGCGAACCCATGGAGACGACTGTCTACCTCGGCAAAAAGGACGTCGAGATAAAGAGGGACATAGAGGGCAGGCTGGTAGATACCATGCCTCCCCAGTTAAAGCTGACCACGCCCATAATGTTTTCGGCGATGAGCTACGGCTCAATCTCCTACAACGCGCACGAGTCTTTAGCGCGTGCCGCGGAGGAGCTGGGCATATTCTACAACACGGGCGAAGGCGGACTTCACAAGGACTTCTACAAGTACTCCAAAAACACCATAGTCCAGGTTGCCTCCGGCAGGTTCGGCGTGCACGAGGAATACCTCAAGGCGGCTGCCGCCATAGAAATTAAAATGGGTCAGGGCGCAAAGCCCGGCATAGGCGGTCACCTGCCCGGCATGAAGATATCCGACGAGGTTTCGGCAACGCGCATGATTCCCAAGGGTATCGACGCCATCTCGCCTGCGCCCCACCACGATATTTACTCTATCGAAGATCTGCGCCAGCTCATCTATACGCTCAAGGAGGCAACGGCTTACACCAAGCCCATTATCGTAAAAATAGCCGCCGTTCACAACGTGGCGGCAATCGCTTCGGGCATAGCGCGTTCGGGCGCGGACATTATAGCCATCGACGGCTTCCGCGGCGGCACGGGCGCCGCTCCCACAAGAATCCGCGACAACGTGGGCATTCCCATAGAGCTCGCTTTGGCTCAGGTCGACGAGCGCCTCCGCCAGGAGGGAATACGCGACTCGGTCTCCGTCGTCGTCGCAGGCTCCATTCACTCGTCGGCAGACGTCGTAAAGGCGATCGCGCTCGGCGCCGACGCCTGCTATATCGGCACTGCGGCACTGCTCGCGCTCGGCTGTCACCTCTGCCGCAGCTGCCACACCGGCAAGTGCAACTGGGGCATTGCAACCCAGCGCCCTGAGCTCGTCAAAAGGCTCAATCCCGATATCGGCTACAAGCGGCTGGTAAACCTCGTCCGCGCATGGAGCCACGAAATTCAGGAAATGATGGGCGGCATGGGTCTCAACTCCATCGAAGCCCTCCGCGGCAACCGCCTTATGCTGCGCGGAGTCGGGCTCAACGAAACCGAACTTAAAATTCTCGGCATACACCACGCCGGCGAGAGTATGTAAAGAAATTCGCTAAAGTCGTACTCGCAAGCTCCGTGCGACTTGCAGCGAGTGGCTGCGGTCGGCGTCGCTTAACGGCACAAATAAATTGCGCCTGCGCCGCTCGGCGTGCAGTATTTTTAAAGCAGTTCCGCTATGCACTCCTTTGTTGCAAACGGCGGGGGCGCTCAAGTCGTACTCGCAAGCTCCGTGCGACTTGCAGCGAGTTGCATTTAGTGATTAGTGGTTAGGGGATAGTGAGGTTTACCTTTAACTGCAATAAAACATAAAAACGCGGTTTAGAGAGCGCCGCATAAAAATAAAATAAAACAGGGGATAAAAAAACTATGATTACAAGTATCTGTGGCATCAACTGGGGCGATGAAGGCAAGGGCAGAATGGTCGACCTTTTATCGCGCGACTACGACATTGTCTGCCGCTACCAGGGCGGCAACAACGCCGGGCACACCGTAATTAACGACAAGGGCAAATTCATTTTAAATCTGCTCCCCTCGGGCATCTTGCGCGAAAACGTCGTCTGCGTCATGGGTCCCGGCATGGTCATCGATTTAAAGCACCTCTGCGGCGAGATTGAAAGTCTGCGCAAAGCCGGCATAATAATTTCGCCCGAAAACTTAAAAATTTCCGACAAAGCGATAATCACCATGCCCTACAATGTCCTTCAGGACGTAATGGAGGAGGACAGGCTTGCAAAGGCGACGGGCAAACCCTACGGCTCCACCCGCCGCGGCATAGCGCCAGTGTATGCCGACAAGTATTTAAAAAAGGCATTCCGCATGGGCGAGCTTTTGAACCCCGACCTTTTATACAAGCGCCTGCCCGACATAGTCGACTGGAAGAACATGACCATAAAGGCGTACGGTTTCGAGCCCGTAAAGGCTGCGGACATGGTTGCATACTTCGAAGAGTACGGAAAAAAGCTTAAGGACTATGTAATCGACGTGGGCATATACTTAAACAAGGCGAACGCCGAGGGCAAAAAGATTATGTTCGAAGCCCAGCTCGGCGCCCTGCGCGATATCGACTACGGCATAGTGCCCTACACTTCGTCGTCCTCTACGATAGCCGCCTACGGTCCCATCGGCGCGGGCGTGCCCAATCTCAAAATAGATAAATCAATCGGCATAATGAAGGCTTACTCCTCCTGCGTGGGCGCGGGACCCTTCACCTGCGAATACTTCGGCGAAAAGGCTGAACGCCTCCGCGAACTGGGCGGGGAGTACGGCGCCGCGACGGGCAGACCGAGAAGAGTCGGTCCCTTCGACGTCGTCGCCTCGCGCTACGGCATCATGTGCCAGGGCGCCGATGAAATCGCGCTCACCAAGCTCGATATCCTCGACGACTACGAGGAGATCGAAATCTGCACCCACTACGAGCTCAACGGCAAAATAATAGACGACTTCCCCTTCACGGACGTGCTCGATATGTGCAAGCCCGTATTCGAAAAGGTTAAGGGCTGGCACTGCTCCACCGCAAATTGCAGAAAGGCTGAGGATTTACCCAAGGAAGCTTTAGACTACATTCACCTCCTTGAAAAACTTTGCGGTTGCAAAATAAAGTATGTGTCGGTCGGGGCAGAGCGCGACGCCTGCATCGTAATGGACTGACAACGCTTTAACTTTTAAGGACGCGCTTTTTATATGAAAAGAATATATGTAAACGAAGAATGGTGCCTCGGCTGCCACATGTGCGAGTACGAGTGCATATTCGCAAATTCGGGGCTGGACGAAATGTTCAAGCTCAAGGGCAGAACAAAAGAATTTGGTCCGCGCATTCAGGTTGAGGGAGGAGATAATTCAAACGTACACTTCGCCGTCAACTGCCGCCACTGCACAAACGCAATCTGTGTGCAGAGCTGCATTGCGGGCGCCCTCTCAAAAACCGACGAGGGCATGGTCCGGATAGATAAAAACAAATGCGTGGGTTGCTTCACCTGCGTGCTTGTCTGCCCCTTCGGCGCAATCATGCCCGGTCCCGACGGCAAGTCGGCTCAAAAATGCATGTTGTGCACCGATAATCTCATAGGCGAGCCAAACTGCGTAAAGCACTGCCCCAACAACGCCATCGTTTACGAGGAGCGCGACTGATATGAAATACGTTATTATCGGCAATTCAACGGCTGCCGTCGCCTGCATTGAAAATCTGCGCACGGTGGACAGAGAGGGGAGCATTGTCGTAATCTCCGACGAGCCCCACCACTGCTACGGCAGACCCACAATATCCTATTGCCTCATGGGCGCCACCTCGCGCGAGAACATGAAGTACCGCCCCGACGACTTTTACCAAAAGTACGGCGTTACGACAAAGCTGGGCGTAAAGGTTACGGCAATCGATCCATCGGCAAAGATTGTAAAGCTCGAAAACGGCGAGGAGGAGAGCTACGATAAACTGCTCGTCGCCACGGGTTCCCGTCCTTTCGTTCCCCCCATGGAGGGGCTGGACGGGGTAAAAAATAAGTTCTCCTTTATGACCATGGACGACATGGACGCCCTCGAAAAGGTTCTCTCGCCCAAGAAAAAGGTGCTCGTAATCGGCGCCGGGCTCATAGGTCTCAAGTGCGTCGAGGGCATAGCCGAAAGGGTGGGCAAAATAACCGTCGTTGACCTTGCAGACAGGATTCTGCCCTCCATACTCGATTCTGAGGGCGCGGCGATAATCCAAAGACAGCTCGAGGAAAAGGGCGTCGAATTTATTTTAAACGACTGTGCCCAAAGGTTCGAGGGCAAAAAGGTTACGCTCAAAAACAGCGGCAGGGAAATTTCCTTCGACGTTCTCGTCGTCGCCGTGGGCGTAAGGGCGAACACCGAGCTTGTAAAGGAGGCGGGCGGCAACGTCAACCGCGGAATAGTCGTCGATACGCACATGCGCACCTCCCTTCCCGATATCTACGCCGCGGGCGACTGCGCGGAGGGCTACGACAGCTCCACAGGTTCCAACAGAATTTTGGCGCTCCTGCCCAACGCGTACTTCCAGGGCAGGGTTGCGGGAATAAACATGGCAGGCGGGGAGGCTGAACAGACCAACGCCATTCCCATGAACGCCATAGGCTTCTTCGGCTCGCACATACTCACCGCGGGCGTGTACGAGGGCGAATGTTTAAGCCATATTCAGGGGTCAATCTACAAAAAACTGTTTGTAAAGGACGGCAGACTCGTCGGCTTTATCCTCATAAACGATTTTTTGCGGGCGGGCATCTACACCCAGCTCGTGCGCGACAAGGTCGACCTTGCGGAAGTTGACTTCAGCCTGCTTGCCGACCACCCCCAGCTTCTCGCCTACTCCCGCGAGGCAAGAAAGAAAAAGCTCTCCCGAAAGGTTTAAATTATGGTTATCAATATAGACGAAAACACGCACTTTTCCGTGCTCAACAAAAAGGTGCGCGAAAGCAAGGATGCGCACGTGGAAATCAACGGCTGCATAGGTCAGCGCTACATAGCCACCGGGCTTTCGGGCAAGGACATAGTCATCAACGGCACGCCCGGCAACGCGCTCGGCGCGTACCTCAACGGCTGCAACGTGACTGTAAACGGCAATGCTCAGGACGCCACGGGCGACACCATGAACTCGGGCTCCATCATAATCCACGGCAACGCGGGCGACGCCACCGGCTACGCCATGCGCGGCGGAAAAATTTACATAAAGGGCAACACGGGCTACCGCGCAGGCATTCACATGAAGGCTTATAAGGAGCTTAAACCCGTCGTCGTCGTGGGCGGCAGAACGGGTTCCTTCCTCGGCGAATACCAGGCGGGCGGCATTATAGTCGTGCTCGGACAGAACGACGACGGTCTGCCAATAATAAACAACTTCTGCGGTACCGGCATGCACGGCGGCGTAATGTATCTGAGGTGCGAAAAGCTCCCCCACCGCATACCTTCGCAGATAACGGCGGAGGTGGTGTTCGGCGAGGATATCCCCGAGCTTGTCGAAATCGTGCGCGACTACTGCTCATACTTCCCCGAATACAACGCCGAAATGCTCTTAAAGGCGAACTACACCGTTCTGCGCCCCGACGCAAACAATCCATACAAGCAGATGTATACGGATAATTAAGTGGTTAGTGATTAGGGGGTAGGGATTAGAAAATTATTTCAAACAAAAAACGCGGAGGAACTCCGCGTTTTTTATTGGTGAGACAGAGCGTCAATCGCTTGCCAATCACTTGCCAAAACAACGCGGGTGTGGTATAGTATTGTAGAACAATAACGTAAAGGGAGCGGACATGCTCAGAAAATTTTATAAAATGCACGGAATAGGCAACGACTATATCTATTTCGACTGCATGAACGAAGATATTTCAAACCCAGGCGAACTTTCAAAAAAGCTTTCGGACAGGCACTTTTCAATCGGCGGCGACGGAGTTATTCTTTTAAGACCCTCTGCGGTTGCCGACTGCAAAATGTCCATGTTCAACGCCGACGGTTCCGAAGGCAAAATGTGCGGCAACGGAATAAGGTGCGTGGGCAAGCTTGCGCACGATTTGGGCTATGTAAAGGGCACAACCTGCACTATAGAGACTCTTTCGGGCATAAAAAAGCTCGACTTTATCCTCGGCGCCGACGGCAAAGTTGCGTCCGCTACCGTCGATATGGGCGCGGCTGTGCTCGAAGGCGGGCTCATTCCCTCGACTCTTGAGGGCGATAAAATCGTCGGGTACCCGCTCGAAGCCGGCGGCAAAAAATGGAACGTCACCCTCGTCTCCATGGGCAATCCCCACTGCGTGGTGTTTGCCGACCCCGAAAAGCTCGACCTTGAAAAGATTGGTCCTCTCTTCGAAAACCACCCCTGCTTTCCCGAGCGCATAAACACGGAATTTGTAAGGGTAATCCGCAAAAACGAACTCAAAATGCGCGTCTGGGAGAGGGGCAGCGGCGAAACGTGGGCTTGCGGCACGGGCGCGTGCGCCGTGGCTGTAGCAGCCGTTCTGAACGGCTATGCCGATATGAATGCCCCCGTAACCGTACACCTTCGCGGGGGCGACCTTACCATAACCTACACACCCGAAACCGTCTTTATGGAGGGAGGAGCAACCCTCGTTTTTACAGGCGAAATAGAACTCAACTAACTAAAGCATAATCAGGAGAATATATAATGACCAAGTACATTTTCGTCACAGGCGGCGTTGTATCGGGGCTCGGCAAGGGCATAACGGCGGCTTCCCTCGGCAGACTTTTGAAGTGCAGGGGGTACAAGGTGGCTTCCCAGAAGCTCGACCCCTACATAAATATCGACCCGGGCACAATGAGTCCCTATCAGCACGGCGAAGTTTTCGTCACAGACGACGGCGCCGAAACCGACCTCGACCTCGGGCACTATGAGCGCTTCATCGACGAAAATTTAAACAAGTACTCCAACCTCACCACCGGCAAGGTGTACTGGAACGTGTTGAATAAGGAGCGCAACGGCAAGTACCTCGGTCAGACCGTGCAGGTAATCCCCCATATCACCAACGAAATCAAATCGTTTATCTACACGGTTGCAAGCACAACTTCCGCCGACGTCGTCATCACCGAAATCGGCGGCACCATAGGCGACATCGAAAGCCAGCCCTTCATCGAAGCTATCCGTCAGGTTGCGCGCGAAGTCGGCAGGGAAAACTGCTGCTTTATTCACGTCTCCCTCGTGCCCTATATCTCCGGCTCGGAGGAGTTCAAGTCCAAGCCCACCCAGCACTCCGTAAAGGAGCTCCAGGGCATGGGCATCAATCCCGACATAATAATTGCCCGCGTAGACGCGCACATGCCCAAGGAAGTAAAGGACAAGATTGCCATGTTCTGCAACGTCGAACCCGAGTGCTGCATCGAGAACATGACCCTTCCCGTGCTCTACCAGGCGCCCATCATGCTCGAAGAGAGCAACTTTTCGTCCATTGTCTGCAAAATACTCAACCTCGACCCGAGGGAGATCGATCTCTCGGAGTGGAAGGGCATGTTAGAGCGCATAGCCGCCCGCGACAAGACGGTCAAAATCGCGCTCTGCGGAAAGTATGTGCAGCTGCACGACGCCTATCTTTCGGTGGCTGAAGCGCTCGCCCACGCGGGGTATGAAAACGGAGCCAAAATAGATATCGACTGGGTGGATACCGAAACGCTCACGCCCGAAAATATTTCGCACATACTCGGGGGTGCAGACGGCATTCTGGTTCCCGGCGGCTTCGGCAACCGCGGCATAGAGGGCAAAATCCTCTGCGCAAAGTACGCCCGCGAAAACAACGTTCCCTACCTCGGAATCTGCCTCGGCATGCAGACGGCGGTAATCGAATATGCGCGGAACGTTCTCGGCTATGCCGACGCCAACTCCTCGGAGTTTGATCCCGAAAGCAAGCACCCCGTCATCGACCTAATGCCCGACCAGCACGGCGTAAAAATGGGCGGAACCATGCGCCTCGGCGCCTACCCCTGCGTTGTCATAGGTCCTAAAATGACCGAAGCTTACAAAGCGGACAACATCTCCGAGCGCCACCGCCACAGATATGAATTCAACAATGTCTTCCGCAAGGAAATCGAAAACGCCGGCATGATAATCGCGGGTACCTCCCCCAACGGACTTCTGGTGGAGGCGGTGGAAGTCCCCGCAAACGACTTCTATCTCGGCGTGCAGTTCCACCCCGAGTTCAAGAGCCGTCCCCAGCACGCCCACCCCGTGTTCAGGGAGTTTATAAAGTACGCTGTAAAATACAGCCAAAAGAACAAATAAATTAAATTGACCCTGCAATATGCCGCAACGAATGGGTGCGGCATATTGTAAAAAAGGAAAATATATCATGCATTTCAACAGTCATTTCAACGACATAGCCCAAAGCTATCTCTTCTCCACGGTTGCAAAAAAGGTTGCCGCATATCAGGCGGCGAATCCAGATAAAAAGGTGCTCCGCCTCGGCATCGGCGACGTAACCCTGCCCCTCGCCCCCGCGGTAATCAAAGCTCTCCACGCCGCTGTGGACGATATGTCAAAAAAGGAGACCTTCCGCGGCTACGGTCCCGAACAGGGCTACGACTTTTTAAAGGAATCCATCCGCGGCTATTATAAATCCAACGGCGTGGAGCTCGAAAACGACGAAATTTTCATCTCCGACGGCGCAAAGTCGGATCTGGGGAACATTCTCGATATCTTCTCGGGAGATAACGTCGTGCTCGTGCCCGACCCCGTATATCCCGTATATGTCGACACCAACACCATGGCGGGGCGCAAAGTCATCTATATGAACGCCACGGAGCAAAACGGTTTTCTGCCCATGCCCGACTATTCGGTGAACGCCGACATAATCTATCTTTGCTCGCCCAACAATCCCACGGGCGCGGCGTACTCAAAGGCGCAACTCAAGCAGTGGGTTGACTACGCAAACGCCAAAAACGCCGTAATTTTGTACGACGCGGCTTATGAATGTTTTATAACCGAGGATAACCTCGCCCGCTCCATCTTCCAGATAGAGGGCGCCAAGACGTGCGCGATCGAGTTCTGCTCGTTCTCCAAAACTGCCGGTTTTACGGGCACGCGCTGCGGCTACACCGTAGTTCCCTTCGCACTCGAAAGGGACGGCATGTCGGCAAACAAAATGTGGCTCAGGCGCCAGACGACAAAGTTCAACGGCGTGCCCTACATAGTCCAAAGGGGCGCCGCAGCCGTTTTCACCGAAGAGGGACAAAAGCAAATTAAGGCAAACATAGCCGTATATCAGCACAATGCAAAGATTATCGCCGACTGCATGGACGAACTCGGCGTCTGGTATACGGGCGGCAAAAACTCGCCCTACATCTGGCTTAAGTGCCCCGGCGGCATGGACAGCTGGCAGTTCTTCGACTATCTTCTCGAAAACATTCAGGTTGTCGGCACGCCAGGTGCGGGCTTCGGCGCAAACGGCGAAGGCTTCTTCCGCCTGACCGCTTTCGGCTCGGAGGAAGTCACAAAAGAGGCTGTGCGCAGAATCAAAAAACTGTTGCAAAAGTAAGGTTGACGGCAGTCGGCAGCCGGCATAAAATTTTCAGCCGTTCTCTGCACTGCCGCCTTATCATATATGAGGTGCCATATGGATAAATTCACTCCCCAACGCGGCGCGGGCGTGCTCTGCCACGTCTCCTCGCTGCCCAACAAGTACGGCATAGGTTCCCTCGGCAAAGAGGCTTACGACTGGGTGGACACGCTTTCAAAGTACAAGGTAAAGTACTGGCAGATTCTCCCTCTCCAGCAGACGGGTTACGGCGATTCGCCCTATCAGTCGGTCTCCTGCAACTCGGGCAATCCCTATTTTATCGACCTCGTCGCCCTGAAAAAGCAGGGGCTGCTCGACTCCGAAGAGCTTCAATCCGCAGAGCGCAAGCTCAAAAACGACGTTGACTACGGCGACCTGTATGAGCACCGCTTCAAACTGTTGCGCCGCGCATATGCACGTTTCAACGTAAAAAATCCCGACTTCGTCGCCTTTGTCGAAAGCGGCGAGTTTGAAGACTACGCGCTCTTTATGTCGCTCAAATCGCGCTATGGCGGAGTGTTCAGCACATTCCCCACGGCGTATAAATACCGCGAACACCTCGCCATGACCGAGTTTAAAAATTCGGTGTATAAGGAGGAGTACCTCTTCTGGCAGTTCGTCCAGTACGAGTTCGACCTTCAGTGGCAGGCGCTCAAAACTTACGCGCACTCCAAGGGCGTATCCATAATCGGCGATATCCCCCTGTACGTCGCCTACGACTCGGCAGACGTGTGGTCCCGCCCCGATCTCTTCCTTCTCGACGAGGATCTGAACCCAGTCGAAGTGGCAGGCGTTCCCCCCGACTATTTTTCGGAGGACGGGCAGCTGTGGGGCAATCCCCTCTACAACTGGGAGGCTGTAAAGGCAGAGGGCTTTAACTGGTGGACGGAGCGCATCGCCCGCGCCATGAAGATGTACGACATAGTGCGCATAGACCACTTCCGCGGGCTCGACAGATACTATGCTATCCCCGCTTCGGCAAAGACTGCAAGGGAGGGCGAGTGGAGGGAAGGTCCCGGCATCGCACTCTTTGAAGCCGCTGCCCGAAAGCTCGGACCCCTTCCCATAATCGCGGAGGATCTCGGCGTCATCGACGAGGGCGTTGTAAAACTTCTCGAAGAGAGCGGTTTTCCCTCCATGAAGGTTATGATGTTCGCCTTCGACGGAGAGGAGGACAACGCCTATCTGCCTCAAAACATCGACGAGCATTCCGTCGTCTACACGGGCACGCACGACAACGACACCGCCCTCGGCTTCCTTTTGAAGATGACGGACGAACAGTTCTATGAGTTCAAGCGTGCCTTGCGCGCCGCCCTTAAATACGAGGGTGTATATACCCCCGTCGTCGACAGGGCGGACGGAGTGAGGGGGCTTGCGCTCGCTGCGCTCGGCGCAAAGTCGTCAGTCGCCGTCATTCCCGTGCAGGATCTCATGTGCCTCGACAACTGGTCGCGCATGAACACGCCCGCAGTTCCCTCGGGCAACTGGCGTTTCCGCATGACTTCGCCCGTAAAGCGCAACACGCTTGCAAGACTCAAACACGCAATTATAAAAACGGACAGATAATCATGAAAAAATTTTTAACCATAGCCGCTTCGCTCATTCTCTCTCTTGCCTGTCTTGCGGCGGCAGCCTGCGGCGATAACCAGACCAACCAAACCGATCCCGCGGACGGCTATTCCGTGACCATGGCGGAGGGAGGCTCCTTTGTCGTCACCGTGCAAAACGCAAGCGGCATGCTCATGTCGGGCGTAAGGGTGTCTGCCTACAGCGGCACGGCTCGCGTAGCCATTGCCGACACAAGAGCAGACGGCACGACAACGCTGTCGCTCGGCTCGGGCGAGTTTGTTATAACCGTCGACGAAAGCAGACTGCCCGTTGGCTATACCCCCGCCGACGAGTGGACTTTGGGTTCGGACGGTGTTTCGGCTACTATAACTTTAAACAGCGGCGTAATAAACTCCCCTGCCCCCTCGGGCACAGAGTACGCTGTCGGCAGCGTAATGTACGATTTTACCTATACCGAGGCGGTCTCGGGGCAGAGCTATTCCCTTTCAAGCCTTTTGGAAAGTCACGAACTCGTGCTCGTAAACGTATTCTTTACCACCTGCGGTCCCTGCGCTACGGAAATGCCCTTCATCGAACAGGCATACCGCAATTACAGCGACGAGGTGGCAATTGTTGCTATAAGCAGCTCTTCCCGCGACAACCGCGAAAACATCGCCTCTTACAAGCAGGATGGCGGCTACACCTTTGACTTTGCATATGATTCCACCGGCAACTATATCGAAAACCAGCTCGGCTTGGGCGTCGCGCCCATAAACGTAATCATAGATCAGAACGGAGTCATCCGCATGATTGAAACGGGCAGGGTGACAAGCTCCGCCGAGGTAGAGGAGTGGTTCGAAAGTTATTTAAACGGCTGAACTTCCGCGTAGTCAAAAATTAATCACATAATAATTTTCCTGATAAAAAACCAGCGCCCGCGGCTTCGCCGCGGGCGCTGGTTTTTTATAAAAAGAAATTCTTAATCTATCGCAGGTTGCGCAATTATACCATACTTGCCTGTAAATACAAAGCGAAATCGTTGTACCGCGGATACGCTCAGTATAAAAATTTACATGTGTTATATACTTATACCAATTTATTCGTTCCCGAAGGGAGAGGAGGTTGGCATAAGTGACGCTTTCAGAGGCGCTGTCGATGCGCATAACCCAGCTGATGGAGCAAAGAAATCTCACCCGGTACAGGCTTGCGCAGCTGAGCGGATTGGCTGAAAGCACCATAGCCGACATACGCAAAATGCGCAACAAGGGCACCAACATTCAGAACATCAACGCAATAGCGCAGGGCATGGAAATGGATCTTATAGAATTTTTCAATTCGCCTCTCTTTTCGCGGGAAAATATTACCGACTGATATAATAAAGCGACTTCCTTACAGTCAATGTAAGGAAGTTTTTTAATTTTTCGAGAAAATGCGCACGCAGAGCACGGTCATGTCGTCGGCGCACTTGCCCTTTTGTGCCTTCTTTGCGGCTGCCAGAATTTTTTCGGCAAGGTCCTGTGGGTTGAGCGGCTTCAGCTTTTCAAAGTATGCATACATATCGCTCGCCGAGGGAAATGCCGAGGTTATGCCGTCGCTCATGAACACGACTATGTCGCCGTCCTGCAGCCTGTCCTCACACACCGTCGGCTTAATGCTGTCGAGAATTCCGAGGGGCAGGGAGGCGCTCTCCATAACTTTTATGCCGTCGCTCTTGATAATAATGCTTACGGGCGAACCTATCTTTATGAACCCCGCCTCGAGCGTTTCAAGGTCAATCGCCGCGATATCCATGCAGGTAAAGCTTTCGTCGCGGCTGTAGGACATGAGCTTGTTTACCGTCTCCAGCGTGGTACGGCAGGGCATTTCGGCTTTGAAGAACGCCTCGATGAGCGAAATTGTGGCAGAGGACACCTTTTTGGCGCGGGCGCCGCTGCCCATGCCGTCGCACAGAGCCATCATAAAGGCGTGCTCGTTTATTTTTATCACCGAATGGGTGTCGCCCGAAGCGCTCTCGCCGTCCTTTACCGCAAACGCCACCCCGAAAGCCGCGTCGTACATGGGCGGAGCGACAAATACATAACAGGTAAGCCCCGCGCCGTAGGCTATCCTGTCCTTTAAAACATACTCTCTGCCCAGCGCCTCCTTAAGGCAGGCTTTGACCTTCGCCGCCTTAACCTCGCCCGAAACGGTTACTATAACCTGCCCGCCCTCGTCGGCGCAGATTCTCATTTCTGTGGCGCATATGCCGCTGTCGGCGAGCGCCGCGGTTGCGGCTTTTTCCTTTGCAAAGTCGCGGGCTCCGCTCTTCGAAAGGTCGATGGCAGCCCCTTTAAGCACCTCCGAAATTCCCCTCGCCTGTCCCGCTAAGAGCCTTTTTCCGCTCGCCGCGCTCTCCGCCTCGGCGCTCAGCTTTTTAAGCCGTGCGAGCCCCGCGTTCGCCGTCGCTATAACGTCGGCGGGGTGGGCGCAGTTTACGGTCACCTCCTGCGGCAGGTCCACAAGGCTCACCTTGCCCTTTATGCGCCCGGTGTGCAGCAGCTTTTCAAACCCCTTGTAAACGTCGGTGCGTGCGCATCTCTCCCTTCTGTCGCAGCGGGAGCACAGCCGCGCCTTTAACTCGCCCGAAATGCGCTCCTGCATGGCTCCCTCTCCGGGGGCTTCGTCAAGGCTTAAAAACGCGCTCTCAATTTCCCTGAACACGCGGCTTATTTTAAACAGCTTGGTGCTCGTGCGCTCTTTGAACCGCTCTTCGTATCTTTCGGAAAGGGTGCTCTTAACGCTCAGCGCGGCAAACAGTTTTTCCATGGCGCTTTCCGACGGAACTGCCGTCGCAAAACAGAATATAAACAGAGCCAGAATATATATTACGCCCCATACTATGCCCTGACCAAACGCTCCGCCGATAAAAAAATACACAGCGCCCGCACCTGCTCCGACGGCGGCGGGGGCGGCTCTTCCCGCATGCGAAAACAGCAGGCACAGGCAGGTTATAAGCAGAAGCGCCGCAACGTGGTCGCCTGAAAACGTGGTGCAGAGCAGAGGCAGTCCGAGCACGCAGGCAACGGCTAAGGCGGCGGGACCTTTGTAAAGCCTCACGCAGAATACGGCAATGCCCAGCGCCGCGCCGAAGGTTATGTACAGCCCTGCAAGATTGTAAAACCCTATGCCGGCAATTGTAAAAACAAGCGCCAGGCAAACTATTTCTTCCGCCCTCATCCTGCTGCGGCACAGGCGGTAGAGCAGGGCGTACACGGCTTTCAGGCAGAACAGTGCAAAGATTACCGAAGCTACCGCAGCCACCGCTTTGATTATGTATACGTTGTCGGTAAAGTATAAGTTTTCTATGCCCCGCCAGGGCGAAAAGGCTATAAACGGCGCCAGAGCCACGGCGGAAAGAAGAGGGAATTCGTACTTTATTTTTTTGTGCGCCCTTCGGTAAATGGCTGTTACGGCGCAGGTAAACCCGCCCTCGAACAGCGCCAAAAGAATGGTAATCCAGTTCAGCGACGGTACGGCGGCGAGCGCGTAAATCACGGGCACAGCAAAAAGATTTCCCCCGCAGCACAAAAAGGCGAAACACAGCCCGAACGCAAGCGGCGCCCCGCCCGCCGAATAATTTATGCACACCGTCGCCGCCGCGTACGCGGCATATAAAAGAACGCTCTTAAGCTTAATTTTAATCCGCATGGCAAAATTATAAAAAATCCATGTCCGCGCAAAGTAACTTGTTTTGTCGTAAAAGGTACAAAACGGGATTTTATAAAATTTTTGCAGGTGAAATATCGGGCGGGGATTGTCTTTTTATATCGGCTGTGTTATATTTACCTGACATGACAGTCCGCTTCTTCGGGTGCGGCTTGAGCGTAGGGGGCAAAAATGAAAAAGTTAAAGAGATTAATGTATGTTTTTGCGGCGGCTGTGGGCGCTTGCATGTGCTTAATCTTTCCTGCCTGCATAACCGATTCTCAATTCCCCTGACTACGAGGACAGGGAAGCGGGAGATTTTATCGTACGGTTTTATGATGATTATTGCGAAATCAAGGGTACGACCGAGCAGGGAAATAATCAAAGATTCCTGGCGGTTCCTGCGTATATCTACGGTGTTGAGGTGAGAGGGTTTGGGTATTCTTCCCTTGCTGGAGTAATAGATATGATTTACGGCGACATGACGTGGCCGGATATTGACAGCGGCTCAATTGAAAAGGTGTATTTTGAAAGTGTTATGGAGATGTATCTTTTTTCTTTCCGTAACTGTCCCAACATGGAAAAAGTATTTTATATGTCAATAGCACCATACGATTGTGTCATGAACTACGATATTTATTATCCGCGGGCGGTATATAACGCCATGACTTCGGATGGTTCTTATTATATCGGAAGATTTGCGGCAAATATATCATATTATTACAATTATGAAAATGCCGAAAATGGAGGGTATTACTGGATAGACGACTGCGATTACGGCGGAAAGATAGAATTTATTCCTCCCGACCCTGTCCGTGACGGGTACACGTTAGGCGGGTGATATAAGGAGGCAGAGTGTATAAACGCATGGAATTTCGATGTCGATACCCTGCCCGAAAAACAGACTGAAACACAGGAAAATTCACGCGGAGAAACCGAAGAGGTGACAGTCTACCAAGAGACAATTTTATACGCCAAATGGATACAAAATTAACAACAAAAAACCAAGCCGCCTGCGGCTTGGTTTTTTGTTGTTTAAAGTTAATGGTTAAGGGTGAGGTATATCATTAAAACGGAGATGTCGGCGGGGTTGACGCCCGAAATGCGCGCCGCCTGACCGAGGGAGCGGGGGCGTATCTCTTGCAGTTTTTCCCTCGCCTCGAGGCGGAGACCTTCGATTTTGAGGTAGTTTATATCTTCGGGCAGCAGTCTGTCCTCCAGCTTTTTCGCCCGGGCAATCTGTTCCCTGCCCTTTTTCAGGTAGCCCTCGTACTTTATTTCAATGCCCGCGCTCTCTTTAACGGACATATCCGCCCAGTTTAAAACCTCGGTGTTGGCGCAGATATAATCGAGGTCGACGCCCCTTTTTATAAGGTCGGCTGGGGAGAGGGGCTTTTTCGCCTCTTCAAGGTTTTGCTCCCGCAGTATGCCGTCACAAACCTTAGCGGGCAGGCGGGTTTCAAGCTCCTTTAAAGCCCTTTCGTAGTCTGCCTTGCGCTTTAAAAATCTTTGGTATCTCTCCTCAGTGACCAGTCCGCAGTCGTAGCCTTTCTGCGTGAGGCGGAAGTCGGCGTTGTCCTGCCTCAACTCAATTCTGTGTTCGGCGCGGGAGGTCATCATGCGGTAGGGTTCCTCCGTGCCCTTGGTTACGAGGTCGTCGATGAGCACGCCGATATACGCCTCGTCGCGGCGGAGCACCAAAGGGGGCATATTCCTGAGTTTGAGCGAAGCGTTCAGCCCTGCCACAAGCCCTTGAGCCGCCGCCTCCTCATAGCCCGAGGTGCCGTTTATCTGCCCCGCGGTGTAGAGGTTCTTTACCTTTTTGAACTCGAGCGTGGGCAACACGTCGAGTGTGTCTATGCAGTCGTACTCTATGGCATAGGCATAGCGCATTATGTTGCAGTGTTCGAGCCCCGCGACCGAGCGGTACATATCTACCTGAATGTCGTGGGGGAGGGAGGAGGACATGCCCTGAATGTACGCCTCCAGCGTGTCCGCGCCCTCGGGTTCGATAAAAATCTGGTGTCTGTCCTTGTCGGCAAAGCGCACCACCTTGGTTTCGATTGAAGGGCAGTATCTCGGACCCGTGCTCTCGATCGTTCCGTTATAAAGGGGGGAGCGGTCGAGGTTGGAAAGAATTATTTCGTGCGTGGTGCTGTTTGTGTAGGTCAGGTAGCAGTCGACCTGCTCGGCGGGCACGCTGTCGTGAATGAAGGAGAAGGGGTAAATTGTCGTATCCCCGGGCTGCACGCCGCACTTCGAAAGGTCTATGGTGCGGAAGTCCACCCTGGCGGGCGTGCCCGTCTTGAAGCGGCGTATGGTAAAGCCGAGCTCTGAAAGGCACTTTGTCAGCTCGGTGGCTGGCGCAAAGCCGTTGGGTCCGCTGTCCTTTATAACCTCGCCCGTAATGGTCTGCGCGTTCAGGTACACGCCCGTCGCAACAATTGCGGCTCGGCAGTTAAATACACCGCCGTAGGTCGTTTCAACGCCGCATACTGCATTGTCTTTTGTAAGAATGCGTGCGGCTTCGCCCTGAACTATGCGCAGGTTTTGCGTGTGTTCGAGCACGTATTTCATGCGCCTGTGGTATGCGTTTTTGTCCGACTGGCAGCGCAGCGACTGCACCGCCGCGCCCTTGCCGACGTTGAGCATTTTGAACTGCATGGCGGTTTTGTCGGCGTTTATAGCCATCTCCCCGCCCAGGGCGTCTATCTCGCGCACGAGGTGCCCCTTTGCCGTGCCGCCCACCGAGGGATTGCACGCCATAAAGGCTATGCTGTCGAGGTTTAAAGTCAGCATGGCGGTATTCAGCCCCGTGCGGGCGCAGGCGAGAGCCGCCTCGCAGCCCGCGTGCCCCGCACCGATTATTACGACGTCGTACGTTCCTTCCGAAAATTTCTTCATATATTTCTGCAAAGAAATTGCCCGTTGCGTCGCGGGCAATTTTTGGTTTATTTTTTGAGCACTATGTTTTTAATGTCGTCAATGTCCTTGGCTATGCGGTCGTTGACCTCCTTCATCTCCTCAACCTTGTTGCGGGAATAAAGTATAGTCGTGTGGTTTCTGTTGCCGAGCGCTTTGCCTATCGACATGAGGGGGAGGGATAGCAGCTCGCACATTAAATAGCAACAGATCTGCCTGGGCTGAACGAGTTCCTTTTTCTTGCACTTGCCCACAAGGTCGCCCCTCGTCACGTTGTAGTAGGAGCACACCGCGTTAATTATGGAGTCGGTCGTAATCTCCTCCTTGCCGTCCTCCGAAACCGCCTCGTTGAGGGCGGAGGAGGCGAGCGAAACGGTTATGGGCACCTCGTGCAGTCTGCTTGCAAATATAACCTTTGTAAGCCTGCCCTCGAGCGTCCTCACGTCGTCGCCCGAATCCTGCGCGAGGAAGGAGAGAACCTCGTCGGGCACAATACATTTCTTTTCAAAAGCCTTGCGCTTTAAAATGGCTATCTTGGTCTCGAAGTTGGGGGGCAGAATGTCGAACACCAGCCCGCCCGAAAATCTCGTCCTCAGCCTCTCCTCCAAAGCCGTAAGCTCCTTTGGCGGCTGGTCGGAAGATATTACTATCTGTTTGCCCTTTGCCACCAGTTCGTTGAAGGTGTGGAAGAATTCCTCCTGAACCGCCTTTTTGTTGGCAATAAACTGTATGTCGTCTATAATCAGCACGTCGGCGGAGCGGTAGTGCTGCCTCAGCTTGTTTCCGCGGTCCCTCGCGTCCGGTCCGCGGCTGGTGAACATGGTGTCTATAATCTCGTTCACGAACTGTTCGCAGGTTACGTAAATTACCTTTAAATTGGGCTTTTCGGCGACTATTTTGTTGGCTATCGCCTGCATGAGGTGGGTCTTGCCCAGGCCCGTGCCGCCGTAGATGAACAGCGGGTTATAGGTGCCCGCCGGGTCCTCGGCGACGTTCAAAGCCGCGGCGTAAACAAATTCGTTGTTTTTGCCCACGACAAAGGAATCGAAGGTAAAGCGCTTGTCGAGGTTTGCGGGGGGCGTAATGCTCTCCTCGGGCGGGTTATATGCGTACTCGTCGCTGCCTTCCACCACGAGGCGGAAGTCGGAAACGCCCGCGTCAGCCTTTATTATGGCTTCGCGCATCTTTTCGGCAAGCGTGCCCGTTATGTACTGGGCAAAGGTCTCGTTCGAGGTCTGGAGCACGATATATCTCCCGTCGACGTCGACGGGCTTGAGCTTTTCGATATAGGTGGTGTAAACGATGTGGCTCAAGGATTCCCGCATCTTTTCCTTTATGGGCTCGTAAATAAAATCAAAGTTCGTGCTGTCAGCCATGGTCAAATCCCTTTGTGTTTTGTAAAATTTGTGCTAAAATATAAAAGTAAGTTTACCTTATTATAAATCAAAACGCTTTCAAAGTACAGTATTTTGGCGGAAAAATGCGCATAAAAAATTTGTTTTTAAAAAATTTCAGAAATTATGAGGGTGAAACGTTCGAGTTTTCGGAGGGCTTGAACGTGCTCTCGGGGCGCAATGCGCAGGGCAAAACCAACTGTGCGGAAGCTGTATTTTATCTCTGCACGGGCACTTCGCCGCGTGCGCGGAGGGATAAGCAGCTCATCCGCTACGGCTGCGAAAGCGCGGAAATTTCCTCCTCGTGCGAGGGCAGATACGGCAATATCGCCCTATCCGCAGTAATACGCGAAAACGGAAGGGAGGTGCGCGTAAACGGCAACAAAATAACGCGCAACGCCGACCTTTTGGGCAACCTCTACGCCGTGTTTTTTTCCCCGCAGGAGCTCAGGCTCATCCAGGACGGACCGGACGAGCGGCGCAGGTTTTTAAATATTTCCCTCTCCCAGCTCTCCCGCCCGTACTACACCGCGCTCGCCCGCTACAACCGCATCCTCGAACAGCGCAACAACCTTTTAAAGAACAAAGATATCTCCCTCGTCTATGACACCCTGCCCGTGTGGGACGAACAGCTCTGCACCTATGCAGCCACCGTGGCGCGGCGCAGGGCAGACTACATTGCGGAGCTTTCCCCTCTCGCGGCAGAGGCTCATTCCTTTTTAACCGACGGCAAAGAGAGTTTGAAGATTTCAGCCGAAAAGAAGTACAGGGGCACCGAGGAGGAGCTCAGGGGCAGGTTTTACGACGAGCTTAAAAACAACTACGACCGCGATATCCGCCTGGGGTTCACCGCCTCGGGACCCCACCGCGACGACATAGACATAAAAATTGACGGCGAGGACGCAAAGATGTATGCCTCGCAGGGTCAGACGCGTACGGCGGCGCTCTCGATAAAGCTTGCGGAGGTGGAAATTTTCAGGTCGGTGAGCGGGGAATATCCCGTGCTCATTTTGGACGACGTCCTCTCCGAGCTCGACCTTGCCCGCCGCAAAAAGCTCGTCGCCCGCACCGACGGCTTGCAGACCATACTCACCTGCACGCACGCCGAAAGAGTACTTTCGGGCAAACCCGTCAATAAAATTAAAATAGAGGGGGGAGCGATAAAGAGATGATACGCGCCGACATGCACATTCACACATACTATTCGGACGGCACCCAGTCCCCCGCCGACGTGGTGGAGGGGGCGCTTGCCGCAGGGTTGAATCTTTTCGCCGTTACAGACCACGACACAATGGGCGCCTCCGACGAGGTAAAAAACCTCGCGAAAGAGGCGGGTCTGCGCACGGTAGACGGCATTGAAATTTCCGCCTACGGCGACGTAAAGGTGCACATTCTGGGCTACTGTCTCGATAAAGAGTGCGCTGCCTTTAAAAGATATTATAAGGAGGCTGTCGAAGGTTCCTTCGCCCGCTGCGAAGATACGCTTGCAAAGCTCAAAGCGCGGGGCATAGTCATACCCGTTGAAAAGGTGCTCGCCGAACGCACGGTGGATGGCACTCCCGTACACTCCATGTTCATCTGCCGCGCCGCCGTAAAGTGCGGCTACGGTCAGAGCGCGGGTAAATTTTATCTCGAAAACCTCGTCGACGGAAAGTTCGCCCACTCCCGCGTGGGCAGGCTGACCCCTGAGGAGGCGGTTAAGACCATAACCGAGTGCGGCGGCTGGGCTTCGGTTGCGCACCCCGGAAGAATCAACCTTCAAAGGGAGGTAAAGGAAAAGCTTATATTGTCCCTTCGCGGTCTTGGTCTGCGCGGCATAGAGGCGGTGTATTCGGGGCATACTGAAGGGGAGACGGTCTACTACAAGGAGCTCGCCGAAAGGTTCAACCTCATCGTCACGGGCGGTTCGGACGCGCACTTCAAAGAGGGTCCGCGCACAATCGGCACGCCCGAATTTTACCCCGATGAAGCACTTCTGTCGGCGATTTGAAATTTTGAAAAAATTAAAAGCACTTGCGGTACTCGCGCTCGCCGCGGGTGCCCTTTTTGTTTTCTGCGCCTTCTTTTTCGGCTTGCCGGCGGACACGTATATCGACGGCGTATACGTCGGGGGCAAAAGCTGCAAACAGGCAATTGCCGCGGTCAGGGGGCATACTGCCGAAAATCTTAAAAATAAAAGCCTCGTCATATGCGCAGGTGAAGATACGTACACATTCCGCTATCCCGAATTCAACTTTTCCGACGACCTCGACGGGCTAGTTAAAAACATTCGCAAAAAGGGCGGCTACAGTTCGCATTCAAGGGTGTACCTCAGCGGCAAGGAAAGGATAACCGACGCCATATGCTCCCAACGCGAAAGCGCATTGGTTGAACCATATGTGCTGTTCAACGGCAAATCCTTCGAATATTTCGAAGGAAGCGACGGGGTGAGCTGCGACCGCGCCGCCCTCGCCCGCGACATAGATAAAAGCCTGAATTCCGATTTTTCCCCCGTCACTTTAAAGATTAAAACCGCCCGCCGTAAAACCACCGTGGCGCAGCTCGCCGCCCGCACTAAAAAACTCTCCTCCTTTTCAACCTTTTTCGACAGTTCCAACTCTCCCCGCTCGCACAATATAGCTCTGGCTTCGTCCGGGATAAGCGGAACCGTTCTGAATCCTGGGGAAAGTTTTTCCTTCAATTCGGTTGTCGGACCGCGCACGGCGGCGAGGGGCTTCAAAAAGGCAAAAATTATCTCGGGCGGCAAGTTTGTCGAAGGCATGGGCGGAGGGGTGTGCCAGGTCTCCACCACGCTGTACAACGCCGCCGTGCTCGCCGGGCTGGAGGTCACCGAATATCACCCCCATTCCCTCGGCGTAAGCTATGTAGCTCCCTCGCGCGACGCCATGGTCTCGGGCGACTACTTCGACTTAAAGTTCAAAAACTGCACCCCCGCACCCGTATATATCGGGCTCAACGTCTCGTGCGGTAGGGTGACGGCAGCCGTATTCGGTTTGCCCGACGGCGTTAAAAGGAAGTTTGAAAGCGTAACTTTGGAGAGTCCCGAGGGGGAGGAGTGCACCCTTTCTGAGGGGTATCTTGTCGAGGAGGGGAAGGAGGGCACCGTCAGGCGGCTTATACGCACCGACCGCTACGCCCTGCCCGAAAGGGAATAATCTGTACAAAAACAATTGCTTTTTGCCGCTTTAATATGTTATAATTATATAAGACATAAAATATAACGACAAAGGGGAGCTTTATGGATAAAATAATTGTCGACGGCATGGGCGGCGACAACGCGCCCGCAAGCACGTGCAGGGGCGTAGCCCGCGCCCTGAATGAAGATAAAAACTTATATGTGATTTTAACGGGCAGAAAGGATGAGCTTGAAAAGTGCCTCGGCGGCTGCGAATATCCCGCGGACAGGCTGGAAATTGTCGACTGTCCCGACGTCATAGACATGAACGATATTCCCACGGAAGCCGTAAAGAAAAAGAACTCCTCTTTGATGCGGGCGTTCTGGATGCTCAAAAAGAACGACGACATAGCAGGCTTGGTTACCGCTGGTTCGACGGGCGCCACGATAGTCGGCGGACAGCTCATTTTAGGCAGAATACGCGGCATAAAGAGACCCGCCCTCACCCCCGCCGTGCCCAACGTCAACGGCAAAATGGTAGTGCTGTGCGACTGCGGAGCCAACGCCGAGTGCAAGCCCTCAATGCTCTGCCAGTTTGCCCTCATGGGCAGCGCGTACGCTACCGTCGGGCTGGGGGTTAAAAATCCCAAAGTAGGGCTTCTGAACAACGGCACCGAGGAGCACAAGGGCGACCCTGTGCACCAGCAGGCGTATCAGTATTTAACCCGGCTCAAGGGGATAAACTTTGTGGGAAATATCGAGGGCAGGGACATAAATACCGCCGATATCGACGTCGTCGTCTCGGACGGCTTTTCGGGCAACATCGCCTTAAAGACTATGGAAGGCACCGCAAAGATGATCTTAAAGACGATGAAAAAGCAGCTCACCGCCGACTTCAAATCCAAAATCGGCGCCCTTCTCTGCAAGGGAGCCATAAAGCGCATGAGGGCTGACCTCGACTTCGAAGCCGCCGGCGGGGCAATGCTTCTCGGCGTCAAAAAGGTGGTGGTCAAAAACCACGGGTCGTCTTCGGATATCTCCATTTGCAACGCCGTTCACAAGGCGGCGGAGCTCTACCGCTCGGGGCTCATTCAAAAGGTTGAAGCCCTCCTGAGCGAGGCAGATTTAAGCTCGGTTATCACCAACGAAGAATGAGCGATACCGAACAGGCTTTAGGCTACATATTCAAGGATAAGCAAATACTTCGCCGCGCCCTCACCTTAAAGGGAGCGGACGAGCATTTCAACAACGAGGCTTTGGAATGCCTCGGCGATTCCCTGATAGGCTTTGTCGCCGCTAAAAAGTTCTACCTCGACGGCCTGAGCGAAGGCGGCATCACCGCGAGGAAAAAGTCTGTCGTAAACGACAGGGCTTTAACCGAGGTTTCGGTTGCGCTGGGGCTGGACGCGGCTCTGGTAAAACCCAAGGGCGGCGAAGGCAACAAAAAGGCAATTCCCTCCGCGTACGAGGCGGTTGCCGCGGCAATATACCTCGACGGCGGTATGGAGGAGGCTGAAAGCTTTATCCTCCGCACTCTCAATTTTATGCGGGAGGAACGGGACTATATCGCGCTCTTGCAGGAAGCTTTGCAGGGTCGCCGCAAGCCCCTTCCCCGCTACAGCCACGGCATAGACGAGGGCAGGGGCGAACACTATTTTAAAGTAAAGGTGGAGGCGGAAGGCAAACTCTTCTGCGGTTACGGCAAAAACTCGTCCGAGGCTAAGCGCAACGCCGCCAAAACGGCGTATCTGTCCCTGTTTGCCACGGACGGGAATGGATAATGAAAAATGAATAATTGTGGTGAGGAGCAATCTGAAAACTGCTTTTAAATATTTTTCACCTTCACTAACCCCTACTCACTAATCCCTAACCCCTAATATTATGATCCAATTCAAATCGATAAAACTCGTCGGCTTTAAATCCTTTGCCGACCCCACAGAAATAAATCTCTCCGACGGCGTTACCTGCATAGTCGGACCCAACGGCTGCGGAAAAAGCAACGTCGCCGACGCCATACGCTGGGTTCTCGGCGAACAGTCGGCAAAGCAGATGCGCGGCTCGCAGATGATGGACGTAATCTTCTCCGGTACAGAAAAGAGAAAAAAGATGTCCTTTTGCGAGGTGACTTTAACCTTCGACAACACCAACCGCATCTTCGATATCGACACCGACGAAGTGGAAATGACGAGGCGGCTGTACCGCAACGGCGAAAGCGAGTATGTTTTAAACCGCCAGCCCTCGCGAATGAAGGTGCTCACCGCCCTTTTGCACGGCGCGGGCGCCGCAAAAGAGGGGTACTCCATCATAGGTCAGGGCAGAATCGCGCAGATTATGAACTCCCGCCCCGAGGAGCGCCGCTCCATATTCGAGGAAGCTACTGGCATTATAGTGTTCAAGGACAGAAAGGCTGACGCCGAAAGAAAGCTTTCCGCCGCCAAGGACAATCTCTTCGTGTTCGTGCAGAGAATGCAGGAGGTTGAGCGCCAGCTCGCCCCCCTCGCCAAAGCTGCCGAAAATGCCTTGAAGTACCGCGAAATTTATTCCCAGCTCCGCCGCCACGAGGTAAACACCTACATATACCGCCACGACAGCGCCGAGGGCGAGAGGGATAAGTTAAAGACAAAGATTAAAAATTTCACCGCCCAGATAGAGTATATGGCTGAGCAGACGAGCGCGCTTTTGAAGGAGTACGACGAGTGCCGCACCCTGATAGCCTCGGCGGATTCCCGGCTCAAAGCCCTCAACGATAAAAGGGTAAGCTACTCCGTCGGCATTGCCGAAACCTCGGGCGAAAGCAAGGTGTTCAGGGAAAAGGCGAACGCCGTAAAGCAAAAACTCCAGCAGGCGCAGGAGGAGGTGGCATATTCCTCCAAGCGCATAGGCGAAATCGACAGGGAGATAAAGCGCAGCGAGGACTACGCGGGTAAAAACAAGGCGAGGCTGGACAACCTCAACTCCGGCTGCGAGACTATCCGCGCAGACCTCAACTCCATCTCCGAGGACATAGCCAAGTACGAATACATGACCGGCGAGCACCGCAAAAAGGTCATGGACGCATTCAAAGACCTTTCGGACATAAAGGAGAGCATGGGCTCGCTTTCGGCTAAAAAGGAACTCATCCGCGAAAGGATAGAGGAAGTCGCAGCCATAATGGACAGAATCCGCTCCGAGCACGATTCCTTAAAGGCGCAGTACGCGGAGACCCTCGCCGAGCAGGAGCGGCTCAATGACCTTTTGGGCAGCGAAAATACCTTAATGGCTGAAGCCGACGCAAAGGTTAAGGAGACGGAGGAGAAGTACCAGTCCCTCATCTCCGAAATGTACTCCGTCCGCGCAGCCATAAATTCCCTGGGCGAAAGCTTAAAGACCCAGCAGGCTTTAAGGGACAGGTTCGAAGGCTACATATACTCCGTAAAGCGGCTTTTGAGCGACGCACGCAACAACCCCTCGCTCGGCAAAAAGATAATGGGGCTCATTGCCGACGTCGTCACCACCGACCGCGAGTACGAGCTCGCCATTGAAACGGCTTTCGGCGGCGCCATGCAGAACGTAATCACAGCCACCAGGGAGGACGCACAGGACCTCATATTATATTTAAAGAACAACCGCGCGGGTCAGGTCACATTCCTGCCCATAGACGCGCTCCGTCCCCGCTACGAAAACGAGCAGATAAAGTCTGCCCGCAGGGAACCCGGCGCCGTGGGCTTTGCCATCGACCTCGTCCGCTACGACAAAAAGTACGAAAACGTCATACATAACCTGCTCGGCAACACGCTCATCTGCGAGGATATCCGCTACGCAACGGCTATCGCCCGCAAGTTCCCCAGGGCTTTTAAAATAGTCACCTTAGACGGCGACATAATCTCTACAACGGGCTCCATGACGGGCGGTTCCCGCCGCGAAAACTCGGCAAACCTCCTCGCCAACGAAAGGAACTTAAAGGAGATTGAAGAGCAGATAGAGCATAAGCGCTCAGCCCTCGCCCGTGCGGAGGCTAAAAAGGACGCGGCGCTTTCGGAAAGGGACAGGGCAAACGAGGACAGGGAGGCTTTGAGGGAGCGGCTCAAGAGCGCGGGCAACGAGCTCGCCGCATGCACACAGAAGAGCTCGGGACTTCTGGTCAACGTCACCGACAAGGAGAGCGAGTACGCCGCATATTCCCAGTCCAAGCGCGAACTCGAAGGCAAACTTTCCGAGCTCGACGACGAGTTCTCCTCCACCTCGAAGGGCGCAAGCTCGCTTTCGGAACAGTCCGACAAAGCCTCTTCCGAAATGGACGATATGTCCGTGAAGTACGAAAAACTTCTCGCCGAGCGCAACAAAAAGATTGAAAAGCTCAACAATTACCAGATAGAAATGGCTTCCCTCCAGTCCGCCGTAAAGAACAGCGCGGACACGGTAGCACGCTTGAATTCCGAACGCGCCGAGCTCATTTCAAAGGTCGCCTCCCTCGAGGAACTCCTGCCCAAAATGCAGTCGGAGTTCGAGGACTTCAACGACAAAGCCGCCCGTGCCGCCCTCTCAAAGGACGAAAGGGAGGAGCTTGAAAAGGTGCTCAAGGAGAT
>CALVMP010000015.1 GCA_944346655.1 uncultured Clostridia bacterium
TCCTTTTTTATGATCTGCGACGCCGTGGCTCACTCGCACGCCCGCGTCGTGCCCGATTATGAACAGGCAGACCTTACGCCGGTCCTGAACAAGCAGTTATCCCTGTGGACGGAGGAGGACTACGAACTTATCTACCGCCAGACGGGACTGACGAAAGCCTATTTTGAGAGCGTGGAAGATATAGACGCCGACTTTATTTTACGCTGTCAGGACGACCTTTTTTACGACGGAGAAATTTCGACCGAACCGTTCTTCTTCGGCTGCGAGCACGATTGTTTCACCGACAGAAGATTCAACATGGTACCCCTTAAAAAGGGCGACGTGCTTATACTTTCTTCCACCCACACCTTCGGCTGGAGCAACGGACACGCGGCAATAGTCGTCGAGGGCGGCTCCGCCGCCAATGCAAGAATCGTGGAGGCGGTTGCCGTGGGCACGCGCTCGCAGATGAACTCCACGGGCTACTTCCGCTACAGCGCAAACTTTATGGTGCTCCGCCCGAAAATCGACGAGGACACCGCGGAGAACATTGCCGACTGGGCGAAAGAAAACCTTATAGGCGTCGACTATTCGCTGTTCACGGGCATATTCAACGCCAAGGACCAGGGCGAAAACGTTACCACCTCGCAGTGTGCACACCTTGTGTGGCAGGCGTACAAAGCCTTCGGCTACGACATAGACTCGACCGGAGGTCCCGTAGTTTCGGTCAGGAACATTGCCAACTGCGACCTCTTTGACGTGGTGCAGGCAAACGGGTTCGACCTTGAAAAACTGTGGAGCTGAAAACTACTTCAAGCCGTAAAATGGTCTGAACTGCACGAGAGCGAAAACTAAAAACAGAGCGCAGACACCGCCCGCCGCGAGCACGCAGCGGGCGATTGTTATATTGTAAAAGCAGATAAAATATAAAAGATTGAAGCCCGAAATTGCCCATACACCCCCGCATATGCCGAGGATAATGAGTATTGCCGAGCTGAGAATACAAGAGATGCGCATATACTGAGTATGCGCCGCGGAAGAGAAAATTACGCGTTGAGGCTTACGCCCGTCGAGGCGTCCTGATAGAGTATCCAGTATGCTCCCCCCTCAACTTCCGCATACACCGCCCTGCCCCTTAAACTTCCGGGGCAGTCCCCGCCGCGGTTTACGGGCACGGCATAGCCCAGATACTTCGGCTTGCCCCCGCAATATACCACGCCGAACGCATAGTGGTTGTTGGTCCCGTATGTAATTTTTGCCCAGCGGGAACCGTCTATAGCGCCTTCGAGTCTTTCCTCCCGCGCGTAGGTTTTGAATATTTTGTCTATATCCCCCTTCATTCGCTCGAAGAAGGTCTCCTCGCCAGCGCCCTCAGCCTCTTCATCTTTGCAAGCTGCGTCCCCCTCCTCGCTCTCCTTATCCTCGCGTACAGCCGCGCCAGCCTCATCAGATTCAAGTTCATAGTAGTTGACCTCCGCAATGGCTTCATCGTCGTAACGGGGCTGTTTTTCTCCCCCGTCCCGCTTCATCGCGTCCTCCAGAGAGGCCAAAAGATACTGGTTGTCTCCGCTGACGGCGCAGGCTACGGGCGTTATGCTTTCGCCGCGGCAAAAGCATATAAGGCAGGCAAAGCCCTTCGAAAGATTGAATTCGCACTCGCTCTCGTAGGAGGGCGGGTCGAATATTACCGCGCGTTCGCCGTCGGATATTCCCAGGCGAAAGGCTCCCTCGGTGAGGGGAGCGAAGTTTATGAGCGAAGCTTCCGCCTTGAAAAAACCGCCGTAACATTCGCAGCGGACAAGTCCTTTAAGCTCCCCTCCGTCGGCGGAATAGCCGGCTTTCAACGTCTTTATGAGCGCTATCTTTTTAATGTACCCCGCCATGGCATTCTCCTTTTTTTGTTATTATACCATCGGGCGGTGCGCGAAAGCACTCGCATTATAAAATAATTTATATATTTATGAAGTTTAAGGCAAGCGCCTCTATTTTCTTGCCAAGCGGGGCAAACTTTGTTATACTTTTATACGGGAGACGTTATACTTTTAACGCAGCTGCCCGCATATAAAGGCAATACATCTTAAGGAGATATAAATAATGGCACTTACCAAGAACAAGAAGGTACTTGACTTTGTCGCCGAAAGCGCAGCCCTTGCGCAGCCCGACAAAATCGTCTGGATTACGGGTGCGCCCGCACAGCTGGACGAGCTGAGAAAAGAGGCTGTAAAGAGCGGCGAACTTATAAAGCTCAACCAGAGCATTCTGCCCGACTGCTATCTGCACAGAACAAAGGTGAACGACGTCGCCCGCGTTGAGGACAGAACTTTTATCTGCACCAAGGATAAAGACGACGCCGGTCCCGTAAACTACTGGATGGACCCCAAGCAGGCTTACGAGCTTGCCTCGGAGATCGCCCGCGGCTCCATGAAGGGCAGGACGATGTACGTTATCCCCTACTCCATGGGCGTGGTCGGCTCGCCCTTCGCGCGCTACGGCATCGAAGTTACCGACTCCATTTACGTAGTTCTGAACATGGACATAATGACCCGCGTGGGCGCCAACGTTTTAAAGGCCATAGGCAACGACGGAGACTTTATAAAGGGCTTCCACGCAAAGTGCAACGTCGACGCCGACAACCGCTACATTATGCACTTCCCCGAGGACAACACCATAATTTCCGTCAACTCGGCTTACGGCGGCAACGTGCTCCTCGGCAAAAAGTGCTTTGCCCTGCGCATAGCTTCCTACCTCGGCAAGAACGAGGGCTGGATGGCTGAGCACATGCTCATTCTCGGCGTAACCTTCCCGAGCGGCGAAAAGAAGTACGTTGCGGCTGCATTCCCTTCGGCTTGCGGCAAGACAAACCTCGCCATGCTCATTCCCCCCAAGCACTACCTTGAAAAGGGCTACAAGATTGAGTGCGTAGGCGACGACATAGCATGGATACGCGTGGGCGCCGACGGCAGACTTTGGGCAGTAAACCCCGAAAACGGTTTCTTCGGCGTGGCTCCCGGCACCAACGAGCACTCAAACCCCAACGCGCTTGCAGCCACCCGCAGAGGCACTATATTCACCAACGTAGCCCTCGACACCGACAACATGACCGTATGGTGGGAGGGGCTCAACAAAGATCTGCCCGAGCACTGCATAGACTGGACGGGCAAGCCCTGGAACCCCGCAAAGTTCGACAAAAAGGATAAGTCGACCTACGCCGCGCACCCCAACTCGCGCTTTACCGCACCCGCGGCAAACTGCCCCTGCGTTTCGCCCGAGTTCAATTCCAAAGAGGGCGTGCCCCTTTCGGCAATCATATTCGGCGGCAGAAGGGCTTCCACCACTCCCCTCGTATACCAGTCGAGGGACTGGAACCACGGCGTGTTCGTAGGCTCTGCCATGTCCTCCGAGACGACGGCTGCCGCAACGGGCGCGACGGGCGTACTCCGCCACGACCCCATGGCTATGAAGCCCTTTGCAGGCTACCACATGGGCGATTACTTCCAGCACTGGATAGATATGGGAAAGGTTGTTAAGAATCCTCCCAAGATCTTCAACGTAAACTGGTTCCGTCAGGACAAGGACGGCAACTTCATCTGGCCCGGCTTCGGCGACAACATGCGCGTGCTCGAATGGATTTTAAAGCGCTGCGACGACGCCGTGGACGCCGACGAGACTGCCATAGGCTACGTGCCCAAGGCAAAGGATATCGACCTTGACGACATGGACTACGAAATCGCGCCCGGACACAAGTTCGGCATCGAGGACCTCGAAGGCATTCTCGAAGTAGACAAAAAGCTTTGGGCTAAGGAAGCCGAAGAGATTGAAAGCTACTACACCAACACCATCAGGACGAGAATCCCCGCAGAGCTCACCGAGTGCCTCGAAACTCTTAAAAAGAACTGCGCAAAATAATTAAACCATAAAAAAACGACCCCTCTCGGGGTCGTTTTTTAAATGAATTGCGGCTTCAACTCCTCTTTTCAATCTTGCTATATAATGCCGCAAGAGCAGCGCTTCGCTTGCGCAGAATGACCGACCGGAGTAATCCTTCGACCACTATTTTAATAATAATGCCCACAATATGATTGACCGAAACTATATATCTTCTTCAATAAAAAACACACCACTGCACAGCAGCGGTGTTGTTTTTTTGATTGATTACTTGTTGACGCCGGGAACTTCGACTTCGTCGAATACGGGATCGTCAAGGAATTCAGCCATAGACATGCCGAGGGCATTGCATACTCTGTAGAGAGTCGTCATGGAGATGGAGGGTGTGGACTTGGTTCTGAAAATATTGCAGACGCTCTGTCCCTTTACGCCGGGGAGTTCCCTGAATTCCTTCTTCATCATTCCTCTTTCCTTGAGGATGCCGCCCAGTCTTTTTGCAACTGCTTCTGTAATTGTCATTTTTTTGCTCCATAAAATGAATTAGTAGCCCATCTCTACTTACAGATAGTATAAATAAAAATATGGTATTTTGCAAGTGTTTTATGCGATATTTTTGTGAAAAACTTAAAATTAAACAACTTTTTTTATTTTCAGGCGCTCTCCGTCTTTCGCTCCGAGCCGTAACCTACGAGAGGAAGCATAACGCGCACCTTTTTTTCGATAAGGCGGGATATCGCATAATATAAAGGCGTGCCGATTGCAAATATCCACACCGTTTCCGTCAGAACCATGGAACCAAACGTATACCAATAACCTATGGTGTTGTCGGTCATTAGGATTACTGCCGGGATGATAAACGCGTTTAATATGATATTGAAGAACGCGCAGAGAGCAAGCTTTATTACGTCCCTTTTTATGAACCTGCCGCAACCGAAAGAGAGCCCCGCCGCGGCGAGGGTGGCAAGGCTGCCCAGGAATATGTCGGGCGCGCCGTAAGCAGACAGGAGGTTTGCGAGCATGCAGCCGACGTACAGACCGGGAATTGCCTCTACATAGAACACCGCAAGCACTACGAGCCCCTCTGCGGGGCGGATCTGAAACGGACCGTAGGCGAACGGGTTCAGAACCCAGGTGAGGACAGCATACAGAGCTGCAATGAGACCTGCCCTGCATATCATGATAGTGGTGAACTGAAATTTCTTTTTGTTCATGCGTGTTTTTAAGTGCGCACGGCTGAGCATTGACCCCGTAATATGTCCCGGAAAAGACATAAAAAAAGAGCGGCATTTAAACCGCTCTGAAGGGCATGTGCTTTACACACTTTCTCCTTATTTCGGTTTTTTTATGCGGTAGTGTTGAGCCGAAAACCTACCTCGGTCGGTGCGCAAATGCAATTTTCTGGAAATGCTCGCAAGCTCACATTTCCGCCTTTTATCATTGCGCCCCGCCCTTTCACACAAAAGCCACGGTTTTGTGTGAGTAATATTGAATTGATTTATGCGCACGTTGTCCGCAAGACGAGTACAAATAAAAGTGACAAGCAATTTTGCGGAGCCCGTCAGCGGGGACACCCCGTGCGAAGGCAAACTCACCCTACGCCGCCCCCGCTCCGCGGGCGCAAGCTGTGTAGTTCATTTGCTTTATATGGGAGTTTCCTCCGTGCGGGCACGTCGGAAACTCTTTTGTTCGTTCATATATTTGGCTGTCCGCAAGACGAGCAGGATTTATCCAACCACGCCCGATTGCGGAGCACGGCACAGCGACACGCTGCAATTCATGCCCCTTTCAGGAGCTTTTACTCTTCGGTTTTGTTTTCGGCAGTTTCTTCCGTTTTGCCGGCGCCGCTGTTGCCGAGGAAGGTGCCGAAGTGAATTTCCCTCTTTGCCTTGGAAGGTCTTGCACCACCCGAACGTGCGGGACGGGGAGAGCGGTCGCGGTTGAATTTGCCGCGCGAATCTCTTCTTTCACCCCTTTCGCCTCTGCCGGCGAACTTTCTGTCTCTGCCGCCACGGCGCTCGTAGGGTTTCAAGTTGGAGGGGATGATTACAACGTACCTGTTGGGTTCATCGCCCTCGCTTACCGTTTTTACGTCCTCGCGGTTTGCAAGCGCGGAATGGATTATTCTTCTCTCGTAAGGGTTCATGGGCTCTAATTTGTACTTTCTGCCCTTTTCAACCGCCTTTTTGGCGAGTTTTTCTGCAAGCGCTGTAAGCGTTTTGTTGCGGCTTTCGCGGTAGTTTTCGCAGTCGACGACCACCTTTTTATACTGTTCGTTGCCGATGTTTGCAACGGCGCCGGCAATAGTCTGTACAGCGTCGAGCACTTCGCCGTGGTGACCTATCACCTGATGCGAATTTGCCGTTTGAACGTTGATTTCCACCTTTTCGCCGTCGGAAATTAGTTCAGCGAAGGCGTTGATTTTTAAAATTTCGAAGAGCCCGTCGATAAATTTTGCAGCTCTTTCGCCGTCGGTTGCCCGCTTTGAAACCTTTACCTTTGCCTTGGTTCCGCCCAGACCGAAAATTCCTTTCTTACCTTCGTCGAGGACCTCAATTTCCGCCTGTTCCCTTGTGATGCCGAGAGCCGAAAGTCCGCTCTCCACTGCCTCTTCCACCGTCTTTGCGGTGAAAATGTTGTTCGTTTCCATTGTTGATATCTCCGAATTAATTTAGGTTAACCCCTATATATACTGCGATTAATAATATTTTCGGACAAAAATTTTATTTGCCTTTGCGCATCCTTTGATGTTCCGCCTGTTCTTCCTTTCTGGCGAACCAAACGTTCATACTCTTGTTTATTATAAGGGTGGTTATAATAGAATAAGTTGTGTTTGTTATCATGTAGATGGAGAATGCCGAAGAGTACATGAATGCGAACACACCGTACATGATGGGCATCAGAATCATCATCCACTTTGTCGTCCTCTGCGCCGAGCCGTCCACCGAGGAAAGCTCGTTGGTAGCCTTGTTGGAGCGCATGGCTATGAACTGCTGCAACAGCATTACGCCTATCGAAAGAATTATAAGCACGAAATAGCCGTTGTAATTTTCCTTTTGCTGCGAGAGCGCGGCGGTTACCTTGTTGTACGACTCCTCATAGCTGTCGTCGATTGAAACGGACGACTGAATTGACGAACGGAAGCCCGAAAAATCGGGAATTTCGCGGGAGAGCATGGAGTCGGGATACCAGATGTTTCTTACCCACAGAAAGTGGTTGCCCGAAGCCGATTCGTGAGCGGCTTCATAGTCCTCGGCAACCTTCTGCGCGGCATAGTCGTCGATATAATACGAAACGAGCGTAAGCCTTACAGCCTCGCGGATGGTCGCGTCGTCTGAGTTTTCCACGCCGTCGGCGATAACCGTGCCGGTCTCCTCCTTATAAGTTGCCATGAGCTCGGAATACACCGCCTCCTCCGTGAGGCTGCCATCCTTCTCTTCAGCTTGCTTATAATAGTCTGTAAAGGCGGAAAAATCCACCCTGTAATCGTAGGTGCCGTCCTCGAAAGTCACCCTCTGCAAAAAGCCCGTTCCCTCCTCTTCGTCTATTTCGTAATTGACAACCACGCTGTTGTAGGAGCGGACCATGTTGTTGTAGCTCTCCAAAGTGGCATACTGGGAATATGCCGAAAAGTTCTGGAATACCACAATGAATATTACGAGGGATACTATCATGGGAAGGCAGGCTCCGAACACGGAGTAGCCGCTCTTTTTTTGCAGTTCCATTACCTTTTGCTGGTAGAGCTGCTTGTCGTTGGCGTACTGCTTTTGCAGTTTTTCCATCTGCGGTCTCATTTTTTCCATGACGAGAGACTGCTTTTTCGTCTTTATCCTCGAATATATATCGAGGGGAAGGACTATGGTTTTGAGTATCAGCGTAAAAAATATTATGCCCACGCCGATTATGCCTATGCCCTCGATAAGCCAGCGGATTATCTGACCTATCCAGTTGAGCTCTATTTCCGGAATGAGCTTTACGCCATACCCCAATACGCCTTGGGAGAGATTTGCTAATAAATTCATTTAACTTCTGCGATGGTTACAAAACCCATCTTACCTTGAAATAGTTTTCGGGAGCGGGGTCGTAGCCCCCTTTCGAAAAAGGATTGCAGCGGAGAATCCGCCAGATTCCGAGAATGACTCCGCATACCGCCCCCCAGTTGTTTAAGCACCTGAGCATGTATTCCGAACACGTCGGCTCGTACAGACAGGTATGGCGGGAAAGGGTTTTCTGATAGAGCACAACAAGCCGCATGAGCAACATTTTTATGTAGGGTCTGAACACCTTGCGGCGGGCAAATTTTAATGCTTCAGCCCACTTTGACATGAGGCGTTTATCCTTTTTATGCATGCGTTGATGCTCTTTTCCACGCTGCGGAAGGTGAGCTCCTCCCCCACTTTTGGTAAAATTACCACACTTATCGCGGAGTCGAGCTTGTGAAGGTTGTTTGAATATGCCGCGCGGATTATGCGCTTTATGCGGTTGCGCTTTACGGCTTTGCCGTGTTTTTTTGAAAGGGCTATGCCCATCACGTTGCTCTTCGACGGTTGCCAGAGCATGGTTATCTGCGGGGAATAGACCCTGTTTCCCCTTTTGAACAGCTTTTGAAAGTCGGTATTCTTTTTAAGTCTTAAATAAAGCATACCGCTCCTTTAAAAAGTTACGCGCTCAGCTTTTTGCGTCCCTTGTTGCGGCGGCGCTTTAAAACCTTTCTGCCGGCGGTGGTTGCCATTCTCTTTCTGAAGCCGTGTACCTTGCTTCTCTGTCTCTTTTTGGGTTGATAAGTTCTTTTCATTTTTATTTCTCCGTATTAAAATTATTGTCGCTATAAACGCATAAAACACCCAATACTTTTGTATCGGGCACAATTTATGCGTTTTTATTATATTTTTTATTTGCCTGCATGTCAAGCAATATTGCTTGTCCTTACGGGTAAAATTAAATATAAACTGTCTTTATTGCCCTCGTTCTGCAAAATGAACGGCTGAACGTTGTTGTTGAAGGAAATTACCGCCGTATCCTCTGAGAGTGCGTTTATGGCGTCGATTATGAACTTTGAATTCATGGCAATCTTTAAGTCCTTGCCCTCGGTTTCAGCCTTTACGCATTCGTTGACGTTGCCGAGTTCGGAGTTGGACGTTATCTCTATTTTATCCGAACTTATATCGAAGATTATAAGGCTGTTCTTGTCGTTGCGGACGAGGATCGCCGCTCTCTCTATCGACGCCTTTAAAAGATTTCTTTCTACCTTTACTACCGTCTGGAACGTGCGGGGGATAATGTTGTCCTTCTTTATGAAGTCGCCGTTATACAGTCTCGAGGTTAAAACGGTATCCTCGACGCAGATTAAAAGTATTCCCCTCTGAACCTTGAGTTCGGTGTTTCCCTCTCCCGAAGGAAGCATCTTTTCAATCTCGTTGAGCGTTCTTGCGGGGCAGATTATTTCCATCGAAGGGGAAGTGGAAGAAATTATTTTGCCGGTCGTGGTTGCCATTCTGAAGCCGTCGAGGGCGGTTACGCAGATCTCTTCTCCGCTGACCACGATCTGGCAGCCCTTTAAAATGGGGCGGGAATCGTCGGTCGCGCAGCAAAAAGACGTGGAATTTATAATCCTTTTGAGCTCCTCCGTGGGAACGACTATGGTATTTTCGTTTATGTCCGTGTCAACCTTGGGGAAGTCGTAGGCGGGCAGAACCTGCATGGAGGTCTGGTTGTCGGCGTAGGTTATCTCCATCTTGTTGCCGTCGACAGCCAGAGTTATCTGTTCGCCCTCGAGCTTTTTGATAAAGTCGGAAAAGGTTCTGCCGGGAACGCAGACGTCGCCCTCTTCATAGACTTCGGCGCTTATCTTTTTCTGAATGGAAATTTCGCCGTCGGTGGCAGTTAATGTCAGGCTGTCGTTGCGGGCGTTGAGCTTGATGCACTCCATTACGGGAACGGTAGTCTTGTTGGCGCACGCCTTTACTACTTTCAATACGGCTTCGGATAAATTGATGCCTTCGCAAACTACTTTCATTTTTTTCCTCTTATAAGATGATTTTTATTATTTTATTAAATAGGTTAATAGTATAATTAATAATAGGCTTCGGTGCAATTGTTTATAAATTTTTCAAAATCGCGCCCAAGCTTGAAATTATACCAATATAATAACAAAAAAACCCGCCGAATGCAACAAAATCGTGGGGTATTTAATGTGTTGATAACAAGGTCTTTTGTTGTTGATTAAATGTTGAGAGAATGTTTATTTGTTCAATCCTCCCCGATTAAATTTTTATTGATATGAGCGGAAACAGACGGCGATGTGGTGATTTTTTGAGGTTATGAACAAAACGACAGCGAAATTTTAAACATGTCGATAAGTTATAAACCTGAAAAAATATTGTTAAAAGGAATTTTGTATGGTATAATGAAATGCGTATGGACCTTTTATTTTACAAAAATCTTATAGAAAACAAATACGGAGAGAAGTTCGAAAAACTCTTTAATCTGCTCACAGAGCACAATAAAATGTATAATCTGACTTCAATCACAGGGCGTGAGGAAGTGTTTTTAAAGCATTTTTTGGACAGCGTCGTGGGAGAGAGTTATTTAAAACAGGGAGCCGACGTGTGTGAGATCGGCTCCGGAGGAGGGTTCCCCTCACTCCCGTTAAAAATTATCAGGGAAGATTTGAAATTTACCCTTATAGAGAGCACGGGAAAAAAGTGCAGTTATCTACAGACGGCTGTCGATAACCTGGGTCTGGAAGGAGTTAAAGTTCTGAACATTCGCGCCGAAGAAGGGGCGAGGGACCCATCTTTGAGGGAAAAATTCGACTGCGCCGTCGCGAGAGCCGTGGCAAGGCTGAATACCCTGTGCGAGTACTGCCTTCCATTCGTGAAGGTCGGCGGTGTATTCGTCGCCTACAAGGGGGACGCCGCCGAGGAGATAAAGGAGGCGCAGAACGCCGTAAAGGTGTTGGGAGGCAGGCTGGAGGAGTGTAACGCATTTGAACTCAACGGCGAAAAGAGATGCCTCGTCGTAATCAGAAAGGAGGCTTCTACGCCCGCAAAATACCCGCGCGGAAGGGGATTGGAGAGAAAAAAACCGCTGTAAGATATGATTTGTTCTTTTACCGGGCACAGGGATATGAAGGAGTTCAGCGAAGAGCTGTTTGTAAAGACTCTTGAACACCTTATACAAAACGAGAAAGTCGATGTCTTTTACGACGGCATGGCGAGAGGGTTTGATCTGTATGCCGCGAAAAAGGTGATAGAGCTCAAAAAAAAATACCCCCGCATCGGGCTTGTGGCGTGCATTCCCTACGGAGGTCAGATTGAAGGAATGAAGGGCGGCGACAGAGAGATATATGAATGGGTGCTTGAAAACTGCGACGACATCCGCGTTCTTTCTCCGGTGTACTATGCCGGCTGCCTGCTTGCGAGAAACAGGTATATGGTTGACAATTCATCCATAGTTTTCGCCCACTACCGCGAAGGCGAAAGGGGCGGAACATATTATACTTTAAAGTATGCCGAAAGCAAAGGAAAACAGCTGTATATAATTTAAATTACCCCCGCAATATCCCGCGGCTAATTTAATTGACCCCATAATATGCCGCGATTATTAAAAAACTGCAAATATTATGCGTTGACCCCCTAATATAATTCAATTAAATAATATTTTTTCAATTTCAACTAAACATTAAAAACCACCATATTGCTCCCGCAATATGGTGGTTTTTATTAAGTGTAGTATGTAGCTGTAATGTGATTAAGTAGGGAGTGGTAGGATAAATCATGCTCGTCTTGCTGACAGGCTGAGCCTGCCGTCGGGCGCCGCAAAAGTGCTCGTCACTTATAATCTCACTCGCCTTGCGGACAGTGTTGGGCGTGTGCCCGATGAATTGAGGCTTGCGCGCATAAATTGTTGCCTAAACTCCTCTTTACAATTGAGTCCATCTATGGCAACATGAATTGCAGGCTGCGCCTGCATTGTGGTGAGTAATATTAGAATGGTCGACCGAGTTTTATAATAATTTGTCATTCTGAGGCGAAGTGAGCTTGCGAACGCAGCCGAAGAATCTCTGTCGCATTGAAAAGTAGATGACAAAGGGAACCAATCCCTATCCCCTGATCGCTATTGATAGTCGCGCATATTCTTGAGGCAGTGAAATATAGTTTCAGTGCGGGATAGAGTCCCTGCTCCGTGATTTTAAATTATGCCGTTATACCTTTAAAAGCTCTGCTTTGTAAACACGTTTAAAGCTCTAAACGTGTTTTTTATGCATTTTAACTTAATTAACGGAGCTGACAAATAGGAAGTTTGATTTGCTTAAGCTTATCCGTCAAACGCAATCTTTACCGCAGGTTATATTTTCGCAGTAAAGAAATGTATCGCTAAAATATTTAATTTATGTGCCCGACAATACAAACCAATCAAAGTCGGCGGTGCAAGTAGAAAATTAATATAAAATACAATCTGCAAATTAAATAATTATTTTCTATCAGAGCGATATCGAACGCCTCGACAGGAAGTCTTCATAAAAATCAACGATTCCGTCGGATATTATGTTTGCCATACGGTAGACCATGTTGAGTCTCGTTGCCGAAAAAAGCGCATAGTTTAAAAGAGATTTCTGAGCGACTATGCCCATCACGGATATATCCCCCACCTTTGATATCGATTTGTTTACCCCGCTCCCCGGTTTAAGACCGCCGGGAAATATTTTTATGAGCCCGATGTCGGAAACGTTCCCTACGGCGGCGTCGACTGCAATTATCTTTTGCATGGGATGGGTTTGGGTAAGAAACCGGTTGATGAAAGCCGATTCGTGCGCGGTGATTGGTTTTGACAGGGTGCCGTATACATAAATGTTGTGCTCTGAAAGTCTTTCCTTTATCATGGTTCCGACAAGCGGACCCAAAGAATCGCCCACCGAAAGGTCGCTCCCCACACATAAAACGACGGGAGGTGCTGTGGTTTCCTTTATAAATTTTTTTAAAGAGGCGTAAATTCCGTCGGGAGCAAGACTGTTGTAAAGATTGAAGGAATAAATCATTTTTACCTGTCCGAAAATTAATTTAAAATGTTTATTGCCTTTTAAAAGGCTTTTTATAATAAACATTCCCTCAATGCGCATACTTCATATTGCATAAATTTAATGAAAAAAATAAAAAAATTATCAACAATTGTTATATTATACAAAATAAATTTGTAGTTAAAATAAATTTTGGATAGAGTTATCAACAAAACGCCTGCATTCACCGGGTATTTTATGTAAAATATGGGGCGCATAATCTTTTTTAAGGGTGCAATTTAAATAATAATCTGTGCGTTTCACGGGCGCAAAGTGAAATTGTTGATAAATATGCAATAAATTTATCTACAATTCAATATATTTTCAGGGCAGTATTTCCATAAATTCCCTGTTTTGTGGATAATCTTAGAAAAATTTATCAACATTTTTAACTTTTATCAACAAAAAAGAAATAATTAATAAAAGTTATCAACTATTTATAGCTGGTTTATTGCGTTAACGTTTCACGTGAAACATTAAAACAGTAAAAAAATTTGGTTGAATGTTTCCCGTGAAACGAAATTTTTTTAAAATTTTGTAACGCGCCTATAGAAAATATAACTAATAATAGTATAATAAAACAAATATATATTTCACGTGGAACTTTTTCCTTAAAAAATCATAAGCTTTTAATCCTATACATATCAGGTGAAAACCAAGTAAAATTTTAGTGATACGCTTAAATTTTTAATTCAATCACTTGATATAAATTTATTTATATGGTAAAATTAGTTTATCGTAGTAAATAAATTTTAAGAGGTACGATTTTGAACAAAAAAAGCAGAATTATCACGTGGGTGATTATCGCTATTTTGGCGGTTGCCGCGATTGCGATTATTATTACCACAACTCTCAACGGTGGCGCTGAGTCGGTTGATACGTCGACGTTTGTGCGGTACGTCAACCACAACGGCTATTATGTTGAGAACGGAGCCGTTTATAACGAAAACGGCGAGCGGGCAGACCCTGAGGAATACACCATCGACGGCAACGGGAACATTCTCTATAACGAGCAACCCATTGTCAAGATTGTGAGGGTTGAGATAAACCAGTATCAGCTTGTCGGCTATATCGAAAACGAGAACGGTAGGGAGATCAGAGGATACACCTCTTACGGTCCCTCCTACTACGGTCAGAATTTCTCCGAAGGCGATCTTCAGAAATGGTACGACCTCGGTGTAGACGTCGAATTTGCTAATCCCAATGCCGGTTCGGTGTGGAGTTCCGTTCTCCAGTTTGTGCTGATAATCGTCATGTGCGTCGTGTTCTGGCTGATTATCAGGTCAACTGCCGCAGGCGGCGGAAAGGCGATGTCCTTTGCAAAAACCAAGGCGAGAGTTTCCACAAATATTAAAGTGCGCTTTACCGATGTTGCAGGCGCTGAAGAGGAAAAACTTGAACTTGCCGAAGTTGTAGAGTTCCTGAAGCAGCCCAAAAAGTTTTCTGACCTCGGCGCACGCATTCCCAAGGGTGTACTCCTTGTAGGTCCTCCGGGTACAGGTAAAACGCTGTTTGCCAAAGCCGTTGCGGGTGAAGCGGGTGTTCCCTTCTTCTCCGTTTCGGGTTCGGACTTTGTTGAAATGTACGTCGGCGTCGGCGCTTCGCGTGTGCGCGACCTATTTGAAATGGCTAAGAAGAATCAGCCCTGCATCATCTTCATCGACGAAATCGACGCGGTGGGCAGGCACAGGGGTGCAGGTCTCGGCGGCGGAAACGACGAGCGCGAGCAGACCCTCAACCAGATTCTCGTTCAGATGGACGGCTTTGAGAGCAACGAGGGAGTCATTGTCATGGCGGCAACCAACCGCGCCGACATTCTCGACCCTGCGCTTATGAGACCGGGCCGCTTCGACAGACAGATATATGTCAATCTTCCCGACGTAAAGGGCAGGGAGCAGATATTAAAGGTTCATGCCCGCAACAAGCCCATGGCTGCAGACGTCAACTTTAAAACGGTTGCCCGCATCACCGCAGGTTTTTCGGGTGCGGATCTTGCCAATCTTCTTAATGAGGCAGCAATTTTGGCTGCACGCGCGAACAAGCAGTTTATCGGCAATGCGGAGCTCTATGAGGGCGTAAATAAAGTCCTGATGGGACCCCAGAAGAAGAGCCGCGTCGTTACCGAAAGCGATAAGAGAATTACGGCATACCACGAAGCGGGTCATGCCATTATCGCAAGGCTGTGCGAACACTGTGATCCCGTTCAGGAGGTCTCCATTATCCCCCGCGGCAATGCCGCCGGCTACACCATGACCCGTCCCGAGAACGACGATTCGCACATGACTAAGAACAAGATCGAGGATTTTATCTGCATGGCTCTCGGCGGCCGCGTGGCAGAAGAGCTTGTTATAAAGGATATTACCACGGGTGCCTCCAACGACCTTGAAAGGGTTACCGAAATGGCGAAAAAAATGGTAACCGAATGGGGTATGAGCGAAAAACTCGGGCTTGTGACCTACGGTTCAAATTCACAGACCGTATTCCTCGGCAGGGATATGGAGTATCACAACACCTATTCCGACGAGACGGCAAAGCTCATCGACGAAGAAATGCACGCCATAATAGAGTCGGCACATTCGAGGGCTGTAAGCCTTCTCACCGAACACCGCAGCGTGCTCGACAACATGGCTCGCGTTCTCATCGAAAAGGAGACCATCTATACAGAAGAGGTTGACCTTCTTATGGAGGGCAAGGATTATAAGGAAGTGCTCGATTATATGGAAAAGCACGACTCCGAAAACAACGGCAACCCCTTCAAGAGATTCGAATAATATAAACAGCCTTTGCGCCATAAATAATTTTATGGCGCAAAGAAGCATATTTTAAATTGTTTCACGAGAAACATTCCTTCGTTCCGCTTTGGAAGAGGGTCAAAAAGGTTTGATATATGGGAAAAGTTATTTCATTTACAAACAAAAAGGGCGGCGTGGGCAAAACTACTACGGTGGTCAATATGGCGGCATATTGTGCCGAGCTCGGCAAGAGGGTTCTGCTTATCGACCTCGACAGCCAGGGCAATGCAACGACGGGCTTGGGCTTTTCCAAAAGTGCCCTCAAAAAATCCGTGTATGCCGTGCTCGTCGACGACGACAAGGCTTCAAACAATATTCTGCCAACCGAAGTCCCTCTTCTGGATATTCTTCCTGCAAACGTCGACCTCACCGGGGCTGAAGTCGACATGGTGTACAAGCGTGGAAGAGAGGCAATTTTAAAGAACGCCCTTAGGGAAGTCAAGGGCAATTACGACTACATATTTATCGATTGTCCTCCCTCGCTTGGGCTGCTCACCATTAATGCGTGGGTTGCTTCCGATTCCGTTATAATTCCCCTTCAGGCCGAGTACTACGCTATGGAGGGTGTCAGCCAGCTGATGAATACTATATCCATGGTTAAGCAACACCTCAATCCCAATCTTGTAATCGAGGGCGTGGTTATCACCATGTACGACGGAAGGGCTAACGTCTCAAAACAGATAACGGCTGAGATTAAAAAATTCTTTAAAACCAAGCTTTACGAAATCATAATTCCTCGCAACATAAGGCTTTCGGAAGCTCCCAGCCATGGCAAACCAATAATGCTGTACGACTCAAAGTGCGTCGGGGCAAGAGCATACAAAGCCCTCGCGGAGGAATTTTTATCCAAGCAGTGAACTGTATATACAAAAAATTTTGAATATATTGCAACGCGCAAAATTTCTGACTGCGCTATACTCTGAATAATAATTTAAAAAATCAAAAAATTACACAAAACGGACATATTTATAATATAAGTCGAAACCGTGTGGAGGTAGTATATGGCTAAAGATACGGGTAAAGGTCTCGGCAAAGGGCTCGAGGCATTGTTCGAAGAGACAGGCTCGGCGTTTGCCCAGGTCTATGAAGGAAAGAACGCCTTCGAATCCTATACCGAGGAGGAAAGGGCAAACGCATCTGAGCTGAAACTTTCCCTGCTGTACGCAAACCCCAACCAGCCGCGCAAAAATTTCAATGAACAGGCTTTGAGGGAACTTTCGGACTCAATTAAAAAGCAGGGAGTAATCCAGCCTATCGTCGTCAACGACGACGGCAGCGGAAGATATATGATAATCGCCGGCGAAAGGCGCTTCAGAGCCGCTAAAATGGCAGGGCTCGAGACCATTCCCGTTGTGATACGCAAGTACAGCGAACGCCAGATTAAGGAGATTTCCCTCATTGAAAACTTGCAGCGCGAGGATTTAAATCCGATAGAGGCGGCAAGCGCAATGAAGCAGCTCATGGTCGACTATAAGCTGACGCAGGACGAACTTGCCGAGCGCATAGGAAAATCCCGTCCTGCCGTAGCAAATACGCTCAGACTTCTCTCCCTCACCCCCGAAGTTACAATGCTGGTTGCAGAGGGTAAGCTCTCCGCAGGGCATGCAAGAACGCTTGTGCCGCTTGCGCCCGACGACCAGATAGCCTTTGCGACTGACGCTGTAAAGAGCGGTATGTCGGTAAGAGAGCTTGAAAAAAAGGTGCGCTCCTATAATATTCCTGCCGAAGTGCTTGAAGAGAGAAAAAAGAAAAAACGCGCCATAGCTTCTGTCGAGCTGAAAGATCTTGTTGAGCGCATGCGCTTTGCTTTCAGAACAAAGGTCAGCCTTATCGGAAACGATAAAAAGGGAAGAATTTATATCGATTACTATTCCCGTGACGATCTTGACAGAATTTCCGAAATTCTCGATATAATCGGCAAACAATAAGGCTTTTTGTGTAACCGGGGGCAAAATGGAAAATAATTCCGTTTTGCCCCGATTTTTATGATTTTTGATTAAATTATTCAAAATTTCGAAGTTTTATCCAAATTTATCAAAATTTTAAAATTTTTACTAAATTTATCGAAAAATATCGAAAATCATTAAATTTTTGTAAGAAAAGTAAGGAATTATTAAAATTTTAAAAAGTTTTTATTAATAGTTTCCCGATACTTAGGTGAGCTTATTTCATTCATTTGCTTAAATTTTATGGAAATTTTATTTAAAAATCTGACTTTAAACGATATTGTGGCAATGCAGCCATATTTTGAAAGATGCAACTGGAGGCTGAGCGATTATTCCGCAGCGTTCAAGCTGATGTGGCAAAAACATTTTTCGCTTGAATTTGCTTACGTGGAGGGCTGCGTGGTTTTTAAAGAGTCGTACCAGGGCAGAACATACTTGCACTACCCCATGGAACTTGAAGAGGGGCAAAGCGAAAGAGCTGTTGACGCGGTCGAAGGTTACTGCCGTGAGCGCAATATACGCGTGCACTACACTTGTGTTCCACGTGAAAAAATGTCCCGCATGATAGACCGTTACGGAATGGAAATGCGGATAACCAATCACAGGCGCTGGAGAGATTATCTCTACAATGCCGGTGATTTCAAATTCTATTTCGGTAAAAAGTTTTCAGGGCAGCGCAATCACGTAAATAAATTTAAAAAACTTTATCCGCAGTATAAATTCGTTACGCTGACCGGTGATGACTGTGCCTCCATATGTAATTTTTTAAAGAGGTTTGAAGTCCGCCAGCTTTCAAAGGGAACGGTTATGGCGAGGGAGGAGATGGAAGGCGTTTACGAGCTTTTGCCCCATATTGACGAATTCAAACTGCTTGTCGGCGCTCTCGAAGTCGACGGCGAAATTATTGCGCTTTCAATCGGCGAAAGGTGCGGCGAGCAACTTATCATTCATGTTGAAAAGGCGCTGACTCAATTTGAGGGCGCATATCCTACAATGGCGCAGGAATTTGCAAGGCATTTTGCGGGCGCGGGAATTATTTATATCAACCGTGAAGATGATTCCGGCGATCCGGGGTTGAGAAAGAGCAAATTGCAGTATAATCCCGTGCGTCTTGTCGACAAATTTGATGTGTTTCCCCGCCGCGCCATAGACAGAGTTACCCATATTCCCTCTCTGCGCACGGAACGCCTTACAATTAAGGAAATCACGGATGTAAACTCGCTTGAATTTTTTAATCTCGAATATGATGTTGAGCGCAATAAATATTGGGGGTTTAACTGGCGCGACCACTATAAGGACCAGCCTACGCCTGAATTCTTCATGCAGGGCATCAGACAGGATTTTGCCAACAGAGATGAAATCCCAATGGGCGTTTTTTTGGGAGAAACTCTTATCGGCGAGGTGGTTTTGCATAATTTCGGCTATCGCAACGACTGCGAAGTGGGGGTTCGCCTCTTCGCCGCGTACGAGGGCAAGGGTTACGCAAGGGAGGCAGTGCTCGGTGCCATGAAATACGCCTTCTTTGAAATGAACATTGAAACCGTGCTTGCAAAATGTTTTAAGCAAAACCTGCGGTCCAAAGCCATGTTGCTCGGTGCCGGAATGAAGGCGTGCGGCGAGGACGAAACGTTTTACTATTTTAAAAAGACTGCCGCCATGTAATTTTTGTGCACAACTTGTTTGTTGAATTGTTGATAACTTTTGTGTATATTTTCCTTTATAAACCTTACAAACACATGTTTTTTGTGTAATTTTGTCAATTTTGTTGATAACTTTTTCAAAATTTAAAAATTTGTTTGTGTCTGCCGCCGTGAGCGGTTTAATGTTTTGATAACTTTTTTAATTTGAAACGGCGAAAAAAATAGCCCTTTCTTATTTCTTGAAAGCGGGAAAAGTGTGGCTGGTTGCATTGTGTGTTGGGTACTGATATAGTTGATTAATTGTCAAACAATGCTTTATGTGGAAGTTCAGCCATAATATTTTCAGAACATTGGATATTCGCTGTTTATAGATTTTTCGCTTCGTTGCGCTTCGGGCGAAATGACGTATGGGGGGGGGTACTGCGGCGACAGCCGCAATTCATCGGGCTTCCGTCCGGCCCGTTGTCCGCAAGACGAGTGGGGATATAAGAAATCAAACGACAGCAGGCTCAGCCTGTCCGCAAGACGATAACGGGGGAGACCCGATTGCGGAGCACGGCAGACGGGGACACCCCGTGCGGCAGAGATTCTTCGGCTTCGCTTCAGAATGACAGTATTATTAAATATTACTCATCACAATGCAGCGGTGAAGCCTGATTGAATGAATAATGAATAATTGTGGCGGGGGCACCCCGTACGTCACGTTGTTGGGGCGTGCATTATTCGTTTAGCCGGCACATATTGCGGGGTGTAAATGTTAATCGGCGCATAGTACGGGGGTAATTTTTAAAGGAGGGGCAATATGGCTGAAATATCAGGGTTCGTCAGGAGATTTAACGGGCACGGAGCAGGTTTCGCCTTTTTCTTTGCGGTGGAAAGCTCTTCGGGGAGGAACGCATATGGGAATTGAACTCAAACACATTTTAAAGTGCGCGGTCATCCCCGCCTGCCTCACCCTCCTGTTTGCCATAGTCACCAGGCTGTGCTTTATCGGGTTTTCGGGGGAGTTCTTTTTTGTCGTTGCCCCCGCAATATGCCTCGTTCTTTCGGCTTTTGCCACCCCCGTAACCTGCATTTGGGCGGGTGCGGTCCGTTTTAAGCGAGACCTTGTTTCAATCGGCACCGAAGGCGCCCGGTCTTTGCCCGCAGGTTCCGGCAGACTGCTTTTCATAAAGTTTTCGGCAGCGCTCCTCTCCGCGCTTTCAGCCAACGTTTTCGCCGTGCTGTCGGCTCTCATAATCTTAATCGCGCAGCCCGTCAACGTAATGGTCGGCGTGGACAGCGTTCTCGGCGTTGTCTCATACATAATCGAAGGGTGGAACGCGGCGTTTTTTGCCGAGCTCATATTGCTCGTCGTTGCCCTCGATTCGGCGGCAATAACCGTAGCATACGGAAGCGTGGTTTTCGCCTGCAACAAATTCAGAGGCTCCATGTTCTTTGCCGCGCTTCTGTGGGCGCTCGTTTTTGCCGTCGTTACGCTTGCGTACGCAATATCCTTTTTAACCCTCGGATATGCCGCGATAATCGCCGTCCTGCCCCTGTTTTTGGGGCTCTCCGCAGCTCTCTTTGCCGCCGTTGGCGCAGCCGTATATTGGGGCGTGTACATGATGATAAAAAAACTTTGATTCATAAATTAAACCCTCCGCATCGTCCGATGCGGAGGGTTTTTTAGTTTGGGGCAGGGGTTAAAGTATTGCTCTTCCCTGCGCGGTGCCGATGACGGTCAAAACCTGAACCTCGTCGCCAGTCGCGGCGTCGACGTAGACGAAGTAGTCCCTTCCGTCGTAAGTGCCGCCGAATTCATAGCACAGTACCTCTTCGCCGTTCAAGGGAATGAGCGCAAGCCGCGAGGAATTGACCTCGATTTCGCCGTTTATTGCGCTCTGCGCCTGGGCCTTTGTTATCGTTGCCCCGCCCATATCACGCGACGAATGGTTGTTTACATATCCCATCGCCTCGGCGCCGGTGACTATGCCGCGCTCTTCGCACACCTTTACCTTAACCATGTCGGGGTAGAGCACCACGCCGTCCTGCACGGCGCAGAAGTTGACGTTGCACGTCGTTCCGCCCTCGGAAACCCACACGGGCTCGAGCCCTTCAAAGCCGACGCTCTTTAAAAATTCTGCCGCAATCTCCGTGCACATGTCGGCGGAAAAGTTGTTCTGCGTGCACTCCTTATAGCTGTCGAACATCACAAGCTTCCCGCCCTTTTTAGAAATCTGCGCGAACATGTCGCCGTCGTCTGTGGAAATTTCAACGTTGTAGAATGCGAGGGCTCCCTTTTCGGCAGAACCCGTGCAGCGGGCGCCCGTCACGTTGTAGTCTGCAAAAATTTCCATGGCAATCTCTTCAGCCTCGCCGCCCGAGATCTCCTCCATGCCCTCAAAGAAAGAGGTGTTGGTGTCGTTTAAACCCTCGGCGAACGGTCCGTCGAATATGCCCTTGGGCTCCTCTATGGCGTTGTTCGTAATGTCGCCGAAGGACTGTTCCAGAACGTTTTCTTTTCCGCGCATTGCCTTCATCATCTCCATGCCGTCGTACTTTGAAACAATCTCGTTTAAAGCGTTTTTGAGCTTTAAGTTATTGGCGTACATATACTCGAGAGAGGATATCTGCCACTCCTCGAGCTCCCCGCCCGCAACCGTCGTCCTCAGCATGCTGCGTGCGCTGTCGGACATCTTGTTCACAAAGCCCGCCATGTCGCTCGTCAGGGCATAGTCAAGGGGCAAACGCTCCAAAACCATCTCCGCCATCTCGCTCTGGACGGCAATGTCAGTCAGCACTTCGGCTCGGTCGGTATCCGACGAAGCCACTCTCGCCTTGGCGAGATTGGTGTCTAAATTGTCGAATATGGAGTTGAGCTCGTACAGCGCCCTCGTCTGCATGCCCGCTTCGTTCACCTGCATGCCCGACATGGTAATCCACCCGTAGGTTAAAATGGTGGCGAGCACAAGGCAGGTTGCGCCCAGCGAAATTACCGCCGCCAGCCAGCCGCCGAAGCCGGGTGCGCGGTTCTTGGTCTTTTTGTTCGCCCGCTTTTCGGCTTCCACTTTAAGCCTGTGTTCCCGTCTCGCCGCTCTTTCTGCCGCGGCGGCTTCGCGCTTTGCCGCGCGCGCTTCTATAAGTGCCGCGCGTTTTTGCTTTCTCTCCTCGGCGCGCGTCTTTTTGCGCTCGTTTTTAAGTTCCTTTTCCTTAATCTTTCTTTCGTGCTTGAGCTGAGCCTTTGCCGTCTTGCTGTCGTTTTGGGGTTTTTTGCGCGATTGTACGGTGCGGCTCTTCTTTGCCGAGTTACTCTTAAGCTCCTCTACCGAGGCGGTGTTGTCCTCTGTGCGGGTAAGGCTCTCAGCCTTTTTCGCCCCGCTTGAAATTTTTTTCTTTTCGCTCATAGCTCCTCCTTAAATTGCAAACACGTGCTTGCCGATGACGGTCACGGTCTCGCGCCCGAAAATCCAGCTGCTCGTCGCCACGGCGGGGTTGTAGTAGTACAGGCACCCGTAGGTGGGATCCCAGCCGTTCAGGGCGTCCCGCGCCGCGTTAATCGCCGTCTGGTCGGGCGTTAAGTTTATCTGCCCGTCGCTAACGGCGGTAAAGGCGTTCTTCTGATAAATTACCCCCGCCACCGTGTTGGGAAAGAGGGGGCTGTCCACGCGGTTCAGAACGACTGCGCCCACGGCGACCTGTCCCGTGTAGCTCTCACCCCTCGCCTCGGCGTATATGCACCGCGCCAGAAGGTATAAATCCGAACTCGTGTAGTCCGAACCCGCCGTCGAACCTGTCGACGAACCCGTGTTGCCCTCGAGCGCCTTAACGCTGTCGTTCATGCCCAAAGCCTCAAAAGTGGCTCTGCCCGCAATGCCGTCGGGCGTGAGTCCGTTCTTGCGCTGAAAATACTTTACCGCCTCAACCGTCTTGCTGCCGTAAATGCCGTCTATTTCGCCCGTGTAGTATCCCCACATTTTAAGGCGCCGTTGCACCTCTTTTACCTCGCCGCCCGTCGAACCGCGCTTCAAAACAGCCGTTTCCACCACCTCGAACGAGGGCACTGCTCTTTCCGTCATCTGTAAATTGACCGCGGCATATCCCGTAAACAACGCCATGGTTGCCGCAAGGGCTATGCCGGCTTTTACTGCTTTTTTCATTTTCATCCTCCCGCAAAAAACTTGTCGATTATGTCTTTGATAATGGAGCGGTACTTGACGTCTGCCGGGGCGGAGGTAAAGCAGAGCGGCGGGTAAATTACGCACCACCAGTTGTCGCCCGTGCCTTCGCCCAGCTCAACTATCAGCGCGTCGTAGTCGCCCTCCTCAAGCGTAACGCCGTCGTAAACGCGGGTGGGGAAATGTTCCCGCCTGACTTCGGCGCTCGAGGTGTAGTCTGCCCCGAGCTTTAAAAGGGCGGAGTTTGCCACCTCTTCAATCTCCTCCGTAATGCCGCCGATAATTTCCATCGCCGCCTCTTTGGAGGTGCAGCCTGCCACATATGGCGTAACGAACTTTACAATCTCGTCCTTTACGGCGTATTTAATGCTCTGGTCGTAGCCCGAGTTTGAGTTCGCCCGCACGTGAATTCTGAGGTATTCTCCGTTTGATTCCTGCGGCTTAAAGTTGACGGCAATCAGTACCGTTGCAATTAAGATGAGTAAAACGCAAAAAGTTATACCAATTTTTTTCATGCCCAATTTATTGCCAGCCGTGAAAGAATTTATACGATAAATTTTTCCGCGCAAACGGGGTAATCCGTTTGCGCGGAAAAAAATTAATGCGGCTTGCGCCGCATGAATTGTGCGCGGAGCGCACATGAATTGTTGCATCAACTCTTCTTTTCAATTGAATTTTCCGACGGCAACATGAATTGCAGCGTGTCGCTGTGCCTCGTCGGCGCAAATGCCATTTTGCGTAAATGCTCGCAAGCTCACATTTGTGTCTTTAATCATTGCGCCTCCTCTCCACCCAAATGCTACAGCTTTGGATGAGTGCTTTGGAATCCTTTTGCGGCGAGCAGGTTCCACCGCTGCATTGCGGTGAAATGCTGTGCGGCTCCGCCGCGAATTAACAATCCCCCCTTTACACAAGGGGGGATTGTTGATTCGATACTCAAGGCTCCCTTGTGTAAAGGGAGCTGGCGCGGAGCGACTGAGGGATTGTCTTTCTAAAATAATACAGTCATTCTGAGCCTGTGAAGAATCTCTGCCTTAGCATCAACCGTCCATTATTCATTCAATTTCTCCCGCCATAACTATTCATTATTCATTTTATAAAACCGGGGCGCAAATTACCGTTGCAATTTTTTTAGTGAAGAGGTATAATTAATGGCGAAAGCGAGGAAAAATTATGAAAAAACAAGTTTTCAACCCCTTCCTGCCTTTGTGGGAGTATATCCCCGACGGCGAACCGCACGTGTTCGGCAAGAGAGTTTACCTATTCGGCAGTCACGACAGAGCGGGCGGCGACGCCTTCTGTCTGAACGACTACGTGTGCTGGTCGGCGCCCGTAGACAATTTAAAGGACTGGAAGTATGAGGGCGTAATATATAAAAAGGAACAGGATCCCTTAAACCCCGAGGGCAAACACACGCTGTTCGCGCCCGACGTCTGCCGCGGTCCCGACGGGCGGTATTATCTGTACTACGCCTTAGATTTTCTTTCGGTGATCTCCGTGGCTGTCTGCGACAAGCCCGCGGGCGAGTATAAATTTTACGGTCACGTGCATTTTAAGGACGGTCACGTTCTGTCCTCGCGAGAGGGCGAACCCTACGCCTTCGACCCCGCCGTGCTCTGTGAGGGCAAGGGCGCAACCTACCTCTACATGGGCTACTGTCCATATCCCCCCAGGCACCTTATGGAAGTGCCCAAAACTTACACATATTCCTGGGTCTACCGCCTTGCGGACGACATGCTTACAATCGTGGGAGAGCCCGAAAAGGTCGCGCCCTCCTTCTCCAATTCCCAGGGTACGGGCTTCGAGGGGCACGAGTTTTTCGAAGCTTCGTCCATACGAAAGGCGGGGGAGAAGTACTACTTTATCTGGTCGTCCTATCACGGGCACGAGCTGTGCTATGCCACCTCCTCGAGCCCCACGGGTCCCTTTAAATTCGGCGGAACCATAATTTCCAACGGCGATATCGGTCTCGACGGCATCACCGACGCTTCCGACTGCAACAATTACATAGGCAATAATCACGGCTCAATCGAAAAAATAAACGGGCAGTGGTACGTGTTCTACCACCGCCACACCAACCGCCGCTCCTTCTCCCGCCAGGCGTGCGCGGAAAAAATTCAGATTCTGCCCGACGGCTCCATACCCCAGGTGGAAATGACGAGCTGCGGGCTCAACGGTTCGCCTTTAAGCGGCAAGGGGAAGTACCCTGCCACAATCTCCTGCGTGCTCAGAAGCCGCTCCGGCACCATGCGCGGCGAGGTCCCCTTAAAGGGCATTCACCCCTACATAACCCAGGACGGGGCGGACGGCGAGGAAGAGGCGTTCCAGCATATCGCAAACTTCCGCCGCTGCGCGGTGTGCGGATATAAATACTTCGCCCCCGCAGGCGCCAAAAAAATAACCGTTACTCTCCGCGGCAACGGCAGGGGTCAGCTCATAGTAAACGACGGCGCCTCAAACCTCGCCTCGGTGCCCGTTTCGCCCGTAACCGGCTGGACGCAGTTTTCGGCAACCTTCACCGAGCCCAAAGAGGTCTACGCGCTCTACTTCATGTTCCTCGGCGACGGCGCTATAGATATTTTAAACTTCGAACTTGAATAAACATTTTGGCGACCCCGTTTCCATGGCGCCTGCTCATATGGAAACTTGCGGCGTCAGTTGCAATCATAACATTGCTCGTCGGCGCAAATGAAGTTTTACGAAAATGCTCGCAAGCTCACATTTCCGCCTTTAATCATTGCGCCTCCTCTTCACACAAAAGCCACGGTTTTGTGTGAGGCTAAGGAATTGATTAGTGCGCACGTTGCTGTCCGCAAGACGAGTAGAAATAAAGTAACGAGCAATTTTGCGGAGTCCGTCAGCGGGGACACCCCGTGCGAAAGCAAACTCACCTTACGCCGCCCCCGCTCCGCGGGTGCAAGCTGTGTAGTTCGTTTGCCACAATATGGGAGTTTCCTCCGTGCATGCACGTCGGAAACTCATTTGTGGGATTTGTGCCAGCAGCTCATAACTCTAAACTAAAACACCCCCATAGTTCGCACTAAGGGGGAGTTATTTTTGTTAAATATTTAAAGCATATATGGGGTCCAATCAACTTTAGAGCACTTATAAAAATCACGTTTAGTCCACTAAGCGAGTTAAAACGAACCCGACATTTCACAAGAGTCCCCCTTGTGTAAAGGGGAGAATCAAAGGGGGTGATTGCCCTTCCACGGTCGACAGACACCCCCGGTCGGTCATCCTGAGCGTAGTCGAATGGATCTCTTTGTACAGGTTCGGTCGAAGAGTAAATAAAAATCCGCTGGGGTTTTACAATAGAACTTTATCTACAGATAGATTTCTCGGCTACGCTCGAAATGATGGGGTGGGTTAATGTGGTAGAGATTCTTCACTGTCATTCAGAATGACATGTTAATATATTGCTCGGTCGTACCCCCAAGGCTCCCTTGTGTAAAGGGAGCTGGCGCGAAGCGACTGAGGGATTGTTCCATGGTCAAAATGTTTTCCTCGGTCGGTCATCCTGCGCTTCGCTCGCGCAGGATACGCTTATTATTTATATCCCCCTCAGGCGTGCCTGAGGGGGGTCACTATTCACTATTCTCCAATCTCTAACCACTATTCTCTAATCCCTAATCCCTATTCCCTAATCTCTAATCTCTAACCACTACATCACACAATTTTTCTGATTTTAAGCCACATGCAGGCGACGGCGCAAAAACTGAACACCGCGCAGGTTATAATGCAGCCTATAGCCACACCGTGTGAAATCACCGCCGTGCACACCAAAATGAAGAACAGCCAGCCCGCGCATTTGGCGCCCAAATCTATGTACGCCCATTTTTTAAGTTCGGGCATGCGCTTTAAAGTTCTCGAAAATAATATTTCGGTCGAACCCACAATTATTGCAAGCGGCACCAATATGAGCACCGAAAACCACGCCACGTGCTCATTGACCCCCACATATGCCGCAATCACCGCGCTCAAAACGTAGTAAACCGCGTTCCACAGCAGCGCCCGCAGCACACCGAACGTTACTTTATTCATAAAAAATCCCTCTGAAAAATTTAACTTTTTTTAATTATACCACAAACCTTTAAATTTTTCAACAAAAAAAACGGCGGGCTCCCGCCCGCCGTTTTGAATGTGTATTTTTATGCCGTCTGTGCAACGCCGTCGTAAGTGAACGTTATGTTCGAGTAGTCGATGGTCATATTTCTGTTGGCAAACAGGCAAATGTACATGTAGTCCTGGTCAACGGCAAGCACGTCAAAGTCGGGGAAACTCTTAGTCGTTGTGTTCGTGCCGTCGCTCACCGTTGCTGTTATAATCTGCCCGAGCCTCTTGATGGTCAGGGTGTAGGTGTTGCCGTTTGCAAAGCTCGTCGATTTGTTGCCCGTTGTCAGCGACGCCTTGTTGTCGCGGCTGAAAATGGTCGTGCCGTCCAAAAGATATCCCGCGGCGACAAAGTTGCTCTGGATCATCTTGGAATTTACGTCGATATACATGTCGTCGCGCACCATCAGTCCGAAGCCCGCCTGGTTGTTACCTGCCGAGCCGCCCATCGAGGTCAGCGTTGCCGTCACGGTTATGGTGAAGTTATCCTCCCTGCCCACTCTCATCCAAGCTGCCGCAAAGCCGTCCGTGTCCTTGGCAAACTTGCCGTTGGTTCCGCCCGGGTTGCTCACGGTGAATGTTCCGTCCGCATAGGTTGTGCTGAAGAAGGGCAGTTTATTATTGCCGCCGATATCGCCCATTACCGTTTTATACCATGTCGTGGTGTAGGTACCGCCCGTCACGCCGTTAGTGCCTTCAATGGTCGCAATGCTCGTAAGGTTGGAAAGGTTGGGTGCGGTATATGCCGGCTTGACATAGCTGGTATTTATTGAGATCGTCCAGTCGGTGGGCGCCGCAATGTCCTCCTTTACATGGTTTTTAAGGGTGCAGTCGGTGTCTGAAAGGGCTGTCGCCAGCTGGTAAGCCACCATCTTCGCGCCGTACAGGTTTATGTGGGTGTCGTCCCTGCCCGCGGGCGTTTCGTTGGGCTTTTCGCCGTCATAGCTCGTGTGCGCGTGGAACATAGCCGCCGCCTCATTGTCCTGCTTGTATAGGTTGAGGGTGATCGTCGTAAGGTCTATAACCGTCGTGTCGGTCGCCTCGCCCAAAGTTTTTATTGCCTCGGCATAGTCGCCCTTGTCGGTGTCGTGTATCTTATCTCCCGTGTATGCGGCGGTCGAAGAATATCTGACTATGGGCGTGCACAGTATGGGGGTTGCGCCCGCCTCTTCGGCAAGCTTTATGTAATTTTCGTACATGGTGTACTGGAACGATGGACCGTATTCAACTCCGTCTACCGTTTTAAGGCTGTAGCTGCTGTCGGTATAGCTCATTGTGGGGTCGGTGTAGCGCTCGGTGTCGTCGTCCTTTTCGTCGTTGTGACCGAAACCTATTATCAGGTAATCGCCGGTGTCTATGGAATTTTTAAGGGTTTCATAGTTGGGTTCCTTAAGGAACGAAAGGGAACTTCTGCCCGACATGGCAAGGTTCACCACCTGATCGCTTGTAACGTTGAAGTATTCGGCAATCTGCGTGCCGTAGCCGTAGCGGGGCATGTAGTAGTTGTCGTTGAACGAGCACACCGTCGAGTCGCCCACAAGGTAAATCTTGTTGCCCGCGGGCAGGGGAGTGGAGGTTACGGGAGTGTCACCCGTGTCGCCGCCGGTCGTATCGTCATCGGTGGTGCCGCCTGTGTTGTCACC